>CAITJF010000204.1 GCA_903892645.1 uncultured Nitrosomonadales bacterium | reverse complement strand
GTGTGATCACCCACGATGTCGCCACCGCGCACGGTGGCAAAACCAATGGTGGAAGGATCGCGCTCACCGGTAACACCTTCGCGCCCGTAAACGGCGCATTGCGCAAGGTCGCGCCCCAGTGTCCTTGCAATCACTTCACCCATGCCCAGCGCGGTGCCGGAAGGTGCATCCACTTTGTGGCGGTGATGCGCTTCGATGATTTCGATGTCATAACCGTGGCTCAACACTCTGGATGCCATCTCCAGCAGCTTGAAGGTGAGATTCACGCCCACGCTCATATTGGGGGCGAACACGATGCCGATCTGCTGCGCCGCAGCACCCAGCTGCGCCTTTTGCTGCGCATTGAAGCCGGTGGTGCCGATGACCATTTTCACGCCCAGCCGTTGGCACACTTCGAGATGATGCAGCGTGCCCTCCGGACGGGTGAAGTCAATCAACACATTCGCGCCTTGCAGTGCGGAAGCCACGTCAGCCGTTATCTTTACGCCACATGCGCCACCGGCCAATTCACCGGCATCCTTGCCGAGCTGGGTGCTGACAGGGTGTTCCAGCGCAGCGTGCAAGGCCAGATCATCCGAATGCAACACGCCCTCCAGTAGCGCCCGCCCCATGCGTCCGCTGCAACCGGCGATTGCGACTTTGATTTTATTCATTGCGGCTCCTAATTATTTCCTGGCGTCCGGCTCAACCGGTACTGGCGCCTTGGGTTGCGCTGCCGGTGCTACCTGTGGCGATGGCGCACTTTGCGGAGGCATGCTGCTTTCGTCGATACGCGCCAGGCGATCATCATCGAAATACAGCGTCAGGCGCTGTTGCTCGACCACCTTGCCGCTTTGTTCAAGGCGATATACATAGTCCCAGCGGCTGGCGTGGAAAGGATCGTTAACCAATGGTGTGCCCAGAACGGAGCGCACTTGCAGGCGCGACATCCCCACTTTGAGCTTCTCGCGCATCTCCGGCGTAACCAGATTGCCCTGGCGGATTTCAATCTTGTGCGGAGTGAGCGACGTCAGCCTGGGCATGGACATGTTGCTGCAAGAGGCAAGCAACATGGAAACAATGATCAATTTAAAACGCATGGTAAAAACCTTAATTACAGAACTGCGGCATAATACATCAAAGCCGGCTCAGGACGGCATGCCCAGCATTTCCGCCGCATGTTTGCGCGTAGTCTCGGTAATCTTCACCCCGCCCAGCATGCGTGCGATCTCTTCGACACGCTCTGCCTGTTTGAGCATGCAGATAGTACTCAGGGTAGCGCCGTTGCGTGCGGATTTGCTCACCTGCCATTGTGCATCCGCCATCGCCGCCACCTGTGGTAAATGCGTCACGCACATCACCTGATGGCGCTGCCCGAGGCGCTTCAGCAGTTGCCCGACAATTTCCGCCACGCGTCCGCCGATACCGCTGTCCACCTCGTCAAAAATCAATGTTGGTACGGCTGCCACTTGGCTGGCGGCAACCTGGATCGCCAGGCTGATGCGTGACAATTCGCCACCGGAGGCAACCTTCGCCAAACCGCGTAGTGGTGTATCCGGATTGGTTGCCACCTGAAACTCGATTGCATCCAAGCCGTGTATATTACCCTCGGCCAACGGTGTCAGCGCCACAGCGAAGCTGCCGCCCTGCATGGCCAGCGTCTGCATGGCGGCGGTGATTTCGCGCGACAGTTTCTCCGCCGCTTTTTTGCGTGCCGCGCCCAATTTTTTTGCGGCGGCCAGATATTTCTCATGCGCGGCGGTTTCCTGCTGCGCCAATACGGCAAGGTCGGCATCTCCGCCCAGTTCGTCCAGCCGCGCCGTGATGTGCTGCAAGGCTTCGGGCAACTGTTCCGGCGCCACGCGGTATTTGCGTGCCGCATCCACGATGGCCGCCATGCGCTGCTCCTGCTCGCGCAGACGCTGTGGATCAGCATCCAGTTTTTGCTGGTAATGGCGCAACGCGTACACCGCCTCCTGCAATTCGTTCTGCGCGCTTTCCAACATGGTGAGCGTGTCCTGCAATGCCGTGTCGAACTCCATGCCCGCACGCACGCGCGCCATCAACATATTCAATTGCGCAAGGCAGGCAGTATCGGCCTCGCTCAACACCTCCACGCCTAACTGTGCCGTTTCCAGCAGGCTGGCAGCATGCGACAGGCGCGCATAATCGGCCTGCAACTCGATCCATTCCTGCCCGCTGAAATTCAACGTCTCCAGTTCGCGCCGTTGAAACAACAGCAGCTCGCGCTCGGTGGCCACCGCTTCGGCGTTCTGCTCCAGTTGTGCGCGGCGGCGATGCAATGCTTGCCACTCGCGGAACAACAGTGCCAGCGCTTCCACGTCACGCCCCAGCCCGGCATAGCCGTCCAGCAAGTCGCGCTGTGCATCGGGGCGCAACAGGGATTGGTGCGCATGCTGGCCGTGAATGTCGAGCAGATGTTCGCCCGCTTCGCGCATCTGCTGCAGCGTGGCGCTGCGCCCATTGATAAAGCCGCGCGAACGCCCGTTGGCATCCAGTATCCGGCGCAACAAACACACACCGTCATCGCCTTCCAGCTCCTGCTCGCGCAGCCAAGCTTGCAACTGTGGCAACTTGGTCGTATCGAATTCTGCGCTGATCTCGGCGCGTTCGCAGCCGGCTCGCACCATGCCCGCATCGCCGCGCTCACCCAGCGCCAGCGACAGGGCATCGATCAGGATGGATTTGCCCGCGCCGGTTTCGCCGGTGAGTGCGGTAAAACCGGAAGCAAAATCAAGCTCAAGGAAATCGACAATGACGAAGTCGCGGATGCTGAGGAACTTCAACATTACAGCGTCTTATTCCAGAGCAGCTTCTCGCGCAAGGTATGGTAATAGCTATGCCCCACCGGGTGCAGCAGGCAAACCGGCGTGGGGTAACGCGAAACTTCCAGCTTGTCGTGACCCTGCAAGTCAAAATGGGTGTGGCTATCGAAACGCACACTCACAGCACTGGTGCGATGCAGCAAAATTTCCAGCACCGATTCGCTCTTTACCACGATGGGGCGATTGCTCAAGGTGTGCGGGCATACCGGCACCAGCGCGATAAGATCCAAACTGGGGTGCAAAATTGGCCCGCCAGCAGAAAGTGCATATGCCGTAGAACCGGTCGGGGTCGCCACGATCAGCCCGTCTGCGCGCTGATTGTAGAGATATTCACCGTCAATGCGCACCTCGAACTCGATCATGCTGCTGGTATTGCCGCGGTGCACCGCCACTTCGTTGAGCGCCAGCGCATTGAACACCTCCGCCCCATCGCGCAGAATGCGCGTGGAAAGCAACAGGCGCTGTTCGGTAACAAACTCGCCTTCCAGCATGGCGACAATGGTCTGTTGCACGGTGTCGAGCGAAATGTCAGTAAGAAAGCCCAGCCTCCCTTGATTCACGCCCGCCAGCGGGATATCGAAGGGCGCCAAGGTACATGCGATATTCAGCATGGTACCGTCGCCGCCCAGCACGATGGCCAGATCAACCACCCCACCCATCGCGTTCAACGGTATTTCACGATAATCATGCTGCTCGATATGCCCGGCAGTAATGCTGTCCACCACCACGGCAACACCCTTCCCTGAAAGGAAGGCCGCCAAACGCAGCAGCGGCCCGGTAATTTCCGGCGCCTTGTATTTGCCGATCAGGGCAACGGTTTTAAATGGAAATTTCATGTGCGCGATTAAACCATATTGCCCATTGATTGACAAAGTAACCAATGGGTGCCTCTAAAAATTCGGAGTTCGCCCAAATGCAAGGCGCGAAGAAATTTTCGCAGCGCCGCATATGTATGATATGTAAGCAAGAAAATTTTTGAGCAACGCAGCAGTTGGGATGAAATCTGGATTTTTAGAGGCGCCCTGATGCCCGATGGTAGAATAATGCCCATGCTCAACGACCGCGCGCAAATCCTGCTCAAAACCCTGGTGGAACGCTATATCAGCGATGGCCAGCCGGTCGGTTCGCGCTCACTGCAACAGTTCTCCGGTCTGGAAGTCAGCCCCGCCACTATCCGCAACGTGATGGCCGACCTCGAGGAGATGGGGCTGGTGAGCAGCCCGCACACCTCCGCCGGGCGTGTGCCCACGGCACTGGGTTATCGCCTGTTCATCGATACGCTGCTGGTGATGCAGCCGCTGGACGACGCACACATACAACAACTGCAATCCCACTTTCAACCGGACAACCCCTCACGCCTGCTGGTACAGGCCTCCAACCTGCTATCGGAGCTCACCCATTTCGCGGGTGTGGTGGCCACGCCGCAGCGCACCGCCATTACCGTGCGCCAGATAGAATTTTTGCGGTTGTCGGAAAAAAAGGTGCTGCTCATTATCGTCATGCCGGATGGCGAGGTGGAAAACCGTGTGCTGGTCACCCACAAGGATTACAGCCAGTCGCAGCTCACCGAGGCGGGCAACTTTCTCAATCAACATTATGCCGATTGTGCGTTCCATGATATCCATCAACGCGTGCAGGCCGACCTGCGCCAGCTGCACCACGACATGACCGCGCTGATGACCGCGGCGATGGCGGCGGGTGATGCGGCGATGGCGCGCAAGAGCGAAGATTACGTCATCAGCGGCGAACGCAACCTGTTGCACATCAACGACCTCTCATGCAACATGAACCAGTTGCGCGGGCTATTCAATGTGTTCGAACAAAAGACTGACCTGCTGCAACTCTTGAATGTCAGCCGCCATGCGCCGGGCGTGCATATTTTTGTCGGCAACGAATCGGGTCTGGCCGGGCTGGACGAATGCAGCGTGGTCAGCGCACCTTACGCCGCCGATGGGCAGATCATCGGCACGCTGGCGGTAGTCGGCCCCAAGCGCATGAATTACGAAAGAGTCGTGCCGATTGTGGACATCACCGCCAAGCTGCTCAGCAATGCACTGTCGCAGTCGCAGCACTGAAAACAAAAATTATTTAGTACGGGCGTAAGACCTTACGCCCCTACATTTTGCTCTGGCTCGCCCGGCTTAGGATAACAATAAATGCCCTACCAACCCGAACCCGCCTTCACCCACGGCACGCCGGAAAAAACCGGCATCCTGCTGATCAACCTCGGCACACCGGATGCGCCCACACCTGAAGCGGTGCGCCGCTACCTGAAAGAATTCCTCGGCGACCCGCGCGTGGTGGAAATGCCCAGGGCAATCTGGTGGCTGATTCTAAACGGCATCATCCTCAACACCCGCCCGAAAAAATCCGCCGAGAAATACGCCAAGGTGTGGCTGAAAGAGGGCTCGCCGCTGCGCGTCTATACCGAGAAACAAACTGCGCTGCTGCAAGGCTATCTCAGCCAGCGCACAAAGGCGCCATTTGTGGTGGATTACGCAATGCGTTACGGCAACTCTTCCATTCCCAGCGTGCTGCGCAAACTCAGGGAACAAAACTGCCAGCGCATTTTGGTCGTGCCGATGTATCCGCAATATGCCGCGAGCACCACCGCCACGGTCTGCGACATCGTGTTCAGCGAACTGCAACAAATGCGCAATACCCCCGCGTTGCGCACCATCAAACACTTCCACGACCATCCCGGCTACATCAAGGCGCTGGCGAACAGCATCAACGACTACTGGATGAAACACGGCAGGCCGGAAAAGCTGCTGATGAGCTTCCACGGCCTGCCGAAATTCATGCTGAACAAGGGCGACCCCTACCACTGCGAATGCCACAAGACCGCACGCCTGCTGGCGCAACAACTGGGCTTGAAGCCCGAACAATACGCCGTCAGCTTCCAGTCGCGCCTCGGCAAAGCCGAATGGCTCAAACCCTACACTACCGCCACCCTTAAAGAACTGGGCCAGCAAAAAACCAAGCGCCTGGATGTGGTCTGCCCCGGTTTTGTCGCCGACTGCCTGGAGACGCTGGAAGAAATCGCGCTGGAAGGCAAAGAAGATTTTCAGCACGCGGGCGGCGGCGAATACCACTACATCCCCTGCCTCAACGAGCGTAACGACTGGATACGCGCGCTGACTGATCTGGTGCTGGATAACTTGCAGGGCTGGCTGATCGAGCCGGATGCGGCGGAGCTGGAGCAAGGCAGGCTGCGTGCGCTGGGTATAGGGGCGAAGAAGTGAAATCGACTCATGCGCCTTTGGTTCGCTCGTTGTTCAACCGCCCTAAAAAAGACTAATTTTTTAATTGGCCTACGTTACGTTAGGAGCTCTGAAATGTTCAGTATATGAAAAAAGTGATTTATAAAATCACCTACCCGAACGGGAAAATTTATATTGGCAAAGACCTTACTAATTCACTTACGTACTTCGGCAGTGTTAACAGTGAGGCAGTTGCCCAGGATTTCTCAGAAGAAGAGCAACGTGACTTTACAGTTCGAAAACAAATAATTTTTGAATCTCAAAGTGCAGAAGAAATAAATAAAATTGAGGCGCAACTTATTATTGAGCATGGCGCAAATAAACCCGCTATCGGCTACAACAAATGGCCAAAATCTAAAACCTAGCACGTAGAGTGCAATAAGCGTAGCGCAT
>CAITJF010000203.1 GCA_903892645.1 uncultured Nitrosomonadales bacterium | reverse complement strand
GGATCCGGCACGCTTTGCGCAAAAGCCGACGGGCGCCTGGTATTATGAACAGCAAGTGCTTGGCTTCAATTACCGCATGACCGACATCCAGGCGGCGTTGGGCAAAAGCCAGCTTGCGCGACTGGATAGTTTCATCGAACGCCGCAATGATCTAGCTTGTCGTTACAATCATGCCCTGAAAGACTTGCCACTGCAATTGCCGGCCATGCAGTCCGGAAATCGATCCGCATTTCATTTATATGTGGTTCGGTTGAAACATGATATGACGGTCAAAACTCACCAACAGGTGTTCGAGGAGCTGCGGCAAAGGGATATTGGCGTCAATCTCCACTACATGCCGGTGCATCTGCAGCCGTATTACCGCGAACTTGGATTTACCCCCGGCCAATATCCGGAAGCGGAATCTTATAGTAAAGAAGCCATCACCCTGCCCCTATACGCATCCCTGACAGACCAGGAGCAGAGTCAAGTAATAGATACCTTGAGGCAGATATTTGCACATGGATAAGAATCGCCTCGCACTTGGTACCGTTCAATTCGGCATGCCATATGGTGTAGCTAACCAAGCTGGTCAGGTCAGGCTTGATGAGGCGGCTGCTATTCTGGAGCGGGCTTGGTCTGTAGGGATCGATACCATCGATACCGCCATTGCTTATGGTGAGAGTGAGCAGCGGCTGGGTGAAATTGGTGTCAGACAATGGCGAATTATTTCCAAGTTGCCTCCTGCACTGCCTGAGGCTTGTGAAAATGTTGCTGCCTGGGTGCAAGAAGCTGTTCTTGGCTCACTGGAGCGACTGAGAATTCCTCGGCTTTATGGATTGTTGTTGCACCGTTCGCAACAGCTTCTCAGTCCTCAAGGCGACGCGCTTTATAGAGCACTTATCATGCTCAAAAATCAGGGTTTGGTCGAGAAGATAGGGGTTTCCATCTATGAGCCCAGTGAGCTTGATGCCTTATGGCCACATTTTAAGCTGGATTTGGTGCAGGCCCCCTTCAATGTTTTTGATCGCCGTCTGGCCAGTTCCGGCTGGCTGACTAAGCTGTACGAAGCTGGCGTCGAAATTCATACCCGCTCGGTTTTCTTGCAAGGCTTGCTGTTGATGCCTGCGACTGGTCGCCCTGCGGCATTTAACCGTTGGCAACAGCTATGGGGTCAATGGGATTACTGGCTCGCGCATTATGAGCTAACTCCATTGCAGACCAGTCTGAATTCTGCCATGTCGCGACCTGAAATAGACCGGATTATCGTTGGTGTGGATACACTGAAGCAGTTGGAAGAGATTATTTCTGCATGCGAGATGGCTGCCATCGAAGCGCCAGTGGAAATAGCGAGTGAAGACCTTGATTTGATAGATACGAGACGATGGAATCTGAAGTAAATACACCTCGAGATTTGAGGCTGGGGATCATCGGCATGAGTGAAGGAAACGGCCACCCATACTCCTGGTCTGCCATTATCAACGGTTATGATCCAGTGGCGATGGCCGAATGCCCGTTTCCCGCCATACCAGCCTATCTCGGGGAACGGAGGTTTCCAGAGGATCAATTGCGCGGCGCATGTGTAACTCATATTTGGACGCAAGATAGCGCCGTTTCATCGCATATTGCACGGGCTGCCCGTATTCCGGTTGTAGTAGATGATTTTCGGAAAATGCTGGGAAAAATCGATGCGCTCCTCTTGGCGCGGGATGACGCCAAGCAGCACCGCGCAATCGCAGAACCATTTCTGAAAGCTGGACTCTCTGTGTATCTGGATAAGCCACCTGCCTTAAGCATCAGGGAACTTGATGAGATATTCTCGCTGGCTGATAATCCGGCTCAGATCTTTTCCTGCTCTGCCTTGCGTTATGCCGAAGAATTGCGTCTTACGGCAGATGAAGCGGAGCAACTTGGTCCGGTTCGACATATTATTGGCGTGACTCCGAAATCGTGGGATTGCTACGCGGTGCATATTATTGACCCTGTAATTTGTTTTTTACAGCCAGGAAAAGTACATGAAGCTGAGTCGAATACCGATGGAAAAATGGTGACTCTTTCTCTCCGCTGGGAAAATGGATGCACTGGTGTTATTCGATCAACAGGTGAATCCAGTGGCGAGATTTCCTTGACTTATATTGGCGAGCATTCCTCGATCAAAAAGGTGTTTCGAGATTCTTTTACTGCCTTTCGCAGTGCACTTCAGCTCTTTATCGATGGCGTCCGCCGCGGACAGAGCGAGACGCCTTACGAGCATTTAAGGGATGTTGTGCAGTTGATCGAGATGGGAAGACGGGGGGCAGATGCTTAAGGTTGCAATTGGCGAATATGATACTGGCTGGCAGGATCCTGAGGGTTCCCTGGCGCGAGCAGTTGAACTCATTGAAAAACGGGCGCGTGCAGGCGCGCGACTCGTTGTGCTGCCAGAAACCAGCCCTTCGGGATTTACCATGAGTTCGGATTATGCTGAGCCGCAGGACGGGAAGTCCATGCAGGCTTTTGCAGCGGCGGCACGCAACAATGAAGTGTACGTGTTAGCGGGAATTGCGACGCGAAGAAACAATAAATGCTACAACACGGCTGTGTTGTTTGGGCCGGATGGAATGATAAATGCGGCCTATGATAAGCAGAAATTATTCAGCTATGCCGGAGAGGATCGGGTGTTCTCTGCGGGCAGCGACCCCGTAATTTTCGACATCGACGGGGTCAGGGCAACGGTATTTATTTGCTATGATTTAAGATTTCCCCTTCTTTTCAAAGAAGTCTGTCCATATGCAGACCTTGTGCTCATCATCGCCAACTGGCCCGAGCAGCGCGACAAGCATTGGCAGGTGCTGACACAGGCACGTGCAATTGAGAATCAGGTATATGTGATCGCTGTCAATCGATGCGGCGAAGGTGGGGGGCTGCGCTATAAGGGGGGTGCTTCGGTCGCATTTCAGCCTTGCGGTGAGCCAGCTCCAAGGAGTGATGATTCGTGCAACATTGTGATGGTTGACCCAGGCAAAGTCTCTGAAGTTCGGGCCGGGTTTCCAGTTGCCGGGAATCAAAGTGAAGCCGAGAGTCCTTTTGGCCCGTTTCCACGCTCATGGAGAGCGTCTAGATGATGATCGCCAAGCGAAGAGTTTGCAAATCAGGATGGTGTTAAGTAACCACCATCCCCGACGCTCAAAAATATTAAAGCTCAATTAATTAGGAGATCGTATTCATGGTAACCGGCCCCATTCGCAATTTTACTCGCAGCAATGAATTGAACACAAAGCTTCATGCGATGATCCCTGCGGGAAGCCACACCTACAGCAAGGGCGAGGATCAGTTTCCTTGGCTCTCACCGAAAATTATGGCACGGGCGGACGGCGCATATAGCTGGGATGTGGATGACAATCGCTTCCTCGATTGGGCGATGGGTAATCGCGTCATGATTCTTGGGCATAATTACCCGGCGGTGAATGAGGCCGTCAAACGGCAGATTGATCTTGGATTAAATTTTTCCCGCCCCGGCATGCTTGAGTACGAGGTGGCAGAATTTCTCCTTGATCTCTGGGGCTGGCCGGAGATGGTTAAGTTCGGAAAGAACGGCTCGGACGTCACAACGGCAGCGGTGAAGCTCGCAAGAGCCTACACTGGGCGGAAATACGCGGCTGTTTGTGGCGATCAGCCGTTTTTCTCGATCCACGACTGGTTTATCGGATCGACACCGATGAACGCCGGGATTCTTGAGGAAGAATCCCGTTATACATTGAGTTTTCGCTATAACGACATTGCCAGTGTCGAAGCGCTTTATGCCCGTCACCCGGGGCAGATTGCCTGCATGATTCTCGAGCCGGTCAAGAATGAAGAGCCGAAGGATAACTTCCTCGAGAAACTCAGGGCGCTGACCGAGCGGGAAGGCACCGTACTGATTTTCGATGAAATGATCGCGGGGATGAGGTTTGATATCCGTGGCGCGCACCATTTGTATGGTGTTTTTCCTGATCTTGTCACTTACGGTAAGGCGATTTCCAACGGATTCAGTTTTTCCGCCCTTGCCGGGAAGCGCGACATCATGGAGCTGGGTGGACTGAAGCACGACAAACCACGAGTTTTCCTGCTATCCCAGACCCACAGTTCAGAGACCGTTGGCCTTGCTGCATGCAAGGCGACGATAGAGGAATGCCAGCGAATCGACATCACCAAGCATGTATGGGGTGTGGGAAAGCGCCTCATTGACGGCTTCCGGAAACTTGCACATCAGGAGAAAGTCGCAAACCACGTGCGCATTATCGGCTTCGACTGCAACCCGCAGATTCTGTGTACCCGGGAAGATGGGTCTTACTGGCCTGAGCTCCATACCAGCTTCCACGAGGAGGTCATCTCTTATGGAGTACTGATACCGTGGATTACCATTACTTATTCCCATCGTGACGAGGAACTGGCAAAAACTTTCGAGGCGCTTCAAGCGGGAATGCGCAAAGTGAAGCGAGTGCTCGACTCGGGAGCTGCGGTCGAATCGACCTTCACCGGCCCGGCAGTCAAGCCGGTATTTCGCCCCTACAATCGCTGCATGCAGGGCACATGCGGCCGCTTGAATGCGAATGCCCCCCAGCGCCCCTGTTGCCAGGAAAATGTTGAAGGAGTAAGTAAATGACTCGCATTGGTGCGTTAATTCCGATTCGTCTCGGATCATCCAGGCTGCCTGGCAAGGCTTTGCTGCCCATCGTCGGGCGCCCAGGGGTTCATCATTTGCTGGATAGGTGTTTTGCCTCGCGCTATCTTTCGCCGGATCGGGTGATCGTTTGTACTACGACAGACCCAGACGATGATCCCTTGGTGGATGTAGTGGAATCGACCGGCGCGCATGTTTTCAGGGGTAGCCGAGACGACTTGGTCGACCGTCTCTATCGCGCTGCAGAAGCCTACAAACTTGATGTGATCTTGCAGGTGGATGGCGACGATATATGCACCGACACCTTGTACATGGATCTTTGCACCGAAAAACTGCTGGCTGATCCTGCCTTGGATGTGGTCTACGGAGATGGATTGCCGCTCGGACTATCGACGCGGGTTGTGCGCACCAGCGCCTTTAAGAAAGTATTCGAGAACTACAAACCGGGAAAGAACGATACGGGGTTTATGTATTACCTTACCCGTAGCGGGCTTTTTTCGGTTGAGACTATAGTGCCTAAATCTCCGGCACATATCAACCAGAAAGCGCGTCTCACGCTCGATTACGATGAAGATTTGGCTTTTTTCAGGGCGATCTTCGAGAGGCTGTATCAGCCGGGCAAGGTGTTCGGGGTTGAGGATATCTGTCGCTTGCTTGAACGCGAGCCGCAACTATTGCAGTTGAATGCCGGCCTCGATGAAAAATACTGGGAAAGAACCCGCGAACTAGTGAACGAGGAAGCAATGGAAATACGTACGGCGGGCGGAATCTTGAAGATCGAGGGGTAGGAAACGATGAAGTTTGCGGTTATCGGCTTGGGATCAATGGGAAAACGCCGGGTTCGCGATTTGCTTCAGCTCGGCCATGCGGTAGTCGGTTTTGACATCCGGCAAGATCGGCGAGAAGAAGCCAAGGCTCTTTACGGAATCGACACAGTCGTTCTGCCAGACAAACTTTTGCATGAAGGGGTTGATGCGTGTGTGATTTCTACTCCGCCTGACATTCATCAGGAATATTACGAATGGTGTTTCAACAACAAACAGCCATTTTTCTGCGAAGCCAATATCTTTACGCCCAGAGCTGAATGGTTTGCCGAAATGGAGAGAAGCTCCGGCGTTCGCGGATACTCGTCGGGCACATGGCGCTATCACCCTTTGTTTCTCCGGCTCAAGGAGGAAGTTGAAAAAATTGGCATGGGTGGCATCAACACTGTTCATTACCACTATGGCGGCTACCTGCCGTATTGGCATCCGTGGGAATCCTATGCGGATTTTTATGCCGGACAGCGTAAGACATCGGCAGTCCGGGAAATGGTACCGTTCGAGGCGGAAAGCCTGGTATGGCTGTTCGGACCGGTCAAGGCGGTTTGCGCGTTGAACAAGCGGGCCTCCGAATGGGAAACCGACATGGATGACACTTATCATTTGCTGCTTGAGTTCGAGAGCGGGATTAGTGGTTCGTTGCTGGTCGAGCTTCACCAAGTGAATCCTTTTCGTTTGGCAAGGGTATCTGCACGAGAGCATAGCTTCACGCTGGATCTTGCCGCACAAGAACTTCTGCGCTACAGCCTTGCCGATGATTCATGGCGCAAGCTCAAGCCCGCCAGCCTGAGGGCGCTCAGCACCTTCAATTTCGAGGACATCTACCATCAGGAAATAGCCAGCTTTGTCGGTGCGCTGGAGGGGAAAAATGACTATCCCAAAACCTGGGCTGAAGATCGCCATTTGTCAGACATACTTTTTGCGGCCGAATTGAGCTCGGTGCGGCGGGAATGGGTTGAAATAAAAGAGATCGAGACGGCCTATGACGGGCGCACTTGGTGATGTCAATGCATGCTGTGACATCAGGTAATTGACGGAGCCATCGTGAAGGTTGTATTTCGTGTCGATTCATCGCCTACCATAGGCTCAGGCCACTTCATGCGCTGCCTGACGTTGGCGGACGCGCTTAAACAACGCGGAGCGCAGATTCGTTTTGCCAGTCGCCATCTGCCTCAACATATGCGCGGTATGTTGGCGGCAAAAGGGCATGAGTTTGCGCCGCTCGAAAGCGCCAAAAATAATGCGGCATTGGGTGAGCTTGCACACGCCCCTTGGCTGGGAGTCAGTCAGGCACAGGATGCAGCAGGCTCCATGCAGGCGCTGTCCGATAGGAATTGGGATTGGCTCATCGTAGATCACTATGCACTGGATTTTCGTTGGGAGTCCATGCTGCGGCAAACAGCCAGAAAGATTCTGGTCATCGATGACATCGCTGACCGTCAGCACGATTGCGATATATTGCTGGATCAGAATCTTTACGCGGACATGAATAGCCGATATGGCGGTAAAGTGCCTGCACACTGCCAATTATTGCTGGGGCCAAGCTACGCTTTGTTACGTGATGAATTTAGGCAGTTGCGCGAACAGATCAAGCCGCGCAACGGTCCGGTCAAGCGTGTATTGGTGTTCTTTGGGGGTGTAGATGCCGATAACTACACAGGACGTGCAGTTGAGGCGCTGTCCGAGATTGACATTTCTGGCCTACATATCGATGTGGTGATAGGCGCACAGCACCCTTGTGGTGAGCAAATCAAAGCGGTATGTGTACAACACGGATTTATTTGTCATGTGCAAACCGACAAGATGGCGAAGTTGATGGTGTCTGCTGATCTGGCGATTGGTGCGGGGGGGGTGGCTACATGGGAGCGTTGTTGCCTGGGTTTGCCTGCGATGGCCATCTGTGTGGCGGACAATCAGCGCCATCAGATTGCTGATGCGGCATCCGAAGGCTTACTGTATGCGCCGGAACTGGAAGGCGAGCTGATCCCAGCGATTAGGCGGCATGTGAGCGTACTTATGGAAAATAGCTACCTGAGGCAGGCTATTTCCCGCAATGGAATGCGGGCTGTGGATGGTCGTGGCGTGTTGCGCGTTATCGGAAATCTGGGTTGCAGTGGCATTGAAATTCGAGTTGCAAGGCAGGACGATTCAGAAAAATTATTCGAGTGGCGCAATCACCCAATCATCAGGGCAGCCTCACGTAACTCTGACATAATTAATTGGGAAGACCATCAGAAATGGTTTGCTTCGGTGCTGGCCTCCACTGATAAATTATTGCTCATTGGACAGCGCGAAGGTTTGCCAGTTGGGGTTGTGCGTTTTGACATTCAGGGCGACGAGGCGAACGTTTCGATTTATCTTGTTCCAGATATTACGCAATCGGGGCAGGGACGTGAGCTTTTGCAAAGTGCAGAGTATTGGTTTGCCGCCAATCGGCCAAAGATAAAAAAGATTAGTGCCTATGTGCTTGGCGGTAATGAGCGCTCCCAGCGTCTATTTTTAGGCGCAGGCTACCAAGTTGAGTCCATCAGCTATTCAAAGAGGCTTCATTAAAAAATGACCGAAGAGTTCAAGATCGCTGGCAGATTGATAAGCCGAAACCACGCTCCTTTGGTTATCGCCGAGATGTCCGGCAACCATAACCAGTCACTCGAACGTGCTCTTGCAATTGTTGAGGCCGCCGCCAAGGCAGGCGCACATGCTCTCAAGATACAAACATACACGGCTGACACGATGACGCTCGACCTGAATGAGGGCGAGTTTATGATTGCCGACCCGAAAAGCCTGTGGCAGGGCAAATCACTATATAAACTTTACCAGGAAGCCTATACCCCATGGGAGTGGCATCAGCCGATCTTCCAGCATTGTCGCAAGCTGGGCATGATCGGTTTTAGTACGCCGTTTGACGAGACGGCAATAGATTTTCTCGAGTCGCTCGACGTCCCTTGCTACAAGATTGCTTCGTTCGAAAATACGGATATTCCTTTGATCCGCCGGGCGGCATCTACCGGCAAGCCTCTCATTATCTCGACGGGAATGGCAACCATGGAAGAAATGGATGAGAGCGTGGCAGCCGCACGCAGTGCGGGCTGCCGAGACCTCGTCCTGTTGAAATGCACGAGCACCTACCCGGCTACGCCCGAGCACACCAATATCGCTACCATTGCGCACCTTCGGGATCGCTATGCCTGCGAAGCAGGGTTGTCGGACCACACCATGGGGATCGGTGTTGCCGTGGCGAGCGTGGCACTGGGCGCGAGTGTCATTGAGAAGCATTTCACTTTGGCCCGTGCTGACGGCGGAGTGGATTCGGCGTTCTCGATGGAGCCAGCCGAGTTACGTGCGCTCGTCACTGAAACGGAACGTGCTTGGCAAGCCTTGGGGCAGGTACACTACGGACCTACGGAGAAGGAGCGCGACTCCCTGGTGTTCCGGCGCTCGCTCTATGTGGTCAAAGACGTGAAGGCCGGGGAGGTGTTCAGCCGCGACAACGTGCGAGCGATCAGGCCGGGACATGGTCTGCCGCCGAAGTGGATGGACAAGGTCATGGGGCAGCGCGCGCGGGCCGACATAAAGTTGGGGACGCCGATGGCGTGGGATCTGCTGGATGAACCTGGGATGGCCAATGAGCGTAAATGAAGTAGCTGCTGGCCGGATTTGCTTTCCAGCAGCAGTGGTCGGGCTTGGTCGAATTGGCCAAGGCTACGACTATGATGTTTCGGTAGGGGCGGGCCCAGTGCTTACCCACGCCAATGCCTTCGCCAGCCATTCCGGATTCGACCTGGTAGCAGGTGTTGACCCGTCGGCTGCTGAGCGCGCGCGTTTCGAACTTAAGTTCGGTGTCCCTGCTTTCGACAGCATTGAGGCTATGCAGCGCCACGTCAATCCGAGCGTAGTGGCGCTTTGTGTGCCTACCGCGAATCACATGGAAGCATTGGAGCTGCTCTTGCAAAAGCCTTTGCGGGCTGTGCTCTGTGAAAAGCCGATCGCCGCGACCTACGCCGAGGCCAAGCGCATGACCGCGTGTGCCAAGCGGGCGGATTGTGTGCTGCTGGTAAATTATATGCGCCGCTTCGAACCCGGTGTGCTGGCGCTGAAGCAGGCACTTGCTGAGGGATGCTGCGGCGATCTTTACAAAGGTGTGGTTTGGTACAGCAAGGGCTTTCTCAATAATGCCTCCCATTTCGTCGACTTGCTGCGCTTTTTACTTGGCGAGGTGGGTGAGATAGAACTCATCCATGCTGGGCGCGTTTGGGCAGGGGTGGATCCTGAGCCTGACGTGCGAATTCGCTTTGGTGATTGCGATGTCCATTTCCTGGCCGCGCGGGAGGAATGTTTTTCTCTTGCATGCGTCGAATTGGTTGGAACCGGCGGCTTCGTCCATTATCTCGATAGCGGTGAACGGATCGAGATGCGCCAAGTTGTGCCTGACCCAGATTATCCAGGATACCTGAAGTTGTCCGACACTGCCAGGCAGGTCGCAACGGATTTTCGGCGTTACCAATGGTGGGTGGCCGAACATTTATACCGGCATCTCGTCGATGGGACGGCGCTGTACTCCGACGGTGAGACCGCAAGTCAGACATTGGAAACTGTTGAACGTGTATTGAACTTAACGAAAGGATGAAAGTGAAACAAAAATTGGCTATTTTCGGTGGCCCCAAGGCTATCAGTCAGGAATTTCCCCTATACAATTCCATCGGCAATGAGGAGCTGGAGGCAGCCAAAGCGGTTGTCGCATCCGGCGTGCTGTCGCAGTTTTTGGGGAGTTGGCACCCGAATTTCTATGGTGGGAAAAAGGTGCAAGCCTTCGAGCGCGCCTGGGCAGCGCATTTCAACATCGGGCATGCTGTTTCGGTGAATTCGGCAACATCGGGATTGATGGCAGCAGTCGGTGCCATCGGGATTGAACCAGGTGACGAGGTGATCGTCAGCACCTGGTCAATGTCCGCTTCCGCTACGGCGATCCTGGTCTGGAACGCGATTCCGGTTTTTGCGGATATCGAGACGGAAACTTTCAACCTTGATCCCGCTGCGGTTGAGCGCGCAATAACTCCGCGCACACGCGCGATCATGGTCATTGACATCCATGGGCATCCTGCGAAACTGGACGAGATCATGGCTATCGCCCGCCGACACAACCTTAAGGTGATCGAGGATTGCGCCCAGGCTCCTAACGCGCTTTACAAGGGGCGTTACGCCGGGACCATCGCTGATATCGGCGTCTACAGCCTCAATTACCATAAACATATTCACACCGGTGAGGGCGGAATGTGCGTGACCAACGATCCGCTTCTGGCAGAACGGATGCAATTAATCCGCAATCATGCCGAAGCGGTCGCTGGCGACAAGGGAGTAACCGACCTCACCAATATGATCGGGTTTAATTTCCGGATGTGCGAAGTCGAGGCTGCGATCGGCATCGAGCAGTTGAAGAAGCTTCCGCGTCTTGTAGCCGAGCGCCAAGCCGTGGCTGAACGTCTGATCGCGGGCCTGAGCGGGCTGGATGGCCTGCGCGTACCCCTGGTTCTCGATCAGTGCACCCATGCCTTCTATAAGTTCGCAATGATTCTCGACGTGGACCGCATCGGGGTTACCCGCGCACGTCTGGTAGAAGCGCTCGACGCCGAAGGTGTTCCGGGTTTGGGCAAGGGTTACGTCAATATTCATCGCTATCCGATCTATCAGAAACGCATTGCCTATGGCCGTGGAGGCTTTCCGTGGACATCCAGCGTTTATCAGGGCAGCGTGTCCTATGATGTCGGTATCTGCCCGAATGCCGAGAAGCTGCACGACGAGACTTTTTTGGGCATCGAGATGTGCGAACACTTGTTCCCGGAGGCGCAGGTAAACCAGGTGATAGATGCGTTCCACAAAGTATGGGCACAGCTGGACGATTTGAAATGATGCGTAGCCGATGGAGTGGATGTGCCCCATTGTTTGGGTGATCCAACAGAAATTGCTTACATACCAAGCTGGAATCAGCATAGCCTTGGCACAAAACAAAATTCGCCTGAGATGTTTCGGCGAAAGATTTGTTCGATTCATCAAGTGCGCATCGAAGACAGATTTCTAGAAGTTTCCTTAAAGTAACTGGGGTTGATATGGATTTTTTCGAGGCATATGGCGTTGCAGCCAGCAAGTTGAACTCTCCTCTCCTGATATCAGGCAGGAGTCTGTTTAATGAAAATATAGAGGACATCGTTGCAGATGTTGTCAGAAAATTGGAAATCACTCCAGAAAGCACTGTTCTTGAGGTCGGTTGTGGCGTTGGGCTTTTGCTGACTCCGCTAGCCCGCCTGGTTGCGCGTGCAGTCGGAGTTGACCACGATCAATGTATTGAGAAATACAAAGAATTCGGAACACCGGAGAATATCGACCTAATTGCCGGGCGCTGGCCGTTTGTGGCTATCACAGAAACCTTCGATTGCATTATTGTCTATTCAGTCATGACGTGCCTGAAAGATCGGGGCGAAGCGATCCAGTTTATCGAAAAATGCCTTTCATGTTTGAAACATAACGGGAGATTTTTAATTGCGGATATTCCCAATGTCGATATGGCTCGGCGATTTCAAGCTTCTGAACTTGCAGAAAAAGTGACTCAGGAGTACAGGGCGTTGAAATCGGCACATGAAAATGATGAAACCCAAGTGCAATCCTCGATTTTTTCCCAAGCTCAGCAATCGATGGGCGACCCAGGTAGCTATCTCAATGATGATTTTACATTGGGTTTGGTAAAAGATATGAGGATGCGAGGATATGAAGCCTTTATCTTGCCGCAGCCGAGGACGCTTCCATATTCGTATTCACGTGAAGACATTCTTATCTGGAAAAGGTAATAATTAACCAATGATGCCGTTCATCACGCCCCTCGATAATGCTGGAACGGTGCGTACCATTACACACTACCCTCGGCCTGTTCGCCATGATGACAAGCCGGAACCGAGCGATCCAGTTTTATGTGAGAAGGTGCTCTCCGATTGGTTTGGCCATCCGGTCATTCTCCTCTCCTCCGGCAGGGCGGGAATCAATATCGTGCTTAAGGCATTGGGAATGCATAGATATCGAAGCAGGCTATGTGTTCCCCCATTCCTTTCCACATGTGTCTTAAATGCAATCACGCCGTTTGCATTTCCCGTGGATATGGGTCAAAACGGTGACGGAATGCTGTGGTATCACCAATACGGTTTCCCTCAACGGAACGCACCTTTGCATCCAAACGTGATTGAGGATTGTGCACATTCTTTTTTCGCGACGGCAATCACGGGAGAGAGAGATTGGGCAAGTGATGTGGCGATATTCAGTTTGCCGAAATTTTTTAATATTGAGGGAATGGCCGGAGGCATCATAGTACGCAACCCGGAACTGGAGGAGAAGTTGCGGTGTATTGTGGCAGAAGCGCCTGATGATATTCCGGAAGTCAGAATGTGGATGCGCAAAATTATCGCGAGCGCTTTCGATGTGGAGGGTTCTTCCCATGAGAAATTATTTGTCGGCAGTGCCTATGAGTTGTTGACACAATTCATTAAGCCCGATTCATACGATTTGGCAGGGTTCCCCGCCTCTACGGATGAAATCAGGGAGGTTGGGCGTAAACGCCGTGAGCGTATGGAATTTGTGGTCGATTTCTTCGGGAAAAATGCTTTTCCAGAATTGTTGTTGTGGAATTATGAGCAGATCATGCCGTTTGCCATGCCATGTTTTTCAATTTCAGATGAAAAAATGCGTGAGAAAGCAGACTGTTTGCTGAAGGATATTGGAGTGCATGCTGGGATATATCGCATTGACATCAGAAGAGACTGCCGCAATCCAGAATATAGGCCTTGCATTCTATTGCCGTGCCATCAGAATGTTCCGCTAAATAGGCTTGAAGAGGCATGCACGATAATTGCCTCGTGTGGAGGTGTCCGATGAAGATTGCGTCAATATGAGCGGCTGGAAAGTAAATTTCAAAGAGGACAGGCAAGTATGGGATGCTTTCGTATCCACATCCCCGCAAAGAAGTGTATTTGTTTACAGCAGATTTCTTGATTCTCTTCTGGCGAATTATGATTTGGTTACCTGCTACGACAAAGATAAAATCGTTGCTGGCGCGGTAGTGATCTACGCGGATCCTGGGAATCCTATCGACACACCATTTCCGTTTACGCAATACCAGGGGATTTTATTGGCGGACAACTCAAGTCAGGCAGCACATTCTCAAATAACGCACGAGTTCAAGACCGTCGAGTATTTTGTCGCGCAGTTGACAGGGTATTACAAGAAATACTGTTTCTGCCAGTCATGGAGGTTGCGTGATCTCCGCCCATTCCAATGGCACAACTATCACGAACCCGACAAGGGGACATTTAACATTGATCTGCGCTATACCGGCATTTTGGATATAAATGGATATCATAACTTTGATGGTTATGTGTCATCAGTAAGAACGGTCAGAAGACAAGAATTCAAAAAGTCGTCCCAATTGCTGAAGCTGAAAATGAGTGGCGATGAAGGGATACTGGACGATCTTCATGCCAAGACTTTCGCACGGCAGAATATTGACAGAACTGATCGGGAGTCAGTACTGGTTAAGTCAATCTTAAAGCATGCGATCGCGGGTAATTATGGGGAAATGGGCTGTGCCATGCTGGACGATGTGCCGGTTTCAGCGGTTCTGTTTCTGTATGACGATAGGACTGCGTATTATTTATTCGGCGCGAATGATCCGTCCCATAGAAAAACTTTTGCGGGGACGTTTTTGCTGATGCATATGATAAAAGATGCCTTTGAAAAAGGCATTCAGGAAATTGATTTCGTCGGGGTGAACTCACCCAATAGAGGGGATTTTAAAATCAGCCTTAATGCGGAATTGAGGCCGTATTTTATAACTTCTGTTGGCGCTGCTTAAATGCAAATTATGGTAAAAATCCCAAGGCCACAACATTACATGAATTCTGGTTCGAAGAATATCCAGAATTATCCTGAATGGAATTCAACACATCGTATAGTCAAATCTTGACAAACCCTTTCGCGATTGTTTCTCATGATGCTGGCGGTGCGGAAATCCTCAGCAGCTATGTGCGTCGTCAAGGGTTGGCTTGCATTTATGTTCTTGAGGGGCCTGCACGCAAGATATTTGAGCGAAAGTTGGGCAGTATTGAAATCCTTTCCCTTGAGGATGCTATTCGTAGCGCCAGCTCGGTTCTTTGCGGCACTTCCTGGCCGTCAGATTTGGAATACAACGCAATCAAGTTGGCGCGTGCATCCGGCAAGCATTCAATTGCGTTTCTGGATCACTGGGTCAACTATCGGGAGCGATTCATCCGTTCAGGCGAGACTTGTCTGCCAGATGAAATTTGGGTCGGAGATGCTGTGGCTGCAAGCATGGCAAAAGAAATTTTTCAAACTCTCCCAGTGCATCAGGTGGAGAACCCTTATTTTCAGGATATCTGTCAGGAACTCGCCGCCATACCGAAGAAGTCTCTGTCGCCATCGGATGGAATATCGGTACTGTATATATGTGAACCGATACGCACTCACGCATTGCAGCAGTTCGGAGATGAACGCCATTGGGGTTATGTGGAAGAAGATGCACTGCGTTACTTTCTTTCTAACATTGCCAGCTTGGGTAGGCAGGTTAAACGCATTCTGATTCGCCCTCATCCATCCGAACCGGGCGATAAATATAACTGGGCCAGAAATGAATTTAATTTGCCGATTATTCAGGGTGGAGTACGTACCCTATTGGAGGAAATGGTGGACTGTGATGTTGTGGTTGGTTGTGAATCCATGGCAATGGTTATCGGTTTGCTCGCCGGCAAACGCGTCATTAGCAGCATCCCTCCGGGAGGAAGAGCATGTGTGCTTCCACAAAAAGAGATTGAGTCCTTCCAGCGCATTTTGTCTGGGGTGAAACCAATAGCTGAATCCCTTCCGCGACTTTGATAGCAAATTAAAGGGTAAAGATGGTTCCCGATCCAGACATAAAACTTCTTGTCACGACGGCCCTTGAGCAGACATGGGGCAGTGATGAACCCATCGTCTTTCTGGGAGAGTGGTGTCGGCTGTATGATCGAAAAGATGTATGGATGAAACGATCATGCCAGGTGATACCCAATCATTGGGATGATCGGGAAAAACTCAGGGAGGACTACGGCTATTTGGAGAGCTTGTACGGCTCGTTGCTTGCGGATATCGCTAGCGCAATGAATCGCTACCACCAAATTGACCGCACCTTGCGCTACTGGCAAATGATTCTGGGTCCTTGGTTGCTGACTTACATTGCCGTTATTTGGGATCGCTGGGAGTGCCTGCGGTTGGCTTTTGGAGAACACGGGCAACTGCAAACAATAGCGCTCACATCAAATGTGGGATGCAAGCCGTGTTTTGATTACGATGATTTTATCCAGAAAATTATCAATGACCCATGGAATCACCAGCTTTTTCTGGAGATCATCGAGTCAAATTATTTTAGCCAGTGCAAGGTAAATAAGCTGGATTCAGCAACAAGTTTGGAAACGGGTTCACCAAGCAAGCTGAAAGCAAGGCCGTTAAAGTATAAGCTTGTTAAGTTCGTAGATGGTTTTCTTGGCTGGCTGCCAATTCAAAATCGGGTAGTTTTCTTTCAGTCATATTTTACACCTGCCGCTCTGCTGAAATTGAATCTGAGCCTTAAGCAGTTGCCCCGTTTGTATCTCAAGGAATTTGAATGGCCGATTCCTCTTGATGATTCAGGATTGGGCAGGGGCGATATTTCGTTAGATAGCAAAGCAAAAAATGCATTTGAATCTTTTTTGCTCAGGCGGATTGTGAAAGACCTGCCTTATGCATATGTGGAAGGCTTTTCAGCGCTGAGGGATCGAGCCAGCAAAATTCGCATGAATCCAAAAATGATTTTGACGGGCGTTGGGCACTGGGCCAGTGAGCTATTCAAATTATGGTCCGCCGAACAGGTAATTAAGGGTTGTAAACTCATCCCTGTTCAGCATGGCGGCTCGATAAATATGGGGTCGATGATATGTTTTAATTTCGAGGAAGATATTTCTGATTTTTATGCGGCATGGGTGATACCGCTTCACCCCAAACATGTCCGGCTTCCGGCCCCAAAGCTTATTGGTTTCAAGGTGCATTCGGAAAAAAAAATCATTTCGTTAATAGGTTTAGAATTGCCCCGGTACGTTATTCGGGTTGGGGCAACCCCAATGGCAGGCCAAATATTGATTCATTATGACCAGGCGATTAAGTTTTATCATTCTTTAACTGACATCATAAGACCGCATTTTCGCGCAAAGCCGTGCCCTGATATGGGGTGGAATATACGCCAAAGATATATTGACGACTTGGGTGCGGATAAGCTGATCGAAGGGCAGACGTTTTACGAAGTTTTAGCGCATTCAAAAGTTGTCATCTGCACCTATCCATGCACTACGTTTGCCGAGTCCATGGCTTCCGGGTTGCCCACCTTGTTGCTTTATCCCGGACATCTTTGGGAGCTTAATCCCGCAATGGATCCGCTGTTAAAAATCCTTATGGCGGCGAAAATTGTATTTCATGATCCACAGGCTGCTGCAACGCAGCTTAATGTTATCTGGGAGGATCCCGATCAATGGTGGAACAGCTCGGAAGTGGTTTATGCCAGAAACGAATTCCATCGACAGGCGGTATACCTGGGTAGCAACTGGCTGAACGAATGGACGGCTTTTATAAATGGCGTTTTACATGAGCGTTAACGCAGCTACCGATCCCCGCCTTTACTCAACTGATGCTTCCGTTTATGAACAAGAGCCAGCCGGGGTATCCTTTCCCCGGAACGAGGAAGAGTGCATCGCCCTGGTAAACCGGGCCAGAGACGAATGTAGTAGCCTGATTTGCCGCGGCGGCGGCACTAGCATCGCTGGGCAGTGTGTCGGGGAAGGTGTTGTTGTTGATTTTTCCCGCCACATGGCAGGCATCCTGTCGCTGCCTGAAAACGGGGCGATATGGGTGCAGCCCGGAGTGGTTCTGGATGACCTGAATGATTATCTGCGTCCTTTGGGTTGGCAGTTTCCGATTGATATTTCCACTTCCAGCCGCTGTACGATCGGTGGCATGGTGGGCAACAACGCTGCGGGTTCACACTCCATTGTTTACGGCACCACGCGGGAAAATGTGCTCGAAATAAAGGCGGTACTGGCCGATGGAAGTATTGTGCACTTTGGGCCTCTTGAGGAACCGGCTCTCGAAGCCAAGTGCCAAGCCTCCGGGCTTGAGGGTGAAATATACCGCGTAGTTTATGGCGTTATTAGCTGTCACCGTGACACTATTCTTGCTAATTATCCGGATCCCGGCGTTATTCGCCGCAACACCGGTTATGCCCTGGATGCCCTGGCACAAGCACAGCCATGGATGGATGGTGGAGCGCAATTCAACTTGGCGTCATTGATATGCGGCAGCGAAGGCACGCTTGCTTTGGCCACGGCTATACGCCTCAAACTTTCGCCGTTGGTAAGGGGTAAGGCTTTGGCTTGCATCCATTTTGATTCTCTCGATGCGGCGCTCAGGGCTAATATTCGTTTGCTGGCGCAAGACGGTTTGGCATCATGTGAGTTGATGGACGCCAATATATTGCGAGCCGCCGCCGATCACCCCGGCCAGCGAGCCAATTGCGCTTGGGTGGTCGGCAATCCCGCTGCCGTGCTGGCGGCAGAATTTTTCGCAGACACGCCTGCCAATGCCAGGATCAAGGCCGAGCAAGCTGTCGGCATCATGAAAGCAGAAGGCTTGGGTACGGCCTGGCCGGTGCTTGAAGGCGCCGATGCATCACGGGTGTGGACTTTGCGCAAAGCCGGTTTGGGGCTGCTCATGGGGTTGCGCCAAAGAGCCCGTCCTGTAGCGGTGATCGAAGACAGTGCGGTTCCTGTTCATGCTTTGCCCGGCTTTGCCCGTGACATCGGCCAAATAATGGAGCGCTACAGTCTTGACTGCGTTTATTATGGGCATGCCTCGGTGGGCCTATTGCACTTGCGTCCCGCTCTTGATCTCGATGCCGAATCTGACCGGGCCACATTCCGGCGCGTTGCTGAGGAAACCGCCTCCCTGGTTAAGCATTATCGGGGCTCTTTGTCTGGCGAACACGGTGATGGCCGCCTGCGTGCACCCTACTTGCGCGAATTTCTCGGCGAGGAAGTTTATGCCTTGCTGGGCCAAGTCAAACAAGCCTTCGATCCCACCGGGATATTTAATCAGGGGAAAATTCTCTCCGACCAACCGGTGGATGCGCATATACGCCGACACCCTCGAATTGCAACGCAAATTTCGCCCATTGGTTTTGATTGGCAAGCCGACGGCGGTTTTGACCTGGTGCTTGAGCGCTGCAATGGCAGCGGCAATTGCCGGCAGGGAACGGGTCGTGGTGCCATGTGCCCCACTTTCCAGGCCACGGGTGAAGAGTTGCACAGCACGCGGGGCAGGGCCAATTTGCTGCGCCAAGCCTTCTTACAACCAAGTGGTGCGGGGTTGGACGACCCTGTGCTGGCCGAGGCTATGGAGACTTGTCTAGGCTGCAAGGCATGCAAGACCGAATGCCCATCCGGCGTGGATATGGCACGGATGAAAGCGGAATATTTGTGCCGCCGTCAGCGCGGCCGCTTGTGGCAGCCGAAGCAATGGTTGATGGGAATGCAACCTCTGTTGTTAACATTGTTTGCGATGCAGCCGAAAGCATTACGTATCCTGATGGGTCGCTTTGCGCGCACGACTTTGGTGATGAGGCTGGCGGGGCTGGAGCGCAAGCCACCGATGCCTGCGCCGGTAGTGTTGAGCCGTCGCGCGGGTGCCAGGTATACAACGGTAACCACACCTGGAGATGGACTGCGACCAGTGTTGTTGCTGGTGGATCCCTACGTCAACCACCTTGAGCCGGAAATCGGTGAAGCGGCGATCTTCGTGTTGCAACGCTTGGGTTATGATCCTGAACTCTGCTTCATGGATAGCTCTATACGGCTGCTGGTGAGCGAAGGCCTCTTGGGCCAGGCAAAAAAGAGGTTGCGTTGCCTTCTGGATGATTTGATCTCTAGGGGCGCGAAACCGATTATCGGCCTCGAACCGGCGGAATTGCTATTATTGCGCGATGAAGCCCCCGCTCTTTTGGGTGATGCTTACCCCGCCGATTTGATGGAAAAATGTTTTTTGCTGGATGAGTTTCTATTGCACGAGCATGTTGCAGGCCGATTAAAAAGTCCGGCCTTGCCTGCAAATGACCAAACGGTCTATTTTCATCCGCATTGTCATGAACGAGTGACGGGTAATGCCTCGGCTATGGTAGTATTTTTAAATAGCATGTTTGGCCTCAACGCAGAAATTATTTCTACGGGCTGTTGTGGAATGGGTGGCGGCTTTGGTTATCGGCACAGTAGCTTGTCAAAAAGAATTTTTCAAAATAATGTGCGTTTGCCAGCCGAAAATGAAGTTACTACCGTGCTGTTAGTTTCTGGTGCCAGTTGCCGTCATCAGTTTAGGGATCTAAGCAGTGCCAAACCGCAGCATCTGGCGCAGTTTTTTCGGAGTGTGCTGGTAAATACTTAAAGCAGGTAAATGCAAGTTTTTTAGTGGTGTTATAGATTGGAAAAAATCATCAAGTCTGGCCTTAAGCGGCTCATTAACGGGTTAATTGCCCTTATGGGCAAAACGGTTGTTGGCCGCTATTTTTACACCCAGATTATCAATAATGCGATGAGCCGGACACAAGAGGTGAGTCACTCGGGATTGAAATTAACTTTTTCCATTCCCAACACGCTCAATAAATACCGTGCCGACAGCTTCTCATCCAAGGAGCCGGAAACTTTAGAATGGATCGATGGCATACCCAGAAGTTCGGTAGTTTGGGATATTGGGGCGAATGTAGGGCTGTACTCTTGCTACGCTGCCAAGCAGCGAGGTTGCAGGGTGTTTGCCTTTGAGCCGTCGGTCTTTAATCTCGAACTGCTGGCGCGCAACATTTTTCTCAATGGGTTGACGGAGCAGGTCACCATCGTCCCGCTACCGCTTTCTGATACATTGTCTGTCAACACACTCAATATGACGACTACCGAGTGGGGAGGTGCGTTGTCTACGTTTGGACAGGATTATGGGCATGATGGGCAGGTTATGCTTAAGGCCTTCAAATTTCCAACAATAGGTCTTTCCATGGTTGATGCCGTTGAGTTTCTCAAAATTCCGCAACCCGACTACATCAAGATGGATGTTGATGGAATCGAGCACTTGATACTCAAGGGTGGTGCACCCATCCTATCTAAAACAAAGAGTATTTTGATTGAAATAAATGATAAATTTACTACTCAGGCTAACGATGCAAATATGTATCTTCAGGAAGCCGGATTTTCCCTTAAAGAAAAAAGGCATGCTGGGGTCTTCGATACTGGCATGGCGCAGTATACTTTTAACCAGATCTGGGTCAGGTAGGTGTTAGTCCCATCGTTACTTTTGAAGTGAGTTGAGGAACATGAGTTATTTGAAAGTGGGCATTGCCGGGTTCGGTGTGGTTGGGAAACGTCGCAAAGACTGCATTGATCGCCATCCGCATATGCACGTGGTCGCGGTGTGCGACCAGACTTTTGACGGGGAGGGCACGCTTCCTGACGGTATTCGCTACCATCAGGATTACCGTCGGTTGCTAACGGAGGATCTGGACGTACTGATCGTCTGCCTGACTAACGACATTGCGGCAGAGGTAACGATCGCGGGCTTGGAGTCTGGCCTGCATGTTTTTTGCGAAAAACCGCCGGGTCGCAGTGTTGAAGACATTGTGCGCGTCATTGCCCACGAGCGTCAGCACCCTGCACTTAGGCTCATGTATGGTTTCAATCATCGCTACCACGAGTCCGTACAGGATGCCCTGCGTATCTTGCGTTCCGGGGAGCTTGGCCGCGTCATCAATATGCGCGGTGTTTACGGCAAGGCGAAGCTCATTACCTTCAACCAGCCGGACTGGCGCACCAAGCGTGAGATTGCGGGTGGTGGAGTATTGCTTGACCAAGGGATACATATGGTTGACCTCATGCGCCTGCTCGGGGGCAACTTCACTGAAGTGCACAGCTTCATTTCCAATAGCCATTGGGGCTATGATGTTGAAGACAACGCTTACGCATTGATGCGAACGGCAAATGGGGTTGTCGGTATGCTCAATTCCTCGGCAACACAGTGGCGGCATCGCTTTCACCTTGATATCAACCTGGACCGAGGCAGTCTCATTCTGGGGGGGATTCTATCCGGAACCAAGAGCTACGGTGCCGAAACATTGACTGTGGTGCAGGCTGACCCGGACAATGACCGTGGTGACCCCAGGGAGCAAATCACACGTTACAACAAGGACACATCTTGGGACGAAGAAATCGCTGTGTTTGCGGACTCCATCTTGAACGACAAGCCGGTGCAGAGTGGCACGTCCGAAGATGCTTTGCGCACCATGCAACTGGTTTTCAAGATTTACTATGCAGATGCCGCTTGGCGTGAAACTTATAACATTCCTAACCCAGACAACCATGAATAATATTGATCGTTTTTTTACATCGGAGCCCGCCGCTTTTGCCGAAGCCTACATCAAATACCTGCAATTAGTCCTGGGGCGTATTGATACCGCCGACATCGCCCGCTTCATTGAAACCTTGTTGGATGCGCGCCGTCGTGGCGCCACGATATTTTTTATCGGTAATGGCGGTAGCGCTGCCACGTCGAGCCACTTTGCCAATGATCTGGCATATGGCACCAATGACTACGAGCAGCCGTTCCGCGTCATTAGCTTGACCGACAATGTGCCTGTACTCACGGCATTGGGTAATGATTTCGGCTATGAAGAAATTTTTGTCAGGCAACTTCGGGTGTTAGGAAAACAAGGGGATGTGTTGGTCGCCATTTCAGCTTCTGGCAATTCACCTAACCTGATCAAGGCCTTTGACTATGCTCTTTCGGCTGGCATCAAGACCGTGGCTATTACCGCCTTCGATGGGGGCAAGATGAGAGCCATGGCCGACGAGGGCGTCCATGTGCCAACCGAGCCCAGGGAATATGGTCCTGCCGAGGACGCACATATGGTCCTCGACCATCTTGTGGGTGCGTATCTGATGCGGTATGTCCGGGCGGTATAGGGGTCAAAGGTTATGCGCTTCTCAGGCAAGAAAGTATTTATCACTGGTGCCTCAAGGGGGATTGGGCGGGCAATTGCGCAAGCATTTCGAACTGAGGGTGCGTGGGTGATTGGTACCCGCACAGGCAAAAACAGTGAAGTGGATGATATTTGCCAAGAGTGGGTTACCGCTGATTTTTCGGATATTGGGCAAATCAAGGTTTGTGCTGGCTTCGTGCGCCATGCTGAACCCGATGTGCTGGTCAATAATGCGGGCATTAATAAAATCGCTCCATTTGCCGAGATCAACCCGGATGATTTTCAGTCCATCCAGCAGGTGAATGTGTTCGCGCCGTTTTTGCTTTGCCAAGCGGCAATTCCGGCTATGGTACGCAGAGGCTGGGGGCGGATTGTCAATGTATCTTCAATCTGGGGGAAAATCAGCAAGGAACACAGGGCATCCTATTCCACCAGTAAATTTGCACTGGATGGCATGACGCTGGCGCTAGCTGCTGAACACTCGGCCGATGGTGTCTTGGCGAACTGCATTGCACCAGGCTTTATTGATACCGAGTTGACCCGGCGGATACTCGGAGAGGATGGGATACAAGCCATCGTTTCTACAGTGCCAGCACGTCGACTCGGACAGGCAGATGAAATTGCTCGCCTGGTTCTCTGGCTCGCCAGTGAAGAGAACACTTATCTTGCCGGCCAAAACATCGCTATAGATGGAGGCTTTAGCCGTGTCTGAGAAGTTGGTCATTCAATCCCATAGAGGGCCATACACGGTAGTTTTCGATGACACACTATTATCCGACAACGCTCGCCTGTTTGAAGGGACGCCTCATTTTTTGATCGATGCCAATGTGGCGCGATTATATGCCTCCGATTTCCATGCCATTCTTGATTATCCAAACACCATTGTTATCGAGGCAACGGAAGAGAATAAATCAATAGAAAAAACGATACCTGTTATTGAGCGGCTGGTTCTGAATAAGGTGCGGCGCGACCATACGCTGGTCGCGATAGGGGGCGGCATAATTCAGGACATCACCTGTTTTATTGCGAGCACGCTTTTGCGGGGTCTTTCTTGGCGCTTTGTACCCACGACTCTGCTGGCTCAAGCAGATTCGTGCATTGGTTCCAAAAGCTCCATTAACCTTGGGGCCACCAAGAATATTCTTGGTACCTTCAATCCTCCCCAGAATATATTTATCCACACAGGATTTCTTGAAACCCTAGAGCAGAAAGATGTGCAATCGGGTATCGGAGAGATCATTAAGGTTCATGCGATAGATGGGGTTAAAGCGTTTGACCGGTTAGCGGCTGATTTTGACCGTTTGTTTGATGACCGGGCGGTACTCCTGAAATATATTCGGTCAGCCCTGCTTATCAAGAAACGGTTTATTGAGGAGGATGAGTTTGACCGCGGAATTCGCAATATTTTCAATTATGGACACAGCTTCGGTCATGCGATTGAGTCAGCGACAAATTATGCAGTGCCGCATGGCATTGCTGTGGCCATTGGTATGGATATGGCCAACTACATTGCTGCAGAGCGCGGTTTGTTACCGGAAGAGCACTACCATCGGATGCATACGACTCTGCGTAAAAATTATGGGGAATATGCAACAACTTCGATACCGGTTGATGTAATGCTTTCTGCGCTTATGAAAGACAAGAAAAATACCAGCACTATGCTTGGCCTGATTTTTCCTGTGGGCGCTGATGCGGAAATTCAGCGGGTACAGGTTCCACCGGATGAGATCTTTCGTTCTCAATGCGCACAGTTTCTCGCGGAGATAACTGTATGAACCATATAGTCAAAGTTGCCGTCTGTTCCCGCTCTTTTTCACATAATCCTGTTCTGCGTAACGAATTGCTGGCACGTTATCAACAGGTCACTTTTAATGATGCGGGCCTCCAGTTAAAGGGTGATAGCTTGGTCGAGTTTCTTAGGGGGCACGATAAGGCCATTACCGCCCTTGAGCCTATTGATGAATATGTTCTTGCCCGTTTACCCGAACTTCAGGTTATCAGTAAATACGGCGTTGGGCTGGATATGATAGATATGGCGGCCATGCGTGCCTATGGCAAACGACTGGGCTGGACCGGCGGGGTTAACCGGCGCTCCGTATCCGAGCTGGTAATCGCATTTGCCATTGCCATGCTGCGCCATGTTCCGGCAGCCAACCGCGAGGTATTATCCGGCATTTGGCGCCAGCACGTGGGAGGGCTTCTGTCCGGACGAATCGTTGGGATCATCGGCTGCGGCCATATCGGCAAGGATCTCGTTAGACTCCTCCAGCCTTTTGGCTGCCAAATTCTGGTTAATGACATCCGCGATTACGATGATTTTTATGCCGAATATGATATTGAGGCGATGGGGTTGGAAGATATGCTGGCCCGCGCGGATGTGGTTACGCTCCACGTGCCGCTGGACGACAGTACAAGCGGGATTCTGAGTGCTGAGCGTATTGCGCTGATGAAGCCAAGCTCTATTCTCATCAACGCGGCGCGCGGTGGCCTAGTGGATGAGTCTGCCCTCAAGCAAGCACTCAAGGGAAAGCACTTGGCAGCAGCTGCCTTTGATGTTTTTGCTATTGAGCCACCGCAGGACACAGAACTTTTGGAGCTGCCCAATTTTTTGGTCACACCACATATTGGCGGCAGCGCCTTCGAGGCGATCCTGGCCATGGGCAGGGCAGCGATCGACGGCTTGGATGTAAATGAAATTCCCGAAGGAGCAGCGTGAAAGCACAAATCAATCAAGCAACATTACTCTGGCCGCTCGCAGCGTTAATCCGAAAGATTATTGTATGATTAATAACTTATGCAGGTAACCCAATTATGGACCTGATCGAACTATGAATCGCTTCGAAAAAATTGCTGCCATCCGAAAATCGCTGGCTTTAAACCATCTGTCCATTGGCAGTTGGATGCAGATTCCACATTCGTCCGTGGCCGAGATCATGGGACAGGCTGGCTACGACTGGGTAGCTGTGGATATGGAGCATGGCGCTATCAGTGTCAGCCAGCTACCCGACATCTTTCGTGCGCTGGAAATTGGCGGCACTTTGCCTTTGGTGCGTCTCGCCGAAGGGCAGCCCAAAGACTGCAAGCAGGCATTGGATGCAGGAGCAGGGGGCGTGATCGTTCCCATGATTGAAAGTGCGGCACAATTGATCAAAGTGCGCGATGCCAGCCGCTGGCCGCCAGCGGGCACTCGTGGGGTTGGTTTTTCCCGCGCCAACTTGTTTGGCAAGCACTTTGATGCATATGCTGTAGAAGCACAAGCGCCGTTGTTGGTGGCGATGATCGAGCACATCCGTGCTGTCGAGAATCTGGATGAAATTCTCCAGGTCGAGGGGCTGGATGCGGTACTGATCGGACCGTATGACCTCTCCGCTTCCATGGGGCTGACTGCAAAGTTTGATTCGCCTAAGTTTATAGCAGCGATGGATCGCATCCGCGCCCTTTGCAGCCGGCATTGCGTCCCCTCCGGCGTGCATGTGGTCATGCCGGATACTGATGCATTGCAGCAGCGGATTGCTGAGGGGTATCGGTTTATCGCCTATTCGACTGATGCAGTGTTCCTGAATAAATCCACTACATCCCCAATTTTATAGAGAAGGCTTTCCATGGAAAACGTTGGACAATCAAAATCACGAAACGAAGAATTTCAGGAAAAGTTTAGCCGTAAGCGGCTCATTCAGCATATTGTACCGGCGGCAGAACCCGTCATCTTCGATGTGGGTGCGCACTACGGTGAAAGCGTGGCTTTCTTGAAACCACTCTTTCCCAAGGCTCATATCTATTCATTCGAGCCTGATCCTGATTCTTTTAGCGTACTTTCTGCCGCTGCAGTAGAAAGGGTGTCTTATTTTAATCTGGCGTTTTCGGATGCAGACGGCACGGCATCTTTCTATCGAAACAGAATTTCCCACACAAATAGTTTACTTAAAGTTAATCTGAACAGCAGAGATTCCATCGGTATTGTGAACGCGACTGCAGAAAAGAGCACACAGTATTTTGAGAACTTCAATGAAGAAGTGAAGGTTGCAACGGTTCGGCTGGATAGTTTTGCAAGGCAGCATTCAATAAGTCAAATTGATCTTCTCAAAATTGATGTTCAGGGAGCTGAGTGTAAAGTGTTGCTTGGCGCGGAGGCGACCCTTCGAAACACAAGAGCCATCATTTTGGAAATTAGTTTTTTTGATTACTACGAGCACCAAACTTCTTTTATGGATGTTGAGAATATCCTGTTACCGCTAGGATTTCGGCTATTTAGTATCAGCGAGATATCAAATAACCCAATGAATGGTCGTACGGATTGGGCAGAGGTGATCTACCTGAATCAGAACCTAATCCTGTAATAGCAACCATTAATGAAAGAAGACGAAATTCGCCCCAAGCAGATATTCGACGAATATCTGCGACTTGCCGAAATAGACACGCAGAAGTACTTCGGCGCTGGTGAATGCCTGCCTGTTTGTTGCCCGGCCTGTGGGCTTAATGGTATTTTTTCCTTCACCAAGCACGGCTTTACCTATGAAGAGTGCCCCACTTGCCAGACATTGTTTGTCAGTCCTCGTCCGCATCGGGAGGCATTTTCTCGCTATTATCAGGAATCTGAATCTGCAAAATACTGGGCTTCAACCTTTTACAAGAAAACTGCCGAAGCACGCCGGGAAAAACTCTGGCTACCTAGGACGCGGATGGTCCATGAGTTAATCAAACAGTTTGGTACAGCGCAACAATCCATAGTTGATATCGGTGGGGGGTACGGTATCTTTGCCGAAGAGTTTGAGAAAATTTCAGGTCAGCAGGTTACTGTGATTGAACCCGGCCCGGCGCTTGCAACAGTTTGCCGGGACAAGGGGATTAAGGTCGTGCAAGATTTCCTTGAAGATATTAGAACGGAACAGCTAGAAGTTGGCCCCAAAGCTTTTGTGAGTTTTGAACTCTTTGAGCATTTGCATGACCCGGAAAGTTTTTTGCGTCACTTGCTCGATTTAATGTCCGTCGGAGATATATTTATTTTTACAACACTTTCTGGCGCTGGGGTTGATATTCAAGCACTCTGGGAAGATTCAAAATCTGTTTCGCCACCCCACCATCTAAATTTTCTGAATCCTAAATCAGTTCAAATTCTGCTTAACCGCCTCGGCTTTACTGTATTGCAAACCAGCACGCCGGGTAAGCTGGATATCGATATCCTTTGCAATAATCAGCAACACATTAAAGACCGCTTCTGGCGAACCTTTGTTATTCAAGCAGCTGAGGATGAAAAACAGGCTATGCAGATGTTTATTGCAGGCCATGGTTTGAGTTCTCATATGCTTGTCGTTTGTCAAAAATTATAAGAGAAATTATTTCATGAAAATACTAGCGCTTATTCCAGCCCGCATGGGCAGCAGCCGTTTCCCTGACAAGCCTATGGCCCCGATTCTCGGCAAGCCTATGATCGGTCATGTGTACGAACGCGTGTCCAAATCCCCTCTGCTGATGTTGACCGCTGTGGCTACCTGTGACAAGAAAATCTATGACTATATCGAGTCAATCGGCGGCGTTGCCGTCATGACCGGTGACCAGCACGAACGTGCTTCAGATCGCTGCGCCGAAGCTCTAGTGAAACTGGAAGAGGTTAACAAGACTCGCTACGATATTGTGGTGATGGTGCAGGGCGATGAACCCATGACACACCCTGATATGATTACCGAGGCTGTGCAACCGCTGCTGGATGAGGCTGATGTTCAGGTGGTTAACCTGCTTGGACAGATCAATGATATGGCCGAATTCGAGGACCGCAACTGCATAAAGGTGGTATGCGATCTGAACCTTAATGCGATGTATTTCTCCCGCGAGCCGATTCCGACACGCTGCAAGGCCGACAAGATTCCCATGGGTAAACAGGTTGCCATTATTCCTTTCCGGCGCGATTTTCTGCTTGAATACACGCGTATGCAACCAACACCGCTGGAAATTTCCGAATCTGTGGACATGTTGCGTGTTCTGGAACATGGGTTGAAGGTACGCATGGTTCCGACACTGCATGACACTCATGCAGTGGATACGCCGGACGATTTGCGCAAGGTCGAGCGCTTGATGCAATGCCTCTAAAGTATCCGGCCCGGATTGATGTAGAAGCGATCTGATGACGGATCGCCTGACATTCTTGGTCTGGGACGGCGATAATAAGCCCCCTGAAGGAGAATGGATTCCTGTGCTTTGGCGGGGGTTCGGCGAGAGTGGCGATGTTTCTGTGTATTCAATTCCAAGGCGGGTAGAGGAGCAGGCCGATGCGCTACGAGCGCGTTTTCTGGGCTGGATTTACGATTTGGGTGAGGCGCAGATTAATGGGAAACGTCTGGTAGATCATTTGACACTGCGGCCGGGTTTTAGCTACTGGTGGATGACCCTTCTTGCGGAGAAATGTAATATTGCCAAGTCTCCGCAAGTATACGACGCAGTGAGATTATTGGCACTGGAGGAGCTGATCAGCGCTCATCCGGTTGGCAGAATCATCTTGGCCAGCAGTGACAAAATCTTGGCACGAGTCTTCCGCGAGTGGTGTGGCCAAACTGATATGGTGTTCGAATGGCACCGCTTGGCAGACGGGGTGAATCCCGTTTCGTGGATTAGAAGACTTTATTGTTCGTTGCCGCATCCGGCCCAAGCGCTGGTGTTTCTATTGCGGTATCTCTGGCAGAGGTGGCCGCTTAAGCAAAACGGGACGTTTCCACGCTCATCCGCAAGCGGTGAAATTACCTTTGTTGATTATCTGGCGCATCTGAGCCCAGCCGCCTTGGTGACAGGGCGATATAGTTCAAATTACTGGACAGGCCTCATTACCGCATTGGACCGTGATGCCGTGCGGGTCAATTGGCTGCATCACTACATTGACCATGCGGCAGTTTCTACAACACAAGGTGCACGGGAATTGATCACCCGTTTTAACCAGAACAGCGCCGGCATTCAATTCCATGCAACCCTGGATGGAGCTCTGGCTTGGTCTGTGGTCTGGAATGTCGTATACGACTATGCTCGCATAATGTTAATGGGCATGCGTTTACGCAAAATGCAGCCTCATTTCAGACCAGCAGATTCCAGGATTAATCTTTGGCCATTATTTGAGCAAGATTGGAGCAGTTCGGTATTCGGCGCTACTGCGATGTCGAATTGTCTGTTTCTGAACCTTATTGAACAGACTCTTGAATGCTTGCCTCGCCAAAAGCTAGGTGTCTATCTGCAGGAAAATATGGCTTGGGAGATGGCCTTTGTCCATGCGTGGAGGGCTGCCGGTCATGGAGAATTGGTGGGTGTGCCTCACTCAACCGTCAGGTATTGGGACTTGCGTTATTTTTTTGATCCCCGTAGTTATAAGCATACCGGCAATAATGATTTACCCTTGCCAGATTTTGTCGCTCTGAATGGCTTGACCGGTATGGCCGCCTACCTGCAAGGGAAGTTTCCGGAAGAAAAAATCGTGGAAGTGGAAGCGCTGCGTTATTTGCATCTGGTTAACCTGTTGCCTGAACGGAAGACCGCCGAGCGGTTGCCAGCAGCATCTCTCCGCGTGTTGATATTGGGAGACTACTTGCTTTCTATTACTCGGCAGCAGATGAAATGGCTCATGGCGGCAGCCTCTATTCTGCCACCTGATACTCGTTATATCGTCAAACCTCATCCTATTTGCCCAATTAGGGCAAATGAATATCCCTCGCTACAGTTACAGATTATTGATGCTCCATTGGCTGATTTGTTTGGTGATTGTGATGTGGTTTATACGAGCAACATTACGTCCGCTGCTGTAGATGCCTACAGTGCGGGTATTCCCGTGGTGTCGGTGCTCGATGGCGATACTTTTAATATGAGTCCGTTGCGCGGGTTGGCTGGTGTAACTTATGCCACCAACCCCAGTGAACTTGCTGATGCTTTGTCTCGTTCCTGGGAGAGTAGTGACTTGGAGACGGAACCTTATTTTTGCCTGAATGAAAAACTGCCCCGCTGGCGGCATTTGTTGGGGCTGGCGGAATATTAACTCTCTACCCGCGATTCAATATTATTTTGACTGAATGGCGGCTTTACTCGGTATGACGAAAAACTGGTAGCATGAAACCCAGTCGTCGGAAGACGAAAATACAGAGCGAAGCTTACCGCAGGATAAATTATTAAGAATTCGATTTAACATATGCGTATTTTGTTAGATACTTTAAAAATGAAAGTGAAGAATTTATGGATTCGCTCAATGAAGCTGAGGCGATACGGTGTTGTGGGCTACACCGACCATTGATCGATTGCTTATGTTGAATCCAGGTTTGATTGGAATGTTGCTGGGGGGAGCGTTTGCGAATGTCGTTTGCAAGAGGTACTGCGCAGCTTTTGGGAGCGGGTTGACACTGCACACGCTGCTGGCACTTGTTATTTGGCCCAGAAAAAGTGTGAGTGGAGAGAATCTTGATGTCAATCAGTCGTTAATTGAGTTTGCTAGTTGATTCAAAAATAATTGGTTTCGGGACGATAGACAATATGGTTAAACCTCTTAAGACGGTAATTCTATGTGGTGGTTATGGAACGCGCATTCGTGATGTGGCCGACAATATTCCCAAACCGATGATCCCGATCGGGCGCTACCCGATTTTGTGGCACATCATGAAATATTACGCGAATTTTGGCCATCATGACTTCGTATTGTGTCTTGGCTATAAGAGCCAAATTATCAAGGATTTCTTTCTGAATTATGAGGCACATACCAAAGACTTTACTATAACGCTAGGCAAGCGTGATGAAATTGAATTTCATACTGTGCATGATGAATCAGATTGGCGTGTAACGCTGGTTGATACGGGCTTGGAAGCAATGACCGGAGCGCGCATTGCCCGAATTAGAAAGTATGTTGGTGACGAAGACTTCATGCTGACTTACGGTGATGGTGTTGGAGATGTGGATATTGAGGCGTTGTTAGCTTTTCATCGGGCTCATGGTAAGGCACTGACCGTTACTGGGGTGCGCCCGCCAGGGCGCTTCGGTGAGTTGGTCAGCGAGGGCGGGCGGGCAGTGGAGTTTAATGAAAAACCCCAGGCTGCCGGTGGGCGGATTTCCGGGGGGTACTTTGTTGCAACCAAAAAATTATTCGACTATCTTGATGATGCCGAAGATCTGGTTTTTGAGCAGGAGCCCATGCGTAAACTGGTGGCTGACGGTGAGTTAATGGTGTTTGAGCATGATGGTTTCTGGCAGCCCATGGATACCAGCCGCGAGTACCAGTTGCTAAACACACTCTACGAACAAGAGAGGGCGCCTTGGGTAAAATGGTAACTACCGAGTTCTTGTCCACTTTTGCTGGTCGCCGAGTAATGGTTACCGGCCATACAGGTTTTAAGGGCTCGTGGCTGGCTTTCCTGCTAAAAGAGATCGGTGCAGAAGTGCTGGGTTATGCTCTTCCTGCGGAACAACCAGTGAGTCATTTTGCAGCCTTGGGTTTGGCCAAATCGATACGTCACGTCGAAGCTGATGTGCGTGATGGCGCAAGGCTTGCAGAAACCATGATCGGATTTCGGCCAGAATTTGTATTCCATTTGGCTGCGCAGGCCTTGGTCAGGCCATCTTATGCTGATCCGAAAACAACATTTGAGACCAATGTGATGGGCTCGGTAAATTTGCTGGACGCTGTGCGGCAGTGTGAGTCGGTTCGTTCTCTGGTTTATATCACCTCGGACAAATGCTACGAAAACCTGGAATGGGTGTGGGGCTACCGGGAGAATGACCGCCTGGGAGGCCACGACCCTTATAGTGCATCGAAAGCGGCAGCCGAGATTGTCTTCTCAGCCTATGCGCGTTCGTTTTTTGCCCATCGCCCGGAATTGGGTGCGGCAACGGCGCGTGCCGGGAATGTGATTGGTGGTGGTGACTGGGCCGTTGATAGAATTGTTCCGGATTGTATCCGTGCTATTGGGTCGGATAAACCAGTAGTCCTGCGCAACCCCAATGCTACCAGGCCGTGGCAGCACGTGCTGGAGCCGCTTGCAGGTTATCTTCTGCTCGCCGCGCGTTTGCGGGAGCAACCCATGACTTATTCGAGTGCCTGGAATTTTGGCCCGCCTTCCAGTGAGGTTCGTACTGTGCTGGAAGTGGCGGAACGTATTGTCGGCCGTTTCGGGCGGGGCAGTATCGTGATTGAGCCTGGCGCAGCAAAACAGCATGAGGCAAATTTGCTGCAACTGAATTGCGACAAGGCGAACCAGCTGCTCGGTTGGCGGCCGCGCTGGAATGTGGAACAAACCCTGACAGCGACTGCTGACTGGTACAAGGCAGTCATGGATGGCACAGAGGCATCCATGGTTACCCACCAACAATTGCGTAACTATTTCCCGGAGCTAAAATGATAGCAGGCGTTAAAGTTACACCGCTGCGCCAGTTCCTCGATGAGCGCGGCAAGGTGATGCACATGCTCAAGGTTGGTGATCCAGCCTTTCAGCAGTTCGGCGAGATTTATTTTTCCTGCGTTTATCCCGGGGCCATCAAGGGCTGGCATATCCATAAGGAAATGACGCTGAATTATGCCGTGCCTCATGGGCATATCAAGTTTGTGCTCTACGACGAACGGCCAGCGAGTCCGACCCGGGGCGAGATTCAGGAAATATTTATGGGGCCTGACAATTACTGTCTGGTAACCGTGCCGCCCATGGTGTGGAACGGATTCAAGGGCATCGGAAGCGAGACGGCTGTCGTTGCAAACTGCGCCACCATTTCCCATTCACCCGATGAGATAGACCGCAGAGATCCTTTTGATCCTTCGATTCCATATGATTGGGCACTTAAGCACCGATGAGCAAACGTGTCTTGATTACGGGTGGGTTTGGCTATCTGGGCGGGAGAATTGCGGTCGAACTGGCAAATAGCACTGCATGGGTGGTGCGGCTGGGTAGTCGTAAAGCGCAAGCCGCACCGAGTTGGCTGCCTCAAGCCGAATCGGCAGTTTTGAATGTGCTCGAGACCGGATCTTTACCAGCGGCAATGGCTGGTGTGCAAGCAGTAGTGCATCTGGCGGCGATGAACGAGAATGAGTGTGTTGCCGACCCTGGCAGGGCGGTGCTGGTCAATACGCTGGGAACGCTCAATGTATTGCAGGCAGCGATTGATGCTGGAGTAAAACAATTCATTTATTTCTCCACGGCCCATGTTTATGGCGCGCCGCTGGTGGGCAATATTACCGAGCAAACTCTGCCCAGGCCGATACACCCCTACGCGATAACCCACCATGCTGCGGAGGATTTTGTTCTGTCTGCACACGACCATAAAAAAATTAGTGCTGTCGTGGTTCGGCTGTCCAATGGCTTCGGCGCACCAACTCATCCTGATGTTGATCGCTGGACGTTACTCGTAAATGACCTTTGCCGCCAGGCGGCACAGACCCGCAAACTGGTTTTGCGCTCCAGTGGCCTGCAGCAGCGGGATTTCATCACGCTGGCGGATACCGGGCGAGCGGTAAGGCATCTGCTTGGACTAAGCCAGAAGGACTGTGGGGACGGATTGTTTAATCTCGGTGGAAATAATTCGCTTTCAGTATGGGATATGGTGCAGAAGATTGCCCAGCGCTGCCAACAGACTCTGGGATATCTACCCGGCATAGAACGACCTGAGCCACGGGTTGGCGAACAGGTTGACTCCTTGAGCTACCACTCCGAAAAACTTCAGAAAACAGGCTTTATGCTGCAGAGTAATCTGGATGAAGAAATTGACAGGACTCTTCTGGTTTGTGCGCAAGCATGGGGGCATAGCGAGGCATGATATCGCAGGCTAACCACGCAGCAGCCCCGCGTGTATCAGTGTTGATGACTATCTATAACGCAGAGCCCTATCTACGGGCCGCCATTGATAGCATCATCGGCCAGACATTTCTAAACTGGGAATTGATTGCCGTGGAGAACGGCTCAACGGATAAATCGATGTCTGTTCTGAAAGAGTATTCTGATCCCAGGGTGCGAGTATTTCCATTGGAAAAAAATATTGGCCGGACTCCCGCGCTTCGTTTTGCTTTTGATCAGGCACGGGGTGATTACATTGCCGTCCTGGACGCAGACGATATTTCATCGCCGGATCGCCTTGCGCGACAAGTGGAGTTTCTGGATCAACATCCTGACGTAGCTCTCGTGGGCTCATGGGCGCAACTCATCGACAAGCATGGCAGGGTGTTCGACGTATTCGAACCCCCATCAAATCAGGAAGAGCTACAGGATTGTCTGGGTTGGACCAATCCGATCATCCATTCATCAGCCATGTATCGGCACCAATTGGCGCAGGAGGTGGGCGGGTATCCTGCAGACATTGTCTGGGCACAAGATTTTGGTCTGATACTTGCTCTAGCACAGCGTGCCAAAGTTGCCATAATTGATGACTACCTTTGCCGTTTAAGAGTGTTGGCAACCAGTATGACGCGTTCAAAAAAAAATCAAATCCTTGTAGCCAGTGAAGCACTGGTGTTATTCCAACGAGCAGTAAATTTGCTACGATTGAGCACGAAGGCGCGCCGACTGAACCGTCGTGCTCTTGCAATCGCCGAGATTAAATTAGGGATTGCCACTCTGAGAAATAACTCCGTTCTTGCGGGTGCAAAAATGGTATTACGCGGGCTTATCTCTGCTCCATCTGCCCTCTGGGGTAATGGGCCTGCGCGTCGATTTTTTGGCTCGAAATTTTGAGTGGGTACTTCTGAGCTTTACGTTCTGAATTTAGTGGACTTGCAGATATGATAGTGGCGGTCACAGGCGGGACGGGGTTTATAGGGGGAAAGCTTGTCGAACGGCTTGTCGAGCGAGGCGATACGGTTCGGCTACTGACGCGCAGTTCGACACTATTCAAACAATCTTTGTTGGTGGAGATACATGAGTGTGACTTAGTGACGGTGGGAATTAATGAGCTATCGTCAATGTTGGATGGGGTGGATGTGCTGTATCACTGTGCAGGTGAAATACGCGATGTATCACGTATGGAGGCAGTGCACGTGCTTGGTACACGCCGCTTGATTGAGGCTGCAACGGGTCGAATTGGGCGCTGGGTTCAGTTGAGCAGCACAGGGGCGTACGGGCAACAACGCGAAGGGATAATCACTGAGCGAACCCGTTTGAACCCACGCGGCATGTATGAAGTGACAAAGGTGAAATCAGATGCCTTGGTTAAAGCAGCGTCATCAAGCGGTGCATTTCAGCATGTGATTTTGCGGCCATCGATCGTATATGGGGCGAAAATGCCCAACCAATCGCTCTATAGCCTGATTTACATGATTCAGCGCGGATGGTTTTTTTTCATTGGGAAGCCCGGCGCATCTGCGAATTACATTCATGTGGATAACGTGGTTGAAGCGCTGGTGCTGTGTGGCAATATGCCTCAAGCCACAGGGCAAGTTTATAACCTGTCGGATCATTGCACGATCGAGCGCTTCGTCGCTATTATTGCCGAATTGCTGGGGCGCGACGTTCCGCGCACCAGATTGCCGGAGCCGCCGCTACGAGCACTGGTAAAGTTGTTTGGACGCATTCCAGATATGCCACTTACGCAAACTAGAATTGACGCGCTAACCACCCGTGTGATTTATTCGAATGATAAGATCGAGCAGGAGCTTGGATATCAGCATCCGCTTTCGATGGAAGATGGATTGAGCGATCTCGTCGGTTATTGGCAGAGCGGTTGCAACAAATCGTAATGTGGATAACAACAGCGAATCAATTCAGTTAGATGGCACCCTCAAGAAAAGCATGGGCACAAAGCTAAAAGTAGTTAGGGTAATTACGGCCTCATATGTCGTGCCTTGGCACTTAAATAACACACTGAGAAGAATGCCAGCAGATTTTGAGGTGTGTGTGGTTGGGCATGGCGTGTCAAAGAACAAAGACTCCTACCCCAATGTAAAGTTTGTAGACATCGACATTAATCGAAAAACCAGCCTGATATCGGACTGTTTGGCGTTAATCGCGCTGTGTAGATTCTTTCTTTCTTATAAGCCAGATATTGTCCATTCCATCATGCCCAAGGCAGGTCTGCTGACTGCCCTAGCAGGAGTTATTTGCCGAGTGCCCATTCGCATCCACACTTTTACTGGGCAAACATGGGTTGCGAGAGAGGGTTTGGCGCGATATTTTTATTACATGCTAGACAGATTAATCAATTCACTGAATACCGTTTGCTTAGCAGATAGCTTCTCGCAATCAGCTTTTCTGCTGGACAACAAAATTTCTAACTCGGGACAGCTATTGCCTGTTTTATCCAAAGGATCTCTATCAGGAGTTGATGTTACGCGGTTTAATTTGTCGAGCCTTACGGAGCCTGCAAACCAACTTCGTGCCAATTTAGGGATTGGTAAGGAGCATTTTGTATTTGCCTTTATTGCTAGAAAAACACGCGACAAAGGGGCGGTTGATGTATTGAAGGCATTTTCTTCAGTATCGGCTGCTTCCAAAGGCGCCAGATTGTTGTTTGTCGGTCCTGACGAAGATGGAGAAATTGAGCGGCTACACAAAACAAATCCAGAGCTGTTCGTTAATGTAATTGATGTTAGCCATGTGAGTAATCATGAGGTGTATTTGGCTATAACCGATGTCCTGTGCCTTCCAAGTTATCGCGAAGGCTTTGGCTCAATTGTGATTGATGCGGCTGCAATGGGTGTTCCTACAATCGGTTCATGTATTCCCGGATTAACAGACTCGGTTGTGGACAAACAAACCGGGATGCTCTTTTCCGCAGGCAATTTGGATGAGATGATAAAACTCATGCTTGCCTTCGTTGAAAATCCCCAAATGCGTCAAACAATGGGGAGCTGTGCAAAGGCAAGAGTAGATGAATTTTTTACCGCAGATCGGCTGTATGCGGCGTTAAAGGAGCTCTACTTGGGGTGTGCGTTAGATAATCGCACTACCCGTAAAAAACTAGGCAATTTGTCATGAACCTGTTGGTTACCGGGGCCAGTGGTTTTGTGGGGCAAGCATTAGTCACCGAATCAATTCGGCGCGGCCTACAAGTAAGGGGGGCGATGCGAACTTCCGGCAAATTACTATCTGGTGTTGAGGCGTGCACCGTTGGCGCAATAGATGGTGAAACCGACTGGGTAGACGCGCTACGCGGTATGGATGTTGTTATTCATCTCGCTGCGCGTGTGCATGTGATGAAAGACAATATTGCCGATCCGTTAGCAGAGTTTCTCAAGGTCAATTTGCACGGTACGATGAAGCTTGCGCGGCAGGCGGCTCGTACTGGGGTAAAGCGGTTTGTCTATGTGAGCTCAATCAAAGTCAATGGTGAAAGAACCCATGAGGGGCAGAAATTTTCCGGGGCCGATATACCTGCTCCGCAAGATCCTTATGCCGTTTCAAAGTGGTATGCCGAGCAGGCCTTGTATCGGGTAGCCAGTGAAACCGGCATGGAAGTAGTCATTGCACGCCCTCCGCTAGTCTATGGCCCCGGTGTGAGAGGTAACTTCGTGCACATGCTGGACGTGATTGCCCAGCGCATCCCCTTGCCATTCGCTTCCATACATAATCGCCGCAGCCTGGTTTATGTGGGGAATCTGGTGGACGCATTAATAACCTGTGCAACCCATCCTGCGGCTGTTGGGCAGACCTATCTGGTATGCGATGGTGAGGATGTTTCGACACCTGATTTGTTGCGGCAGCTGGCGGTCTCAATGGGCATTCCTTCCCGTTTGTTTCCTTGCCCTCCCGCGTTGTTGCAGTTAGCCGGAAAACTGGCCGGAAAGTCGCAACAACTGGAACGTTTGCTTGGTTCGTTGCAGGTTGATGGTGATAAAATACGCCGCGATCTCAACTGGGCGCCACCTTATTCCCTGCTGCAAGGTTTGCAGGCGACGGCGGAGTGGTACCGAACCAAACATACATGACACACTACGCCCCGCTGATTGCTGCACTAGTTACTATTCTGTTGACCACCATCCTGCTGTATAGCAAGGTGGGCAGGGAGATTCAGGATGTTCCCAATGAGCGTTCGCTGCATGACACACCAATCCCGCGTATTGGCGGGATGGGGCTGATGGCAGGTGTGCTGTCTGCCTGGGTATTGATGCTGATGTCATTGGCATGGTGGGTGGTGTTGCCTTTGCTGGCATTGTTTGCGGTTTCCTTGCTTGATGATATGCGCGGCCTGCCGGTGCGCCAGCGGCTGTTGGCGCACGTGATTGCCGCCGCTGTCCTAGTGTTCGGTTCTGGCATGGCGGCACAGAATGTCATGCTGGCCTTGGTCGTAGTACTGTGCGTGGTGTGGATGACTAACCTTTACAACTTCATGGATGGGTCGGACGGCCTGGCTGGCGGAATGGCGTTCTTCGGCTTCACCATGTACGGTGTGGCGGCATTGATGCGCGGTGATGACGCACAGGCTATGCTGAATTTTTCCATTGGTGCTGCGGCACTCGGGTTTCTGTACTACAACTTCTATCCGGCCAAGGTGTTCATGGGGGATGCGGGCTCCATCCCGCTGGGCTTTCTGGCTGCCGCGATGGGGCTATGGGGCTGGCAACACGGACACTGGCCGGCGTGGTTCCCACTGTTGGTGTTTTCCCCGTTTGTGGCGGATGCCAGTGTTACTTTGCTGAAACGCAGTGCGTGCGGTGCAAAGATTACTGAGGCGCATCGTGAGCATTATTACCAACGCTTGGTGCAAATGGGCTGGGGGCATCGTAACGTTGCATTACTGGAATATGTGCTGATGTTTGCGGCCGGGGTATCCGCTATTTGGGGCATACGCCAATCCACTGAATGGCCGTGGTATCTTTTTCTGCTATGGAGCGGTATCTATGCATTATTGATGCTGGTTCTGGATTGGCGTTGGCAAGTATTTCAGCGAGGGCAGCATGGCTAGGTTAAATATACGCACCTTATTGGCGATGCTGCACGACTTAACCGCCGCGGCATTTGCCTGGAGCTTCGCTTATCTGTTGCGTTTTAATTTTGACCCGCCGCCCAATTTTATTGACGAGATGATCCGCACCCTGATTTGGGTAGCGCCGTTGCAAGGCGTGATTTTCTGGCGCCTTGGCCTGTATCAAGGGCTGTGGCGTTATGCCAGCGTGACCGATTTGCGCCGTATTTTTCTGGCCGTGTTGATGGCTGCCGCACTCATTCCAGTGGTGTTGTGGATGTTCCGCGTCAGCGCCGTGGTGCCGCGTTCTGTGCTGGTCATCAATCCCATACTGTTGCTGCTCATCATGGGTGGCAGCCGCTTCGTGTATCGCCTGTGGAAGGAGCAAGGCTTATACAGCAACCTCAAGCTGCATGGGGAGCCGGTGCTGGTGCTGGGGGCGGGCGATGCAGCGGTCAGCCTGTCCAAAGAGCTGGCGCGCAGCCACGACTGGCGGTTGGCCGGGTTTCTGGACGACGACCCCGAGAAGCGCGGACGTGTGTTGAACGGCATCAAGGTGCTGGGCACGCTCGACGAATTGCCGCAATGGGCGGAGAGGTTGAATGTAGCACAGGCCATTATTGCCATGCCATCCGGCTCGCACCGGGTGCGCAGGCGCGCAATCGAAATCTGCAACCAGGCTGGAATCAAGGTGCTGACGGTGCCCTCGTTTGATGACCTGCTGAGCGGACACGTTGCCATCTCGCAATTGCGCGCCGTGGAGCTGGATGACTTGCTGGGGCGTGACCCGGTGACATTGGATGATGCCGGGCTGCATGAATTAATTACCGGCAAGACCATACTGGTGACGGGCGCAGGGGGTTCCATCGGTTCCGAATTGTGCCGCCAGATTGCCCGTTTCAATCCGGGCATGCTCATGTTGTTCGAGCAAAGCGAATTTGCGCTGTACACCATCGAGCAGGATCTGCGCACGAATCAACCCGATTTGGCATGCGAATTTTTGATCGGCGATGTGCGCGATGCAGCGCGGCTGGATGAGGTGATGGGCAGGTATCGCCCGGCAGTGGATTTTCATGCGGCTGCCTACAAGCATGTGCCGCTCATGGAGCAGCACAATGCCTGGCAGGCAGTACGCAATAATGTGCTGGGAACCTGGACGGTAGCACGCGCGGCGCAACAGCATGGGGTTGGCAAGTTCGTAATGATCTCCACCGATAAGGCGGTCAACCCAACCAATGTAATGGGTGCGAGCAAACGATTGGCTGAGATGGTATGCCAAGCGTTGCAGCAACCCTCTCCCCCGGCCCCTCTCCCGCAAGCGGGAGAGGGGAGTACGCGCTTTGTGATGGTGCGCTTTGGCAATGTGCTGGGCAGCACCGGCAGCGTGATCCCGAAATTCCGCGAGCAGATCGCGCGCGGCGGGCCCATCACCGTCACCCACCCGGAGATTAACCGCTATTTCATGTCGATTCCGGAAGCGGCGCAATTGGTGCTGCAGGCGGGGCTCATGGGGACCG
>CAITJF010000202.1 GCA_903892645.1 uncultured Nitrosomonadales bacterium | reverse complement strand
GGGACTTCACCACCATTACACAGAAGGAGATTGATACGGCAATGGAACGATTGAACAACCGACCCAGAAAAAGGCTTGAATACAAAACACCCAGTCAGGTATTCTTCAAGTCAGGCGTTGCACTTCAAACTTGAACTCGCGTATACCAAGAACTGGAACTTGTAGTATATACAACGCATAACTTGCCTCTCCCAGCAAGATTGGGAATTTGAGCGATAATACTCTTGTAAAAAAGTTATTCGAGAAGGAAGTTATGAGAATTAATGCTATAAAAACCGGCGCGTAAAAACTCCCCCCAAGCTTCAGGTCATATCCAACCAGAAATGAAATCATTTTTTCAAATTTATAATGGAAAATGATTGACATTAATATTGAGGAAATGAGCAGGAGCGAAAATGCTGCTGGAATATTCCATTTCTCCTTATGCTGTAAAAACAGGCTCGCTCCGCCTATCCCCAACAAAAAGCTACACAAATGAGATAGAGGAAAGAAGTAAATCAAGTCATGAGAAGCCGACAAACGTCCTGAATAAAATGCACTATTAAGCAATTTCATCAAGACTACCTGAGTGAGCCCCCAAAATATCACCGCGGCCAGAATTAATAGGGAGGGTGAGGTTTTTTTAAGGCTGCTCAAAATAAATGGAAACAAAACATAAAAAAACATTTCCACCGATAGGGACCATGCGGGGAAATTGATGCTAAGCGGATATGGAGGAAACCACGACTGAAGAAATGTGAGACTCAAAAAAATTCCCGTTGCCGTTGGGCTGGCAACGAAATAAGGGAAGTATATCGTTAACACAAGGGCAACCAGATAAACGGGGACTATTCTGGACACCCTGTTTACCACATATAGTTTTATTCCAAATTCCGCCCTGGGATAATATGCAATGGTCATTACAAAGCCAGATAGCACAAAGAAAAATGTAACCATCTGGTTTGCCATGGTGAAACTAACAAGGCCATTACCAAAATGATGGGCAACAACCATTATCGCCGCAATGAATCTATAAAAAGTTAATGCTTCAATTCTCATGAATTGCCCCAACTTACCCGACTTGCCAAATCATTTTTTAATTCTCCCCATGCTTGCGGCGCACGTACCCGCCAATCCATGTTGCGGCCGTGCTGTTTACGGCATTGTGATTCATTTTCAATTCATTCCCGGCTTTAAATCAATAGTATAAATAGTATCAGGCTCCCGTTTTTTGCTCGGGCAAGGTCAGCGCAAAAATTCCCAATGCAACGGCAAACCACAGCGTCGCCAAGCGGATCAGCACAGTGGCAGCCACGGCCTGCGGTTGTGCAACATGATTCAACATGAGCAATGCAACCATGGTGGCTTCGGCCCCGCCGAGGCCACCGGGCAGGAAGCTAAGCGCGCCGATCACCAAGGAAAAAGCATAAATGAACAGCGCGGCCGATAGCGAAAGGTCGCTGCCGAGGAGATGCATGATGTAATAGAAAGCCACCCCTTCCGCTCCCCATGCAACCAGCCCGAACGCAATACCATACAACAGCACGGGCAGGCGAAAACAGCGCCCGGAATGCAGGATGATTTCGATGCCGTGTGCAACCAGTTTTCCGGCCCGGGCAGGCAACCGGTTTTGCGCAAAGACCTCGATCACTTGCAGCCATTTGCTTTGCTGAAGAACAACCAAGGCTGCAAGAATTAGCACGGCAAGAATCACCACCAGCGGCTTGGCTTGGGGATAATCCCATAGGCCGATTGCGACCAGTAGCAGCATGCTGATGAGGTTGGAAAAATGCTCCGAAAAATATGCCGCCAGGCTTTCCGGATAGGAAACTCCATGCCGTTTGAGGAACACGCTGCGGATCGTTTCGCCCACCTTGACTGGAAGAACGGTCAGGCCGAACCCGGCAATATAGATGCGCAGGCTTTCCGGCCAATAGACGCGATGGCCCAACAGCGCAAGGTATTTTTGCCAGCGCAGAAAGCGCAACCCGTAATTGACCAGCGAAAGCGCGAGCGTGATAGCGATGCCCATAATACCCACACGAGCAATCGCCGCCACAACCTCTTGCCAGCCGCCCCACAGGGAAAACGCCAGGTATCCTGCCGCGCTCAGCAGCACGACCAGCAGCAGGGCACGGAAACGCCATCCGCTCAGGATGGCATGCGGCTTGTGTTCCATCATGTCTATAGGATCAGCCAGATGGTCGTAACCAGCCACGCGCCGACAACGATGAATAAATGCGGGTCGCGCATCAAATCATGCGACGGATCGCCTCCCCTGCTCTGGTGATGCAGCAGGTAAATGTAGCGGAACACGCCGTACATCACGAACGGTACGGTGTAAATCAGGTTGGGTGTGCCGTGGATGCGGACGGTGTCCGGATTCATGGTGTAGAGGCTGTAGCTCATAATCAGGCCGGCGGCGGTAATCCCGATCATCTTGTCCAGCAGCACCGGGCTGTAATGCGCCAGCACCTTGCGGTGGGCAGTCTTGTCTTCGGTCAGGGCAATGATTTCCGCGCGCCGCTTGGTAAAACCGAGAAACAGCGTCACCATCATGCCGCATAGCAGCAGCCATTGCGAGGGCGGGATGCCGACCCCCAGCGTACCGGCGAGAATGCGCAGCATGAAGCCAGTGGCGATAATGAACACATCCAGAATCACCACGTGCTTAAGCCGGAGAGAATAGGCGACGTTCATCAGTGCATAGGCAACAAGGATAATGACTACAATTTTCGATGCCCCCAAAGCCAATCCGAAGCCTAGCGCGCCGAGCACGGCTGCGAGAATAATGGCAGCCGTAATGGATGCCTGACCGGATGCCAATGGCCGCTGGTTTTTCTTGGGATGATGGCGATCCTGCTCCAGATCAACGATGTCGTTAATGATGTAGATGGTGCTGGATACCAAGCAGAACGCGATAAAGGCAATCACCACTTGAGCAACCAGATTAGGGTCATGCCAGGCATGGCCGAACAGCAGGCCGGTAAACACGAATGCATTCTTCACCCACTGGTGGGGACGCATCAGGCGCAATAATTCAATAAAAATTTTCATTTGGTTAACCTGGAATTTTTCGGTAGTACGCATAGTCGGCAGCAGACAGCAATTCCCTGTCGCCCCGACTGTCGCCGTAAGCATAGAGGATGTAGCTATCCCTTGATCCCAGCAATGCTTCAAGCCGCCTGACTTTCTCGATGCCGAAACAATTTTTCCCCAATAGATTTCCGGTGATGCGGCCATTTTCCAGCTTTTCCAAACGCGAGGCTATCACATCATCGAAGCCTGTCTTTAGCGCCCAAGGTTGCACATAGATGTCCAGCGAAGCGCTGATCACCACGCAGCGGTGCCCCTGTTTCTTGTGCCAGCCAAAACGATGGATCGCTTCGGGGCGGATCAGTCCCGGCAGTTTATGCTCGGCAAACTGCGTTGCCTCCCGTTGCAGTTCATCAATATGCATCCCGGCCAGGCATTGGGTAAACACCCTCTCCTTTGCGACATCATTGCGGATCATACCCAAGCCGTAACCCGCCAGCGTCGGTGCCAGGGTAAGCGCATGGCGCATAACCGCCGCCGTACCGAGCGCATGCAACAGGAACGGCAGCAGGGTGTCGCGCCGCGTCAGCGTGCCGTCGAAATCGAATGCCGCCACGACGGGTTTGTTTCCCTCTGCCTCGCTCACAGTTTCAGCCGCTTGAAAATCGGTTCCGGGATATGCATGATGATCAGCATGATGTAGCGCCAGAACCACGGCAGGTAAACCACATCCGCCGATTTATCCAGAGTGCGTACAATGCACTCCCCGATAGTCTGTGGGGAAGCGACCAGAAACAGGCCGGGCAGTCCGAATGTCATGGCGGTATCCACAAAACCCGGCTTGATGGTGATGACCCGCACGCCGCTGGTAAACAGACGGTTACGCAGCCCTTGCAGGTACAAACTGAGTGCGCCTTTCGCGGCGCCATACACATAGTTGCTCTGCCTGCCACGGTCTCCAGCCACCGAAGAAATACCGATGATGAAACCGCGTTTCAACGGCTCGAAATAATTGGCGCAATGACTCAAAATGGAGGCCGCGCCGGTGAAGTTGCTGGCAATGATTTTTGCGCCCAGCTTAAAATCGCGCGCTGCGTGCTGATCGCCGAGGTAGCCGAAAGCCAGCACCACGCCAGAAAGATTCGGCATTTCTTCGATCACGGCTTGCAAAAATGCTTCATGGGTTTCAGTCGCTTCCGCATTAAACAAGCCGTAATGCACCACAACGCCATGGCGCAGCCGCAAATCCGCAGCAATGCGCTCTAATTCATCCAGGTCGCGCGAGGCCAGGTACAAGGCCGCGCCTCGTGCGGCAAAAGCGGCGGCGGTGGCACGTGCGATGGCGGAAGTGGCACCCAGTATCAGCACAGACTCACTCATGAAGACCTCTAATAGTTCAAGTTCCGTCATTCCCGCGCAGGCGGGAAT
>CAITJF010000201.1 GCA_903892645.1 uncultured Nitrosomonadales bacterium | reverse complement strand
GCCCGCCGCGCGCGACGCCATCGCGCAGATACTCACCAACTCGCGCATGAGCGCGCAGGGGCACCGGCCGATCTGCCAGGACACCGGCATCGTGACGGCCTTCGTCACGGTGGGCATGGATGTGCGCTGGGATGCGAAGATGAGTGTGAGCGACATGGTCAACGAAGGCGTGCGCCGCGCTTATTTGAATTCGGACAATACGCTGCGCGCCTCGGTGCTGGCCGATCCTGCTGGTGCGCGCAAGAACACCAAGGACAATACGCCCGCCGTGATCCATTACGAAATCGTTGCGGGCGATAAGGTCGAAATCATTCTCGCGGCCAAGGGCGGCGGCTCGGAAAATAAATCCAAGTTCGCCGCGCTCAATCCTTCCGACAGCATCGTGGACTGGGTGCTGGAGACCGTGCCCGAGATGGGCGCAGGTTGGTGCCCGCCGGGCATACTCGGCATCGGCATCGGCGGCACGGCGGAGAAGGCCATGCTGCTGGCCAAGGAAGCGCTGATGGAGCCGGTGGACATTCAGGAGCTGCAAGCGCGGGGTGCGAAAAATCGCGTGGAAGAATTGCGCCTGGAACTATTTGAAAAGGTCAACGCGCTGGGCATCGGCGCGCAGGGGTTGGGCGGTCTCACTACCGTGGTGGACGTGAAGATCAAGGACTATCCGACTCATGCCGCCAGCCTGCCGGTGGCGATGATTCCCAATTGTGCTGCTACGCGCCACATCCACTTTACGCTCGACGGCAACGGCCCGGCGGTGCTGACCCCGCCTTCGCTGGATGACTGGCCGAAGATCGAGTGGAAAGCTTCCGCCGACTCGCGCCGCGTCAACCTCGACACCGTCACGCGTGCCGAGATTGCCACCTGGAAGCCGGGCGAGACCTTGTTGCTGAATGGCAAACTGCTCACCGGGCGCGATGCAGCGCACAAGCGCATTGCCGACATGCTGGCGCGCGGCGAAAAATTGCCGGTGGACTTTACCGGGCGCTTCATCTACTACGTCGGCCCGGTGGATCCGGTGCGCGACGAAGTGGTCGGCCCCGCCGGCCCCACCACCGCGACGCGCATGGACAAGTTCACCGAGATGATGCTGGCAAAGACCGGCCTGATCGGCATGGTAGGAAAATCCGAGCGCGGCCCGGAAGCCATTGCGGCCATCAAAAAACACAAGGCCGTTTACCTGATGGCCGTCGGTGGCGCGGCTTATCTCGTGTCCAAGGCAATCAAGGCAGCCAGGGTGCTGGCCTTCGCCGACCTCGGGATGGAAGCCATCTACGAATTCACTGTGCAGGATATGCCGGTCACCGTGGCGGTGGACAGCAACGGTACTTCGGTGCATGAAACCGGCCCGGCGGAATGGCGTGTGAAGATCGGGAAAATTTCCTAGAGCTGCGCCAAGTTCGCACGCGAAGTTCGCACGCGGTTCCGGGGGTGGTAGTTTGCCTGTCCTTGGCGGAAGGGCAGGTTTCGCCTTACGCGCGTGGCAAAAGAAACGGCTTGCCATCAGCATCCAGAAAACAATCTACTGGACCCACAACAACGCATTGAGGCTGGTCATAATAGCCTACGCACTCGTTGCATTTGTTGGGGTCGATAACAAAAATATAATCGCCTTCAGATATTGCCCCAGTTGGGCACACCGACACACAAAGACCGCAATTGATACAATCATCAGTAATAGATAGTGCCATCCATCTTCTCCAAGTTGCTTAAACATTCCATCTTTACCCCAGCAAATGCCTCACATGCTCGCGTTCTTCAAGCAGTTCGCGGTAGCTGTCTTGCATGTGCTTGCGTCCCGGTTCACTGATCGGCAGGTCCTGCACGATGTGGTAATGGCCCTGCTTGCACCTCACCGGAAAGCCG
>CAITJF010000200.1 GCA_903892645.1 uncultured Nitrosomonadales bacterium | reverse complement strand
CGGCTTTCCGGTGAGGTGCAAGCAGGGCCATTACCACATCGTGCAGGACCTGCCGATCAGTGAACCGGGACGCAAGCACATGCAAGACAGCTACCGCGAACTGCTTGAAGAACGCGAGCATGTGAGGCATTTGCTGGGGTAGTTTCCCCTTGTTTTCCGCACCCGGCATCCCCATCTTGGTTAAAATCTCAAGACGAGGACTGCCATGCAGAATATCCGACCTGCCGCCGTTGCCGGTTTGTTCTATCCCGGCGAAACCAATGCGCTGACGCATGACGTGCGCGCCATGCTGGCTGCGGCGCGCCCAAGCGAGCTCACTCCCAAGGCACTGATAGTGCCGCACGCGGGCTATGTCTATTCCGGCGCAGTTGCCGCCAGCGCCTATGCCGCACTGAAAAATATCGTACCCAACATCCGCCGCGTGGTGCTGCTCGGCCCCACCCACCGCGTTGCGGTGCGCGGGTTGGCTCTGCCGGGTACAGGTGCCTTTACCACACCGCTCGGCACTGTGCAGGTGGATACGGCGGCCGCGCAAGCCATCGCCCACCTGCCGCAAGTCATGGTCAGCGCGCAGGCACATGCGCAGGAACACTCGCTGGAGGTACAACTGCCCTTCCTGCAAACCGTGCTGCCTGATTTCAAACTGCTACCGCTGGCGGTCGGCATGGCTACGCCGGAAGAAGTGGCCGAAGTGCTGGAAGTTTTATGGGGCGGTGACGAGACATTGATTGTGGTCAGCTCCGACCTTTCCCACTACCTGCCCTACAACATGGCCAGACAGGTAGATGCCGCCAGCACGCAAAGCATACTCGCCCTGGAGCATACCCTGTCGCACGAGCAGGCATGCGGCGCTACGCCGATCAACGGCCTGACTCTCGCCGCGCGCCGCCACCATCTCACGCCGCATCTGCTCGACCTGCGCAATTCCGGTGACACCGCCGGGCCGCGCGATGGCGTGGTGGGCTATGCATCCTTTGCCTTCACCGAGGAGGGAACCAGACATGTCTGCTGACCAAGGAAAGATTTTATTACCGATTGCGCGCGCTGCGATTTCGCGCGCCTTGAACGTACCCTATACAGCGGACGAAGCCGCGCCGTGGCTCGCCGAGCATGGCGCATGCTTCGTCACCCTCACCCAATACGGCGAGTTGCGCGGCTGCATCGGCACGCTGCAAGCGCACCGGCCATTGCTCGCCGATGTCAAAAGCAATGCCGTGTCCGCCGCCTTGCGCGATCCGCGTTTTGCGCCGTTGAGCGCGGCGGAACTCGACATCACTACAGTCGAAATTTCACTGCTCTCGTCAACCCAGACGATGGATGTTCAAGGCGAGGCCGATGCGCTGGCGCAATTGCGCCCCGGCGTGGACGGTATCGTGTTCGAATATGGCCGTTATCGCAGCACCTTCCTGCCGCAGGTGTGGGATCAGCTGCCCCAGCCGCACCAGTTCATGGCGCATCTCAAACGCAAGGCCGGGCTGCCCGATGATTTCTGGGCAGAAGAAGTGAAGCTGTCGCGCTACACCGTAACCAAATGGAGCGAGTTTGATTTAGCCACAAAGGGGAAGTGAAATGGACGAACCAATCAGCGTTGCCGAACAGTATCCGGCGAAGTACTGGCATCTGCTGGACGATGGCCGTATCCAGTGCGACCTGTGCCCGCGCGACTGCAAGCTGCGCGATGGCCAGCGCGGTGCCTGTTTCGTGCGCGGTCGCGTCGGCGATATCATGGTGCTCACCACTTACGGGCGCAGTTCCGGCTTCTGCGTTGACCCGATCGAGAAAAAACCGCTCAACCATTTTTATCCGGGCAGCAGCATCTTTTCCTTCGGCACGGCGGGCTGCAACCTCGCCTGCAAATTCTGCCAGAACTGGGATATCAGCAAATCGCGCGACATGGACACGCTGATGGATCAGGCCACACCGGAAGCCATTGCCCGCGCTGCCGAGAAACACGGCTGCAAGAGCGTGGCCTTCACCTACAACGATCCGGTGATCTTTGCCGAATATGCGATGGACACCGCCGATGCCTGCCATGCGCGCGGCATCAAGACCGTCGCGGTGACGGCCGGATACATGCACGACCAGGCGCGGCGCGAATTCTACGCAAAGATGGATGCCGCCAATGTGGACCTCAAGGGATTCACCGACGAGTTCTACGTCAAGCTTTGCGGCGCGCATTTGCAACCGGTGCTGGATACGCTGCTGTACCTCAAGCATGAGACCGACGTATGGTTCGAAATCACCACGCTGCTGATACCGGGCCAGAATGATTCAGACGCGGAAATCACCGCGCTTAGCCAGTGGATCGCAAAGGAATTGGGACCCGATGTGCAGCTGCACTTCAGCGCCTTCCACCCCGACTACAAGATGGCGGATATTCCACCGACCCCGCAGGCAACTCTGACCCGGGCGCGCAAGATCGCCCGTGCCGCGGGGCTGCACTATGTGTATACCGGCAATGTGCATGACCCCGAAGGGGATACCACGAGCTGCCCATCATGCGGCACCGCCCTGATCGTGCGCGACTGGTACGAGATCAAACAATACCGCCTCACCCACGACGGCCATTGCCCGGATTGTAATGCCCAAATCGCCGGACATTTTGAGCAGTTCAGCAAGGCATTTGGATCGCGCCGCATTCCCATCGTGATGAGAGGAACAACATGAGCACCGTACATATTCCGGCTGGGCTCGATAAATATAAAGGCAATCTGGTCGAACTCGACGGTGAACTGATCCTGCCGCCATCCGCCAAGGGCGTGGTGCTGTTCGCCCATGGCAGCGGTAGCAGCCGCTTTAGCCCGCGCAACACCTATGTTGCCGAAGTGCTGCAACAGCGCGGCATCGGCACCCTGCTGTTCGATCTGCTGACGCGCGAAGAGGATCAGGATTACGCCACGCGCTTCGACATCGCACTGCTCACGCGCCGCTTGCTTGCGGCCACCGCATGGTTGCAATCCAACCCGAAGACTCAGGCCCTGCACCTGGGCTATTTCGGCGCCAGCACCGGTGCGGCGGCGGCGTTGCAGGCGGCGGCGAAAATGGAACATAAAATTGCCGCCGTGGTATCGCGCGGTGGCCGCCCGGATCTCGCCGGCGAGGCGGCACTGAGCCGCGTAAACGCCCCAACCCTGCTCATTGTCGGCGGTGCGGACTACGGTGTGATCGAATTGAACCAGCAGGCTTACGCGCTGTTGAACTGCGAAAAGGAACTCACCCTGATTCCCGGCGCGACCCATCTGTTTGAAGAGCCGGGCGCGCTGCAACAGGCCGCGCGCAGTGCGGCTGGCTGGTTTGCGCGACACTTGGGCAACCCCAAATAACCCATCAGCCCGTCATTCCCGCCTGCGCGGGAATGACGCAGTTTTATGCTAATGAACTAGCTCAGGCTAATCCTGGCTGCTGCCGTGTTGCGAAGATGCAGCCAGCAGCGCAATCACTTCCTCATCGCTCACCTGTGGAAAAGACGTGTAGAACTGCCCTACCGCATAGAACATTTCCGGCACGCTCAGGCACACCACTTCGTCGGCGTAAGGCGCAACTTTTTTCAGGGTATCGGGCGGTGCTACCGGCACGGCGCAGATCAGTTTTTTTGGGTGCTTGGCACGCAGCGCATGTAATGCGGCGATCATGGTGGAACCGGTGGCCAGGCCGTCGTCCACCACAATGACGGTGCGCCCGGCAGGATCGAGCGGCGGGCGCACTGGTGTATATCGGGCGCGCCGCTCGCGCATCACTTCGAGTTGTGCTTTTTTTTCTGCTTCGATGTAACCATCGCTCGCCATTTGCACGGCATACTCGGCAAGATAGGTCCACCCCGTCTCATCCATCGCGCCGATGGCCAATTCCGGATTAGCCGGAGCGCGCAGCTTGCGCACCAGCACCACATCCACCTCGCCGCCGAGCGCGTCGGCGACAACCTTGGCCATCGGCACCGCACCGCGCGGGATCGCCAGCACCAATGGGTGCTGGCTACGGTAGTGTTCCAGCTTTTCCGCGAGCATATGTGCGGCATCATCCCGGTTACGGAATATCATGGCTTACCCTCCTCCCAAGCAACGCTTCCATGATAGCGCCTATCCGTTGTCCATGCCTGTACTGACCATATCTATGGCAAAAAAATAGATTTGCTGCTAAATTGCAAGGCCATGTATCTGTGGCCATTGGTGTTGGTTGAATCAGAAATTTGTTTCATATTTGCCTGGCAAAGAGCTTAATCATGACCGCTACAAGAATCCGAAGACGCGCACCTCGGCCAATCTCCACCAAACCAGGATATAAATTTGATCGCCCAATTCTTGTAGTGGAAGACCAAATATCCGTAGCCGAATATACGGCGGCTCTGCTCAAAAATCGTTGGAACTGTGAAATTATCATGGCCGACAGTTTGCGTGCCGCCAAAGAAACGCTCAAATCCGCAACGCCTGCTATACAGGTTGCGATATGCGACTTGAACTTGCCGGATGCTCCTTACGGGGAGGTGGTTGACCTCATGAACGAATACGGGGTGGCAGTCATCGCCCTCACTGGCGCTTATGGCGAGGAGTTGCGTGCGTCACTGAATAAAAAGGGGGTCGTCGACTACATTCCGAAGGATAGTGTCAATGCATATGAATACGCGGTTACGCTCGCGGGTAGGGTACAGAAAAATTATCATACCAGCGTATTGATTGTAGACGATTCGTTAAGCGCCCGCGCACTCTACAAGCATATGAGTGAACTGCTGCGTTTCAGGGTTTTCACCGCCAATGATGGCAAGGAAGCATTGGAAATACTCAAGCAGCGCCCGGAAATCAGCCTGGTGCTGACCGACTACGCCATGCCAGAAATGGATGGCTATGAACTGACGGCAAAGGCACGATCCAAATACAGCAAGGATCAACTGGCAATCATCGGTATTTCAGGTGGGGCAGGTGAGGAAATATCATCCAATTTTCTTAAATGTGGCGCAAATGATTACCTGGCGAAGCCCTTCTCCTATCAGGAGTTTATCTGCCGCATCCATCAGAATCTGGACATGCTTGATCTTATCCAGGCCAACCGGGACGCCGCACAACGCGACTTTCTGACAGGCCTCAACCGCCGCTATTTCTTCGAGGCAGCCAACCAGATTTATGCCAATGCCAGGAAGAAAAAACACGGGCTGGTGGCGGCAATGATAGACCTGGATTTATTTAAGTTGATCAATGATAAGTATGGGCATGATTGCGGCGACCTGGTTATCAAACACTTCGCCTCTCTTCTTAAAAAATATCTTGGCACAAACTTGATAGCGCGTGTTGGCGGTGAGGAATTTGCTGTTCTGCTGGATGTAATTAAACCCGATGATGCCCGCAAGCTGTTTGAAGAACTTCGCTTGGCAGTAAAGAACAGTGCCGTTGATTTCGGCACCGCCAAAATTTCGTACACCATCAGCGTAGGCCTTTGTGACCAATTAGGCGAAACCATAGATGACTTGATCAAAGGAGCTGATGTCGCCCTTTACAAAGCGAAAGATAACAACCGGGATCAGGTTTTCGGCCTTGATTGAATTTCATCCACACGGGTTTACTCGAAGTGCAACAACCGATGACCATTTGGAATAGCGCACCTTCTTCCGGAAAGCCACATCAGCCATGAGCATCGTCCAAAATAAAAAAGCCTTCCACGACTATTTCGTGGAAGACCGCTACGAGGCCGGCCTTGTACTGGAAGGATGGGAAGTCAAGGCGATCCGCGCCGGGCGCGCCAACCTCAAGGAAGCCTATGTCACAGTAAAGGACGGCGCACTATACCTGTTCGGCTCCCACATCAGCCCGCTGACCACCGCCTCCACCCACATCCTTCCCGACCCGGTGCGCACGCGCAAACTGCTGCTGCATGCGGCGGAAATAGACAAACTGATCGGCAAGGTGCAGCGCGCGGGTTACACCCTGATGCCGCTGGATATGCACTACAAGGGCGGACGCGTCAAACTGGACATCGGATTGGCGAAAGGAAAGAAACAGCACGACAAGCGAGCCACAGAAAAGGAACGCGAAGGGCAGCGCGAGGCGCAACAGGCCATGAAAAAATCACGGCGTGAGTAAAGATCGCCAGCCCCAATGCTGCTTACTTAACCGTTCGTGGCCTCTTAAAGGGCGAACGGAATTTTATTAAGTGAACAGCATTGCCCCTAGCCTCTCTGACAATTTCGCACCCACTCATGAAAATGCTCACCCGATTCTTCCTCATCCTCACCGCCCTGTTTTCCGCCACCGCCTTTGCCCTACCCAAAGGAGCATCCATGACCACAATTGACCACACCAAACAACAAACCGCCTACCTCTCTGGCGGCTGTTTCTGGGGCATGGAAGAACTGGTACGGCAAATCCCCGGCGTGCTGGAAACCGAAGTCGGCTATACCGGCGGCGGCACGCCGAATGCGCGCTACGAGCAAGTAAAGACCGGCAACACCGGCCATGCCGAATCGCTGAAAATCGTGTTTGACCCGCAACAACTCAGCTACCGCCACCTGCTGTTCGAATTCTTTCGCATGCACGACCCGACCACGCGCAACCAGCAAGGCAACGATATCGGCACGCAATACCGCTCAGCGATTTTTTACCTCAGCGAAGAACAGAAGCGCACCGCCGAGGAAGTCATCAAAACCGTGAATGCCTCCGGCGACTGGAAGGCCAAGGCTGTCACCGAAATCGTGCCGTTCAAGGAATTTTTCCGCGCCGAGGAATACCACCAGAAGTACCTGGTCAAAAATCCGCATGGTTATACCTGCCACACTATGCGGCGGTTTGGGTTGGGGGAAAAAAAGTAGCTCAGGGATATTGCTGGGGTTCACAAGCCTGTCCTGAGCTCGCCGAAGGACTCCCCCCGGCCGGGCGATCTGAAAACAAAACCCCGCCAAGCTTGCACCGGGCGGGGTTGCCAGAAACGTTGGGAATGCGCTGATTACTTCTTGGCGGGCTTCTCTTCTTTCTTGGCATCAGCTTTAGCAGGCTTGCTGTCAGCCTTTGCAGGTTCAGCTTTTTTGGCCTCTGCTTTTGGCTCGTCTTTCTTGGCATCGGCCTTTTTGCCATCCGCTTTTTTCCCTGCCTTGGCGGGAGCAGCACCGTCTACAGTCAATTCGGAACGCATTTTCGCCACTGACTTGTCGCCGAAACCCTTTACGCTTTTCAGGTCGTCCACAGTCTTGAACGAGCCGTTTTTCGTGCGGTATTCGATAATCGCATCGGCTTTTTTCGGGCCGATACCCTTCACGGCTTCCAGCTCCGCCTTGCTGGCTGTGTTCAGGTTAACGGCGGCCATCGCCATACCGGAAAAGGCGAAGAATGCAAGCAATACCAATAGCAGCTTTTTCATTTTATTTCCTTTGCAAAGAATTAAACGGCACACACCGTCTGGTTAAAAACGGGCGAAAACAATCTAGGTTGACGCGCTCAACAAATAATTCACATAGCGTGCCACGCCCTGCTCCACATTCAGGAACGGCTCGTCATATCCTGTCGTGCGCAGCGCTTCCACATCGGCCTGCGTGTAACTCTGGTATTTTCCCTTCAACTGCTCCGGGAAAGGGATGTAACGTATCAATTGCTGCCGCCGCATTTCTTCCAGCGTCAGCGTACCTTCGCCTTGTGCGGTGCGCAGGGTGTTGACGGTGGCAACGGCCACATCGTTGAAGCTCTGCGCCTTGCCCGTGCCGAGATTGAAAATGCCGGATTTACCGGGGTGGCTGAGGAAATGCATGTTGACCTTGACCACGTCCTCCACCGAAATGAAATCGCGCAACTGTCCGCCATCCGCATAACCATCACACCCCTCGAACAGCTTCACATGCCCTTCGGCACGGTACTGGTTGAAAAAATGGTAAGCCACGGATGCCATGCGCCCCTTGTGCGCTTCGCGCGCGCCATACACGTTGAAGTAACGCAGGCCGACGATTTGCGCAGTACGCCTGTTCCAGCGGCGACGCACCACCTGGTCGAACAGGAATTTGGAATAGCCATAAACATTGAGCGGCGCCTCGAATTCGCGGCTCTCGCGGAATACCTTGCCTGCGCCATAGACGGACGCGGATGAGGCATACAGCAGCGGCACCTCCTCATTCTGGCAGTAATTCAGCAATTCCAGCGAATAGCGGTAGTTGTTTTTCATCATGTAGCGGCCATCGCTTTCCATGGTGTCGGAACACGCGCCCTGATGCAGCACGGCAGTCAGCAGCCCGTCGAAGAACCCCTCCTCCAGTTTGCCGAAGAAATCTTCCTTGTCCAGATAATCGGCGATGTCACAATCCGCCAGGTTCTTGAATTTGTCGGCATACTTGAGATTGTCCACCGCGATAATATTGCTCTCGCCGCGCTCGTTCAGCGCCTTCACCAGATTAGCCCCGATAAACCCTGCCGCACCTGTCACCACGTAGTACATAGCTATTTACCCATATCCTGAATTATTTCTTCACGGCTCACCACCGCCGTGCCCAGTTTACCTACCACAATGCCGGCAGCGCAGTTGGCGATGCGCACGGCATCGCGCAAATCCGCGCCGCTCGCCAGCATCGTTGCCAATGTCGCAATCACGGTATCGCCCGCGCCGCTGACATCAAACACTTCGCGCGTTTGTGTCGGCTCATGCAATACTTCGTTGGCGCGATACAGGCTCATGCCATCTTCGCTACGCGTCACCAGCAGCGCGTCGAGTTGCAATTCCGTGCGCAGCTTTTCCGCTTTCGCATTGAGCTCGGCTTCGGTTTTCCAGCTGCCTGCCACTTCACGAAATTCGCTGCGATTCGGCGTGAGCAAGGTCGCGCCGCTATAACGCTGGTAATCATCGCCTTTGGGATCGACCAGCACCGGCTTGCCTGCAGCACGTGCGGACCGGATCATCTCGGCGATATGCATCAGTCCGCCCTTGCCGTAATCGGACAAAATTACCACATCAGCGAGCGGTAGCTGGGTATGAAAATCTGCCAGCTTGGCGTGCAGCACTTCATGGCTGGGCGACGTTTCAAAATCAATGCGTAACAACTGCTGATGCCGTGCGATGGCGCGCAACTTAACGATGGTGGAAATGCTGTTATCACGGTGCAACAGTGCAGTGAGGTTGGAGTATTCATTAAGCAGCCTTTCCAGGCATGCACCCGCCTCGTCTGCACCGACCACTGATAGCAGCGTGCACTGCGCGCCCAGTGCCGCAATATTGCGCGCCACGTTGGCCGCACCTCCGGGGCGTTCTTCAACGCGCGAAACCTTGAGTACCGGCACCGGCGCCTCGGGCGAAATACGCTCGACATCACCGAACCAATAACGGTCCAGCATGACATCGCCGACCACCAGCACACGTGCGCGCTCAAATGATGGCAGAGTATTCATGCCATTCCTCCAATCTGTTGTGAAATTTCCTGCAACGCCAGTAGCGGATCAGCCGCGCGTGTAATCGGCCGCCCGATCACCAGGTAGCTCGACCCGTTTTCCAATGCGGCGCGTGGCGTCATGGTGCGCGCTTGATCATCGGCAGCGGCATCTGCCGGGCGGATGCCGGGTGTGACCAGACAGAATTTATTACCAAGCTCACGGCGCAACAAAGCGGCTTCCTGCGCCGAACATACCACGCCGTCCAGCCCGCTATCACGCGCCAGAGTAGCCAGGCGCAGCACCATGTCAGCTGGAGTGGCGTTCATCCCCAATTCAGACAAATCTTCCTGCGCCATGCTGGTGAGCACAGTTACGGCAATCAGCTTGGGCGGCCGCGACGCCTGCACCACCGCCTCACGCGCCGCTTCCATCATCCTGCGTCCGCCCAGCGCATGCACATTCACCATCCACACCCCCAGTGCGGCAGCAGCCTTGCACGCCTGTGCCACGGTGTTGGGAATATCGTGAAATTTCAAATCGAGGAACACCTCGAAACCGCGCTGCCTTAGTTGCTCCACCAGTTGCGGCCCTGCCGCAGTGAACAGCTCCTTGCCCACTTTGAGGCGGCACAGCGCGGGTTCCAGCCGCACCACCAAGTCCAGTGCGGGTGCCGCTTCCGGATAATCGAGTGCGACGATGATTCTGGGGTTGTTAAATTGGATGTCGGTCATACAGTCAGTCCGTTTTCTTCACTTCTTCTCGGCGAATAAGTTTCCCATCCATGACAGGCCGGACAATGCCAGTAAAACTGGCGCGCTTTGAAACCGCAATTGCTGCATCGGTACATTGCCAGCGAGCGTGTGCGCTGATGCACCAGCTTTTTCACCATTTCCACATCGGCACGGCGATCATCGGATATTTCCAGCAGGCGCGCCTCCAGCAATTTATCCAGCCCAAGCAGGGTCGGGTTGCGCTGCAATTCATCACGCACCAGCTTGTATGCCGCCTCCGCGCCGTCACGTTGCAGGATGGCATGAAACAGCACATTCATCAAATCCAGCGAAGGGTATTTTGCCAGATAATCCTGCAACACGGCGATACCCGCATCCGCATGGCCGGACTGGTGATAAGCCTCCAACAGATGTTCCGCCACCAACGGCAGATATTGCGGGTTTTGCTGCTCGATGCGTTTCCATATTTCAATGGCATTCGCGTAGCGCTGTGCCGCGTTTTCCATGTCGCCCAGCATTATGGTGGCGCGCACTGCCTGCGGATGTGCCTCCAGCGCCTGTTCCAGATGCAGGCGTGCGGTATCCGCCTGCTTGTGCGCCAGCTCGGCGGTGGCCAGTTCGCAATAGAAGAAAGCGGCTTCCTTGCTGTGCGGCTGATCGGAGATTTCCGTCAGGCGCTGCGTCACGCCTATGGCCTTGAGCCAGTCCTTTTCCTTCTGATACAGCTCCAGCAGGAAGTCCAGCGCGGGCTTGGCATAAGTCGTATCCTGCAATTGCTTGAACAATTCCTCTGCGCGGTCCAGTATCCCGGCCTTGAGATAATCCTGCGCCAACTCGAATAACGCTTGCTGCCGCTTGTCATCTTCCAGATCGGCACGTTCAACCAGGTTTAGATGCATACGCAAGGCGCGATCCACCTCGCCACGGCGGCGGAATAAACTTCCCAATGCGAAGTGCAGCTCAACCGTTTGCGGATCGACCTTGACCACCTCGATGAACGCCTCGATGGCCTTGTCCTGCTGCTCGTTGAGCAGGAAGTTGAGTCCCTGAAAATATGAGCGCGGCAACACGCTGGATTCGGACAACAGCTGCTTGATGTCAATGCGCGCCGCCAGCCAGCCCATGCCGAAAAACAGCGGGAAGACCAGCAGCATCCACGGTTCAAATTCCATAAGCGGTGGGTGGATCAGGAAGGTTGTATGGGAACCTGCTGGGTATCGCCGACGCCGGCAAGTTTATTTTTCAGGCGCAACTCACGCTTGAGCACGGCAATTTCCCGACGCTGCCGAAAAATATTTCCCAGCAAAGCAAGCATACCTATGCCTACGCCCATGGCGAAAAACAGCAGCAGGACAACCACCAGCGAAGACTGCCATTCGTAGCCGAAAAAATAACGCAACACCACGGGCTGGTCGTTCTTCACGGCAAAACCGAGCAGTACAAGAAACAGGACGATACGCAATAGCCAAGTCAAATAACGCATGATTTTCACGCAATAAATTTTATGTGCGAATTAACCGGATGTTCATGGCAACAATAACACGAACGGGTAAAAAATTGGCGGCACCATCTTGCGACAGGCCGCCAATTTGCTAGCTGCGCAAGGGTAACGGCAAAGCCGTTGGGCACCCTGCGGCGCCCCCCTTGCGGGGGGCTGCATGACCACCCTTCACAAACCCGCACCAAGTTTGCCGAAGAGCTCAGAACAGGCTTCAGGACGGTGGGTAATCCACCCTCTCTCGCAGCTCTTTCCCTGCCTTGAAATGTGGCACATGCTTGGCCGGCACCTGCACCTTTTCGCCTGACTTGGGATTGCGTCCGGTCCGTGGCGGGCGATAGTTCAGCGAAAAACTGCCGAAGCCGCGGATTTCAATTCGTCCGCCGCGTGCCAGGATTCCAGCCATGGTATCAAGGATAACTTTGACCGCCAGTTCGGCATCTTTGGCCAGCAGTTGCGGATAGCGCTCCGCCAGTTTGGCGATGAGATCAGAACGTGTCATCTCGCCACCCCTTATTGGGCGTCAACCTTACTGGTGTCAAGTTTCGCCTTGAGCAAGGCGCCCAGATTGGTAGTGCCGGCAGAGGTTGTGTTGTCCGCAGTAAATTTCTGCATCGCGGATGTTTCCTCGGCTTTGTCCAGCGCCTTGATCGACAGGTTGAGGCTGCGGTTTTTTCTATCCACATTGATGATCATGGCCGTTACCGCATCGCCTTCCTTGAAGTGACTGCGAATATCCTCTACACGGTCGGCGGACACTTCGGATGCTTTGAGGTAGCCTTCGACATCGCCATCCAAAGTAATGGTCGCGCCCTTGGCATCAATTGCCTTGACCACGCCTTTCACTATGCTGCCCTTGTCTTGCATCGCAATATAGCTGTTGAAAGGATCGCCATCCATCTGCTTGATGCCCAGCGAGATACGTTCGCGCTCCACATCAATTGCCAGCACCACCGCTTCAATTTCATCGCCCTTCTTGTAGTTGCGCACAGCCTCTTCGCCGGGCATGGCCCAAGACAGGTCGGACAGGTGCACCAAGCCGTCGATGCCGCCATCCAGGCCGATAAAGATGCCAAAGTCGGTGATGGATTTAATCTGCCCCTTAACCTTATCGCCCTTCTTGTGGTTCAAGGCGAAATCGTCCCACGGGTTGGATTGGCACTGTTTCATGCCGAGGGAAATGCGGCGGCGCGCTTCGTCGATTTCCAGAATCATCACTTCGACTTCGTCGCCCAGGCTCACCACCTTGGAAGGATGCACATTCTTGTTGGTCCAATCCATTTCGGACACATGCACCAACCCTTCGATGCCCTGCTCGATTTCCGCAAACGCACCGTAGTCGGTCAGGTTGGTTATCTTGCCGAACAGGCGGGTGCCTTGCGGGTAGCGGCGCGCCAAGCCATTCCATGGGTCATCGCCCATCTGCTTGATGCCGAGGGAAACACGGTTTTTCTCCTGGTCGAACTTGAGTATCTTGGCTTCGACTTCATCGCCCACCGCCAGCACTTCGGAAGGATGCTTGACGCGGCGCCATGCCAGATCGGTGATGTGCAACAGTCCGTCAATGCCGCCCAAGTCCACGAACGCGCCGTAGTCGGTGATGTTCTTCACGATACCCTTGACGATTGCGCCTTCTTTCAGGTTTTCCATCATGGCCTGGCGATCGGCTCCCACGCTGGCTTCCAGCACTGCGCGGCGCGAAACCACCACGTTGTTGCGCTTGCGGTCCAGCTTGATGATCTTCAATTCCATGGTCTTGTTTTCGTAAGGCGTGGTGTCCTTGACCGGGCGGATATCCACCAGCGAACCGGGCAGGAACGCGCGTATGCCATTCACCATGGCGGTCAGGCCGCCCTTGACCTTGCCGCTGACATAGCCCTCAACGATAGTGCCTTCTTCCATTGCCACTTCCAGCTCATGCCACGCGGCCAAACGCTTGGCTTTCTCGCGCGACAGCTTGGTCTCGCCATAGCCATTTTCCAGCGATTCGATCGCTACGGTGACGAAATCACCCGGTTTAACCTCGATCTCACCGGCGGCATTGAAAAATTCCTCGACCGGAATAAAACTTTCTGATTTCAGGCCGGCATTCACCACTACCACGTTGTGATCAATACGCACGACTTGTGCGGTGATCAATTCACCCGCACGCATTTCCTTGCGCGACAGGCTTTCTTCAAACAGGGAGGCAAAACTTTCCGGATCGGTTACAGCAGCATTAGCAGTCATTTATGGATTTCCAAAGCAAACCCGCTTCTGGCGGGGGTTGGTTAACAATCCCGAACGATGGGCTCGTTGCGGGGCTTAATTACACACGGTAGCGTGCCAGCACTTCCTGCACCGCCTGCTCGATGGTCAGATCAGTGGTGTCGAGCAAACCTGCTCCCGGTGCCTGTTGCAGGGGAGCCACGCTACGCTGGCTGTCCCGCTCATCGCGGACACGAATATCCTGCAAAAGGGCGGCGATATTAGCACTCATTCCTTTTTCTATCAACTGTTTATATCTCCGCTCCGCACGCGCCTCGGCACTGGCGGTCAGGAACACTTTCAGCGCTGCGTCCGGGAACACCACCGACGCCATATCCCGCCCATCCGCCACCAGCCCCGGCGCACGGCGGAAGGCACGCTGCCTGTCCAGCAATGCCGCTCGCACCTTGGGCAAGGCCGCAATCTTCGAGGCTGCCGACCCTGCTTCCTCAGTGCGCAATTCGTTGTTCACCTTCGCGCCATCCAGCCAGATGTCATTGCCCTCGAAGCGAATGTCGATCTGCCCGGCCAACTTCGCCAAACGCGTTTCCTCATCCAGAGCGATGCCGCGCCGCTGCGCTGCCAGGCCCAACAAACGGTACATCGCGCCGCTATCGAGAAAATGGTAGCCCAGCTGTTGCGCCACCCGTTGCGCCACCGTGCCCTTGCCCGATGCCGACGGCCCGTCTATGGCAATCACCGGAACGGCCTGCGTCACTTTGGCAAATTCCGCGAAATATTCCGGGAAAGTCTTCGCCACACACTTGGGATCGTTGATACGCACGCCCGCGCCGCCAAATGCGGCGAGCGAGAAGCACATCGCCATGCGATGATCATCGTAGGTATCAATCGCCGCGTATTTGATTTGTGCAGGGGGTGTGATGCGGATGTAATCCGCGCCCTCCTTCACCGTCGCACCAAGCTTGCGCAACTCGGTCGCCATTGCCGCGATGCGGTCGGTTTCCTTGACACGCCAACTGGCGATGTTGCGCAATGTGGTCGTGCCATCGGCAAATAATGCGGCCACTGCCAGGGTCATAGCGGCATCAGGGATGTGGTTGCAATCGAGATCGATGGCTTTCAATTTTCCTGAAGTCAACTCCGCTTCGATAAAATCGCCGTTCATCCTGATGTCCACCCCCATCATCTCCAGCGCTTCGGCAAAACGCACATCACCCTGAACGCTATTTTTGCCGATGCCTTCCACGCGCACCGGCCCGCCACCTATCGCACCGGCAGCCAGAAAATATGAGGCGGACGAAGCATCACCCTCAACAAATATCACTCCCTCTGGGGCGATGTAGCGGCTATCCGCCTCCACGGTAAAACTGCGCCAGCCGTCACGTTGCACATTCACACCGAAGCGCGCCATCATCGCCAGCGTGATCTCGATGTAGGGCTTGGAAATCAATTCGCCCACTACCTTGACCGTCACCGTCCGCCCAGTCAGCGGCAACGCCATCAGCAGCCCAGTGAGAAACTGGCTGGACACATCACCGCGCACCTGCACCGTATCGCCCGCCAGATTGGCAGGTAAAATCTGCAACGGCGGAAAACCTTCATTACCCAGATAGCGGATGTCCGCCCCCAACTGGCGCAACGCATCCACCAGATCGCCGATGGGACGCTCATGCATGCGCGGTACACCGGACAGCTCATAATGCCCACCCGCCAAGGCCAGCACAGCCGTCAGCGGACGAAAAGCCGTGCCCGCATTGCCGAGGAACAGCTTAGCTTCCTTGTTTGGAAAATTCCCACCGCAACCGGCCACGCGATAAGCGTTGTCGCCCAACGATTCGACCTGCACGCCTAGGGTGCGCAAGCCGTCCAGCATGCGCTCGGTGTCGTCGGAGTGCAGCAGGTCTTGTACCTCGGTCACCCCTTCGGATAGCGCAGCCAGCAGCAGCACACGGTTGGAAATGCTCTTCGAGCCGGGAAGGCGCACTGAACCCTTTGCGGACAATAAGGGGGGAAAATCAAGAAATTCGTGTTGAGTCATGCTGCGAGAGTAGGTAAATTATTCTTGCTTCCAGTTGCCACGAACCTGACTTGCCAAACGAAATATCTCCTCCAGCTTGGCGGCATCATTATTCTCCAGCGCCTGATACACGACATAGAGTTCGTCCGCGTATTGCTTCACCTCGCGCATCAAAGCATCGCGGTTGGCAAGGCTGATGTCGCGCCACATTTCCGGACTGCTGGCGGCGATGCGGGTGAAGTCGCGGAAGCCGCTGGCAGCAAAGGACAACAATAAATCCCGGTTGTCGCGTTGCGCCAGATCGTGCACCAGCGCGAACGAAAGCAGGTGCGGTAAGTGGCTAACTGCCGCAAATACCTCATCGTGTTGCTGCGGCGTCAACTCGCTCACAGTCGCGCCGCACAGTTCCCATGCTTTGCGCACACGTGCCACCGATGCTGCGCTGTTTTCCGGCAACGGAGTCAGCACTACTTTCTTGCCTTGATACAGGTCGGCCTGTGCCGCCGCCGGGCCACTCAATTCGGCACCCGCGATAGGATGTGCGGGAATAAACTGCGCGATTTTCGTACCCAGATGGCGACGAGCCGCCTCCACTACATCGCACTTGGTGCTGCCGCCATCAGTAATAAGCGTATGCTTGCCGAGATGCGGTGCGATGCGCGCAAAAATCTCCGCCATCTGCGCCACCGGCGTGGCGAGCAACACTAGATCGGCGTTGCGCAACTCTGCCGCAAGATCTGAACCGATCCGATCAATGTTACCAAGTTGCTGCGCCTGTGCCAGCGTCTGTGCGCTGCGGCCGAAGCCAACCACCTCGCCGGTTGCATTCGCCTTGCGTAGCGCCAGCGCAAATGAGCCGCCGATCAGGCCGACGCCGAAAATGACGATTTTCTTGAATTTTGGCTCGGCCATCAAAGCCCTCTCCCCCAGCCCCTCTCCCACAAGTGGGCGAAGGGCGTGATTATCAGTTACAGCGTGCGCCCGACCGCTCCGGCAATCGCGCCCAGCGTGCCCATCAGCTTCTTCAACTCTTGCGGGGTCAATGCCTGATCAGCATCGCACCATGCTTCGCAGGGATTGGGGTGCATCTCGACCAGCAGTCCGTCCGCACCTGCGGCAATCGCCGCCTGCGACAATGCCGGCACCATCCACGCCTTACCGCCCGCATGCGAAGGATCAACAATCACCGGCAGGTGGGTTTCCTTCTTCAGCACCGGAATAGCGGTAACGTCCAGCACGTTGCGGTAATAGGTTTCAAAAGTGCGGATGCCGCGCTCGCAAAAGATGATGTTGTGGTTGCCGCCCGCCGCGATGTATTCCGCCGACATCAGCCACTCGGCAATCGTGGCCGACATGCCGCGTTTAAGAATCACCGGCTTGTTGATGCGCCCCACTTCCTTGAGCAAGTCGAAGTTCTGCATGTTGCGCGTGCCGATCTGGATCACATCCACATCGTATTCCATAAATGCATCAATCTGACGCACGTCCATCAACTCGGTCACGATGGGCAACTTGTATGGGCTGGCCGCCTTGCGGAACATGTCTAACCCTTCCACGCCTTTGCCCTGGAAAGCGTAAGGGCTGGTGCGCGGCTTGAACGCGCCGCCGCGCATCAGGCGGCAACCTGCCTCATGCACAAACCGGGCGGACAAGTCCATCTGTTCTTGCGTCTCCACCGAACACGGCCCGGCAATAATCTGGATTTGGTTGCCGCCGAGCGGGATGCCGCCGATGTCGATGACGGTGTTTTCCTTGTGCGATTCGCGCGAGACGATTTTGTATTGCTTGGCGATGTGCATCGCCGATTCCACACCGGGCAGCGAGGTGAACATTTCCTCGGTCAGGGGGCGCTCGTCACCAATGGCACCGATCACAGTGCGCTCGATGCCGCGCGAGATGTTGGCTTTTAAGCCCGATGTTTCAAGCCGCTTTACCACTGCGCCAATTTGCTCGTCAGTGACCTCATTTCCCATTACGATAATCATGCTGCTTCCCCCAGTACCTGCGCCAGCGCAGACAAAAATTTTTCGTTTTCTGATTCCAACCCGATGCTCACACGCAAATAATTCGGCATATCGTAACTGGCGATAGGCCGCACGATCACGCCGAGTTCCAGCAGTCGGCGATACGTCTTCATGCCATTGCCAATCCTGAAACTGATGAAATTTCCATACGACGGGATGAACTCCAGTCCCAATTTGCCCAGCCCCTGCGTAATCTGCTCCATGCCGCGCCGGTTCAGTTCATGAGTCTGCCTGACGAAGGCCTCGTCCTGCAATGCCGCCACGGCGGCGGCCTGCGCCACGCTGTTGACGTTGAACGGCTGGCGCACGCGGTTCATCATGTCCGCCACCTGCGCATGTGCAAAAGCGTAGCCTACGCGCAACCCGGCCAAGCCATAGGCCTTGGAGAAGGTGCGCGAGATGATCAGGTTAGGAAAATCCTTCAGCCAGTTCACGCTGTCATAACGGCATTCCACTGGCAAGTATTCGTTGTACGCCTCATCCAGCACCACCAGAATCTGCGGCGGCAGCGCGCGCATAAAATCCAGCAGTTTCGGAGCACTCAGGAAGGTGCCGGTCGGGTTGTTCGGATTGGCGATGAACACCAGCTTGGCCTGTTGCTCCACGGCAGCCTTCAACATCGCTTCCAGATCATGTCCAAAATTTATGGCTGGCACGCTGATGCCCGTCGCGCCCACCGCCTGCGTCGCCAGCGGATACACCGCAAAGGCATGGGCTGCATACACCGCCTTGTCGCCCACGGTGAGGAACGCGCGCGCGGCCAGTTCCAGCATGTCGTTGGAGCCGTTACCCAGCACAATGTGTGCGTGTTCGACACCGTAGCGTCTGGATAGCGCATCCTTCAACTCAAAGCCGTTGCCGTCCGGATACAAGGCGATGGTCTTGATTGCCTCCTGCATCGCGGCCATAGCCTTCGGACTGCAACCGAGCGGGTTCTCGTTGGAGGCCAGCTTGACGATGTCGCTGATGCCCAGCTCGCGCTCCAGCTCGGCAATCGGTTTGCCGGGCTGATAGGGCGCAATGGAGCGGATATAGGGTGGCGCTAGATCACAGTAATTCATTCAGCCAAAGTTCCGGGACGACGCGCCGCTCAGCATCACGAGGCGACCGGGTATGAACCCAGGACCTTCACGAATGCGGCGACCTGTTTCAACTCGGCTAATGTAGCGGCCACTTTTGTGTCGGACTGATGCCCCTCGATGTCCAGAAAAAACACGTATTCCCACAGGCCGGAACGTGCCGGGCGAGATTCCAGTTTGGTCATGCTGACACCATACTTGGCAAGCGGTGCCAGCAAATCATGCACCGCGCCCGGACGATTTGCGGCGGACATCACCAGCGAGGTTTTGTCGCGTCCGGACGGTGCCACGTCCTGGCTGCCGATCACCAGAAAGCGCGTAGTATTTTTGGCATCGTCCTCAATGTTTTCCACGCATACCGACAAACCGAAATGTGCGGCCGCCTGGCTGCCTGCTATCGCCGCGCTATTGGGCTGCTCCGCCGCAAGGCGGGCCGCTTCGGCATTGCTGGCGACCTGAATACGCGCCGCATGCGCCAGATTGGCATTCAACCAGCCTTGGCATTGCCCGAAGGATTGCGGATGCGAATAAACGGTTTGAATATCGCCCAGCGCGCAACCCTTGGCGAGTAGACATTGGTGGATTGCCAGCATTACTTCGCCGCAAACCTTGAGCGGGCTTTGCAGCAGCAAATCCAGCGTGCGTCCGATCGCGCCCTCGGTGGAATTTTCCACCGGCACCATGCCGAAATTCACCGCGCCGCCTTCCACCGCGCCAAATACCTCATCAATGGTTGCGCACGGCTTGCCTTGAACCGCGCTGCCAAAACGTTTCAGTGCAGCCGCCTCGCTGAACGTGCCTTCCGGCCCGAGATAAGCCACCGACAACGGGGCCTCCAGTGCGCGGCACTGCGACATGATGTCCGTGAACAATTGCGCCACCGCCTGCTTGCTCAACGGGCCGGCATTGCTGTTCTGTACGCGCTGCAAAACCTGCGCTTCACGTTCCGGACGCAGCACCGCTTCGTTATCTTTCAGATGCCCGATCTGCTGAGCCAGCCCGGCACGCTGATTGACGAGTTTCAGCAACTCATCGTCAAGACGATCAATCTGCGCACGATACTGTTTTAATTTATCGCTCATGTTGCTAGCCATGCTGCCGGGCAAATTCGTTCATAAAACCGGCCAGCGCCTGCACACCAGCCAGCGGCATCGCATTGTAAATCGAGGCGCGCATCCCGCCCACCGAGCGGTGTCCCTTCAGTTGCAACAATCCGCGCGCATCCGCTTGCTGGAGAAAACTTTCGTCCAACGCGGCATCCTTCAGCGTGAAGGGCACATTCATGCGCGAGCGGTCGGACTTGTCCACCGGGCAGTTGTAAAAACCGCTGCTGCTATCAATCGCGTCATACAACAGCCTGGCCTTGGCGATGTTGGTCTGTTCCGCCTGCGCAACGCCGCCGTTGCGCTTCAGCCACTGGAACACCAGCCCGGCAATGTAGATGCCATAGGTCGGTGGCGTGTTGTACATCGAGTCATTGTCGGCATGTATCTTGTAGTCCAGCATGGTGGGCGTGCCGGGCAGCACATGGCCGATCAGGTCGTCACGCACGATGACGACGGTCAGCCCCGCAGGCCCGATATTCTTTTGCGCCCCGGCGTAAATCAAACCGAATTTCGATACATCAATTCGGCGCGACAGGATGTTGGAGGACATGTCCGCCACCAGCGGCACTGCACCGGGCATATTGTCGAGTAGGGGCACCCAATTGAATTCCACCCCGCCTATGGTTTCATTCGGTGTGTAATGCAGGTAAGCGGCGTCTTTATTGCATTGCCAAGTTTCAAACGCCGGCACATAGCTGAAATTCCTGTCGGCACCCGTAGCCACCACGTTCACGCCACCGAATTTCTTTGCTTCGCCGATGGCCTTTTTCGACCACTCTCCCGTGTTCACGTAATCCGCCGATGGCTTGCCGCGCAGCAGATTCAGGGGAATCATGGCAAATTGCAGGTGCGCACCGCCTTGCAGGAACAGCACTTTGTAGTTGGATGGGATACCCATCAACTCGCGCAAGTCGGCTTCTGCCACCGTCGCAATGCCCGTGAATTCTTTGCCGCGATGTGACATCTCCATCACCGACATGCCGCTACCGTGCCAGTCGAGCAATTCTTCCCGTGCCTGTTGCAATACTTCGCGCGGCAATACTGCCGGGCCTGCGCTGAAGTTGTAAATCGTCATGCTTGTTCCCTGATATTTTGTTTATTCGGATTCTTCTTCTGAATCAGGATCGGCAATGCGGCTCAATCCAGCCAGCTTGTCGCCCTTGCCCAGATTAATCAGCGTGACACCTTGCGTAGTACGTCCCATCTCGCGGATTTCCTTGACGCGGGTGCGGATCAACACGCCGTTGGTGCCGATCAGCATGATCTCATCTTCCTGATTCACTAATGTTGCCGCCACCACCTTGCCGTTACGGGCAGAAGTTTGAATCGCGATCATGCCCTGCGTGCCGCGCCCATGGCGGGTGTACTCGGTAATTGATGTGCGCTTGCCGTAGCCATTTTCGGTCGCGGTCAGCACCACTTGGTTCTCATCTTCCGCCACCAGCAGCGCGATTACATGCTGTTTCGCGGCCAGCTTCATGCCGCGCACGCCGCGCGACGCGCGTCCCGTGGAACGCACGTCGTTTTCGTCGAAGCGCACCGCCTTGCCGCCATTGGAGAACAGCATCACGTCATGCTTGCCGTCGGTTAGCGCCACGCCGATCAGGTAATCGCCCTCATCCAGATTGATGGCAATGATGCCCGCCTTGCGCGGGTTGGAGAAATCCGACAGCGCAGTCTTTTTCACCGTGCCGTTGGCGGTGGCGAAAAATACGAACTGGTCATCGCTGAATTCTGTTACCGGCAGGATGGCGTTGATCTTCTCGCCGTCTTCCAGCGGCAGCAGGTTGACAATCGGCTTGCCACGGCTGGTGCGCGAACCCTGCGGCACGTCATATACCTTGATCCAGTACACGCGTCCGCGGCTGGAGAAGCACAGGATGTAGTTATGCGTGTTGGCGATGAACAGGTTGTCGACGAAATCGTCTTCCTTGGTGCTGGCCGCCTGCTTGCCGCGCCCGCCGCGCTTCTGTGCGCGGTATTCATCCAGCTTCTGCGCCTTCATGTAGCCGCCGTGCGACAGCGTGACCACCACGTCTTCCGGCGCGATCAGGTCTTCCATGCTCATGTCTTGCGTGTGGGTGATGATCTCGCTGCGGCGCTTGTCGCCATATTGCGATTTAATCGCAATCAGCTCATCACTGATGATCTGCGTAATGCGCGCCGGCTTGGCCAGAATATCGAGCAGGTCGGCAATCTTGTCCATCACTTCGCGATATTCACCGACAATCTTGTCTTGCTCCAGCCCGGTCAGGCGCTGTAAACGCAACTCCAGGATGGCTTGCGCCTGCACGTCGGACAGCTTGTATGCGCGCTGCTTGCCCTGTCCCACCAGACCGAATTCAGGCAACAGGTTTTCCGGGCGCGACGCATCGCTCACCCGGCTCAGCATGTCTTCCACCAGCGAAGAGCGCCATGAATGCGCCATCAATTCCTGCTTGGCGATGGCCGGATTGGCCGCCGCCTTGATCAGCGCGATAATCTCATCCACGTTAGACAGCGCAACCGCCAGGCCTTCCAAAATATGCCCGCGATCACGCGCCTTGCGCAACTCGAACACGGTGCGGCGCGTCACCACCTCGCGGCGATGGCGCAGGAAGGCGTCCAGGAACTGCTTCAGATTGAGCAACAGCGGGCGGCCATCGAGCAAGGCCACCATATTCATGCCGAAGCTGTCCTGCAACTGGGTTTCCTTGTAGAGCTGGTTGAGAATCACGTCGGCATTTTCGCCGCGCTTCAGCTCGATAACCGCACGCATCCCGGACTTGTCCGATTCATCGCGAATTTCTGAAATGCCCTCGATGCGCTTGTCGCGCACCAGCTCGCCAATCTTTATCAGCAAGTTGGCTTTGTTTACCTGGTAAGGCAGTTCATCGATGATGATGGACTGACGACTCCCGGATTTATCCATATCCTCAAAGTGTGTGCGGCCGCGCATCACCACGCGGCCACGCCCGGTGCGATAGCCTTCTTTCACCCCGGCCAGACCGTAGATGAAACCGGCTGTGGGGAAATCCGGCGCGGGAACCAGCTCGATCAATTGCTCGATATCCATCTCGGGGTTTTTCAGCAGCGCCAGGCAGGCATCCACCACTTCGGTCAGGTTATGCGGCGGGATATTGGTCGCCATGCCCACCGCGATACCGGAAGAGCCATTCACCAGCAGATTGGGGAAACGCGCCGGCAACACCAGCGGCTCGTGCTCGGAGCCATCATAGTTTGGCCCGAAGTTGACCGTTTCCTTGTCCAGGTCGGCGAGCAGTTCATGTGCGATCTTCGACATGCGGATTTCGGTATAACGCATCGCCGCCGCGTTATCGCCATCCACCGAACCGAAGTTACCCTGCCCGTCCACCAGCGGATAGCGCAGCGAAAAATCCTGCGCCATGCGCACGATGGTGTCGTACACCGCCGTGTCGCCGTGCGGATGGTATTTACCAATCACGTCACCGACAATACGCGCCGACTTCTTGTAGGCCTTGTTCCAGTCGTTGGAAAGTTCGTGCATGGCGAACAGCACACGGCGATGCACCGGCTTGAGTCCGTCGCGCGCATCGGGCAGCGCACGCCCGACGATCACGCTCATGGCGTAGTCAAGATACGACTTGCGCATCTCCTCTTCCAGACTGACTGGCAGAGTTTCCTTGGCGAATTGTTCCATAGATAGCGATACCCTAATGAATGCTTATAAATCAGCCTGTGATTTTATCATGCCCACCTTGGTCGAGACAAAACATAAATGCTTCCAGCGCCAAAACCGCTATATGCGCTGGCAGTCAAGCTCGAGATTTGCTACATTCCGCGCCTACTTGTCAAACAAACACACCATGACCAACGCCGATCCGCTCGAACTGGAAAAATTCAGCCAGCTTGCCCACCGCTGGTGGGACCCCAGCAGCGAGTTCAAGCCGCTGCATGAAATCAACCCGCTGCGCCTGGATTACATCAACCGCATCGCGCCGCTGTCCGGCAAAATCGTGCTGGATGTCGGCTGCGGCGGCGGCATTCTGGCCGAAAGCATGGCCGCACTCGGCGCGCAAGTCACCGGCATCGATCTCGGCGACAAGGCCTTGCAAGTTGCCAAGCTGCACCTGCTGGAAAGTGGCCGGCAAGTCGAATACCACAACATCGCAGTGGAAGACCTCGCTGCTGAACAGCCGGGGCACTACGACGTGGTTACCTGCATGGAGCTGCTCGAACATGTGCCCGACCCAGGCAGCACGGTGCAAGCCTGTGCGCAACTGGCCAAGCCGGGCGGCCATGTGTTCTTCTCCACCCTTAACCGCAACCCCAAGTCTTACCTGTTCGCGGTGATCGGGGCAGAATACCTGCTCAAGCTACTGCCGCGCGGAACGCACGATTATGATAAATTCATCAAGCCTTCCGAACTCGCACAGTATTGCCGCGACGCCGGGCTGGATGTGAACGACATCACCGGCATGAGTTACCACCCGCTCTACAAGACCTATTCGCTGGGCAAAGATACCGACGTCAATTACCTGTTCGCATGCCATCGTGATTAGCGCCCTCTCCCCCAGCCCCTCTCCCGCTCGCGGGAGAGGGAAGCGCGACAGCGCGGGAGAGGGTGGCGCTGTAATCAAGGCAGTCTTATTCGACCTGGACGGCACCTTCGCAGACACCGCGCCGGACTTGGCCGCCGCGCTGAACCATGTGCGCGGTCAGCGCGGCTTGCCGCCGCTGCCGCTGAAAACCGTCCGCCCGCAAGCCTCACATGGCGCGCGCGGCCTGCTCAAACTGGGTTTCGGCATCGAGCCGGATGCACCGGGTTTCGCCACCCTGCGCGAATCCTTCCTGAATTACTACGATGCCCACATCTGCGTCCACACCGCATTGTTCGCTGGTATGGCGCAACTGGTCGAGACGCTGGAACAACGCAGCCTGCCGTGGGGCATTGTCACCAACAAACCGCACCGCTTCACCGTCCCGTTGATGCAAGCGCTCGGCTATGCGCAACGCGCCGCCTGCCTGATCAGCGGCGACACCTGCGCACGCGCCAAGCCCTATCCAGACCCGCTACTCAAGGCCAGTGAAATTATGGGCATCGCTCCGGTAAATTGCCTTTACCTGGGAGACGACCTGCGTGACATGGAAGCGGCACAAGCCGCCGGAATGCGCGGCATCATCGCCCGCTATGGCTACATTGATGAGCAAACCAACCCGGATAGCTGGCATGCCGATGGAGATATAGACTCACCCCTGGCATTGCTAAACCACATTTAGCCTTGGGCCGGGTGTGTCATAATCCGCGCAGACAACCACTTCGTCGTCTTGCGCGGGTTGGAATGACGTTGTTGCAGGCGTGAATTATGTAACGGTCAATAAATCAGGGTGACCAATGGGCAACGCAAATGACAAAAACCAATTGCCCGAACCGGCCGGTTCGGAAGGCTCGGCACAGGATGCCATCCAGGTAATTCTGCAGAAGGTCATCCTTGCCCACCAGCAGGCCCTCTCGCTGTTGCAGCAAACCGAAATGGCCTACGGGCGGCTGATTCCGCGCCAACTGCTCACCCTGCTGGAAAAAGACAGCATCGTTGACGTCAAGCTGGGCGATCAGGTTGAACGCAAGCTGACCATCATGTTCTCCGACATCCGCAATTTCACCCCACTATCGGAATCCATGACCCCCGGCGAAAATTTCGAGTTCATCAACTCCTATCTCAGCCAGATGGAACCGGTCATCAGCAAGCATCGCGGCATCATCGACAAATATATGGGCGATGCCATCATGGCGCTGTTCCCGCATGGCGCAGACGACGCTTTATCCGGCGCAATTGCCATGCTTGAGAAATTGAACCTCTACAATGCGGGGCGGAACCGGGCGGGCTATGTGCCGACCCAGATCGGGATCGGGCTGAACACGGGCATAGTCATGATCGGCACGGTAGGCGGGACAAACCGCATGGACAGCACCGTTATCGGGGATCCCGTCAACCTGACTTCACGCATTGAAGAAGCCACAAAGACCTATCATGTCCCGCTGTTGATCAGCCAGAACACCCTGTATGACCTTACCGACCCGGCGAAATACCACATCCGTTTTCTTGATCGCATCCGGGTAAAGGGCAAAACACAGCCCCTGTCTGTATATGAGGTTTTCGACAATGATCCCGCCGACTTGAGAAGCGGCAAGATCACATCCAAACCCAAATTTGAAGAAGCGATTGCCTATTATCATTTGAAAGAAATTCCACGTTCAATTGAACTGCTCAACCAGTGCATAAAGATCGCCCCCAAGGATATCCCTGCACACATCTATCTGGCCCGCTGTGAGGATTACCTCACTACCGGACAGCATCTCAGCACTGGTGAACTGGATAACGCCCTGGAATGGAGGGCTGAATTTCATATCGGCATTGAAAACATCGACAAATCACATAAACAACTCTTCGATAAAATCAATACGTTTACCTTGGCTGAGAAAATAGAAAGCAACAACGCCTTCCACGAAATATTCGCTTACCTTGCGAACCATGCGCAAGTATCCCTCAAGACCGAAGAAAACCTGATGCATCGCTATAGCTACTCGTTCCTCGACGGCCACCTGCAAGAGCACAAACGCTTTATCGAAAATTTCATGGCGCTCAAGAAAGAAGCTGAGGCCAACACCTGCGACCCGCTTTATCTCTCATTCCGCACCAAGCTCCTGCTGTTCGACTGGCTTACCGGCCACGTCGCCAAGGCCGACCGGCACATGGGGCGCTATCTGGTTCACGCAATACAACCGCCGGCAAGCCATTCCGCATAGCCGGGAAATTTCTGCTGGAACTTTTTGGATCAATGCCACTCTGAAACTGCTACAATCTGCCGCGTTTTGTAGCAGATGAAACGAAACCGGGGGCGACCTGGCTTCGACGTGGGTTGCAAAGCAGTGTAGGGCATACCGAGGACCCGCCACCTCGTAAATCAGCTGGAAAACCAATAGTCGCAAACGACGAAAAGTACGCTTTAGCAGCGTAAGCTGTTAGACCTCACACCCTGCTGTCCGTGGACCCAGTCATCTGGGACAAGGTCTGGCGGCGCGATGATCAATGCGTCGCAATTGATTTTTTGGAGAAGCAGCGATTCCGCCGAGGTTCGCGCAGCCTCAGTTGAGAACACGATGCCGACGCTCTTACGTGCTTTCGGTGGAAAATACTCAAAACGGCACGCCCTAGGTTCAATGCCGATAAAGGCATCGTTCATCTTGAAGGGCTGAGTGTAGTTATTCGGGTTAATCAGTGCCGCCTTGAGATCTTCAACATCCTTTGCACCAATGCTTGAGACAAGGAACTTCACGTAGGTAGATTCCGGCCAACATGTGCAAAGCCAGTGCAGCACGAGAAATCGATGCGCGCTGTCGTCGTCGGTGTCGCAATCTTGCACCTTGAAGTAGTAGACCGGTTCACCCAGCGCATTTTCGAGAACTGTTGCAATCGGACGAATGAATTCACGCCATGCTTCAAACTTCGGGATGATCTGATCGTCGACGTCTCCTGGTGGGCCAGGCACAAACTCGATCATCGCTTTGGCCGGCGGCTCGTCAGGTAGCGTGGCAATTGACCAGGGAGTATCCCAGTTGTCTGGCCCCTGAAATATCTGCACCACTGCCACAGTCGCAACCGATCGATCAAGAAAGTCGCCAACTTCGTCCGACACCAGTTTCTTTTCACGTAAGAACTGAATCAAGGCCGGCACTGGGATGCACTCGTCCGCGTTCATCTCCAAGTAGTCGTAGAAAACGACGCACTGCGTCGAGTCCTGCCGTCCCTTCAACTCCAGCCAAGCATCACCAGCCTTGGCCTTGTCTGCTGACATTCCCTGATGCTTGAACAGCAGCGCCATGGCACTTTGGGCATCAACATAGGGAACATGCTGAGCAGCAGGGGGCTCCAGATACTGGATGCTCTCTTGCCACCAGTCTTTCCTCGGCTTGTCCGAGAACCCGTCAATAATTCCAACCCACTGGGCTTCCAGCCCAGAGATCGGCAACACTCTCTGAAGCGCATTTAGGTTGATCATTGGCAATCTCTCTAACTCATAGTTTCACAGTGCCGGAGCCAGCTCATAACTGCACTTCCAAACCAAATCCGATTTATTCACCGTGGACCCATCGGCGAAAAAACGAACCAGTCCTGCCACACCAAAATCTGAAATCAACCTTGAGACCGACATATTCTCGGTTGTAATTCCAAATTTTCTCGCTAGTCCTATCACTGCCGCCGCATAGACCTGAGACTCAGACCATCCCTCAAACCGATAGAGTTTCTCGATTTGTCTTCGCATTTGAGTGGGGAGTGCCGGTAGTAACCGTCAAACCGCCAGCCGCTTGCGGCGTGCCAAGCTCAAACAGGCTGCCGTTGCCGAGGACGTGGATCACCGCGCGGCACGCAGTTTGGACAAAACCCTGTTCAACCGTCTCTTGGCAGGCGCTTGGGTGAAAGAACACCAGAATGTATTGATCACCGGCCCAACAGGTGTGGGCAAGACCTTTCTGGCTTGTGTGCTGGCCAACCAGGCGTGTCGCCAAGGCCATACCGCGCTCTACATGCGCATGCCCAGACTGTTTGAGGAGCTGGCGATTGCGCATGGTGATGGACGCTATACCAAGTTGCTCGCGCAAATCGCCAAGACGGATGTGCTGGTGCTGGATGATTGGGGGTTGGCAGTGTTGACCGACACGGCGCGGCGCGACTTGTTGGAAATCTTTGATGACCGGCACGGACACCGGTCAACAATCATCACCAGTCAGTTGCCGCTTGAGCACTGGCATGATGCTATCGGCGATCCAACACTGGCAGATGCAATTCTGGATCGTCTGGTGCACAACGCTCACCAACTTACCCTGACCGGCGAGTCGATGCGAAAGCGGAAAAACAGTTTGACCAAACCCAAGGATCAGGAGTAAAAAACAACCCCCGCGTCGCTAGTCGAGCTTCGGTGCAAGAGATTTATTCTCAATGGCCAGCCACACCTCGAAGGGGGCTTGGGTGGTCAGACCATGGAAGCGCAGCGCCGAGAGCAGGCAAACGACACCCTTTGGCACTCGGCGCGCCACCTCGGCCAGTGCCCCATGAGCCGAGACCTCGCGGCCGGGCAGCCCATAGAGCCCCCTACCGACGCGTTCGAGCTGCCCACGGCGGACGGCACGGGTCAGGGAAACACGGGAGATTCCCATCGGTATCAGATCACACGGGCGGATCAGCCCTTGGGATCGAGTTAAATTGATCAGCCTCTCGGCAACGTTATCCATATCGGGCATATTGTTCCATAACATCGGTAGATGTCAACATCTGCCGATGCATCGGAACGGGTGTGCCACGACACACCCAACCGGCATAAAGACTTCAAAACGCAACAATCTCCGCTGCAATCAGGATGGCAGAACTGCATCCAATGCCGAAGATATTCGAAATCCGTCGGCGTTGTCACGCACGTTCCATATCAATTTTCTATGGAGCAAGTCATGACAAAGCGATGCAAAGCCTGTGGCCAAAGTTTTCGGCCACATCCCCAAGTTAAAAATCAAACCTACTGTTCTGCCAACCCGTGCCAGCGTGAACGACGCCGACGATGGCATCAGGAAAGGAGAAATAACGATCCTGATTATCGCGATAACCAATCACGAGCGCACAAAGAATGGCTCAAGAATCATCCTGAGTATTGGAGCCAATATCGCGAGGCCAATCCAACTTACGCCGAACGCAACCGTGAACAGCAGCATCGGCGCAATCTCAAGCGGCAGGAGTCCTTGATTGCAAAGATGAACGCGTCAGAACAAGTTATTTCTTTACCGTCAGGTCGTTATCGGATGACAGCCGTCTCAGTAGATGGAATTGCAAAGATGGACTCGTGGCTTGTCGAACTCGCTGTAGTGGCAAGGGATTCAGCCGATTTGGCGGATGATTGCAAAGAGAGGACGTGATCGGCAGAACATGCCCATGCTGATAAATTCGCGTCCATGCGCTCTCGGTATCTCGCGCATGAATCCCTGACGCCTCATCTATGCATGGCATGCCCACAAATACCTGTCGCGATGTGAAGCCCGATCTCCGAGAGCATTGAATCCACTTGTCAGAGGACGGTTGCGGCAATGCAAAAAGAAGAAATGAGCGACGAAGGCGTTACTCGAGCCCCCCTATTTCGCGCCGCTGAATACGTGCGCATGTCGACAGAACATCAGCAATATTCGACCGAGAATCAGGCTGACAAGATTCGTGAATATGCGGCTCAGCGCGGCATAGAGATTGTCCGTACCTACACCGATGCCGGCAAAAGCGGTCTGCGCATGGAAGGCCGCGCATCGTTGCAACAGTTGCTCAAGGACGTTGAAAGCGGCACAGCAGACTTTACGATCATCCTGGTCTACGACGTCAGCCGCTGGGGACGGTTTCAGGATGCCGACGAAAGTGCCTACTACGAGTACCGCTGCCGCAGCGCCGGTATCCAGGTCGCCTACTGCGCAGAGCAGTTCGAGAATGACGGCTCGCCGGTATCCACCATCGTCAAAGGTGTAAAACGCGCCATGGCCGGTGAATACAGTCGGGAATTGTCCGCCAAGGTGTTCGCCGGGCAGTGCCGACTGATCGAGTTGGGTTTTCGGCAAGGCGGTCCGGCGGGCTATGGGCTGCGTCGTGTCCTTCTGGATCAGAATGGTTCCATCAAGGCACAACTGACGCGGGGCGAGCACAAGAGTTTGCAGACCGACCGCGTCATCCTCATGCCCGGCCCGGAAGACGAGATTCGCAACGTCAATCTCATGTATCGCTGGTTCATCGACGATGGCTTGGTGGAATCGGAGATCGCCCGACGCTTGAACGAAATGGCGGTGCGCACCGATCTGGACAGGCCATGGACGCGCGCTACCGTGCATGAGGTGCTGACCAACGAAAAATACATCGGCAACAACATCTACAACCGCAGATCGTTCAAGCTCAAAAAACTGCGCGTAGAAAACACGCCCGACATGTGGATCAAAAAGGAAGGTGCCTTCGACCCCGTCGTTCAACCCGAACTGTTCTACACCGCGCAAGGCATCCTTCGCGCCCGGTCGCACCGGTACAGCAACGAGGAGCTGATCGAACGGCTGCGCAATCTGTACCAGCACCGGGGCTTCTTGTCGGGCCTAGTCATCAACGAAGCCGAGAACATGCCCTCCACGTCGATCTACACCCATCGCTTCGGCAGCCTAGTGCGCGCGTATCAAATGGTGGGCTTCACGCCCGATCGTGATTACCGCTATCTGGAAACCAACAAATTTCTGCGCCGCTTCCATCCGGAAATCGTCAACCAGACCGAAAGCCAGATCGCCAGTATCGGTGGCGTCGTGCGGCGCGATCCGGCCACTGACTTGCTGCTGATCAATGGTGAATTCAGCATCTCACTGGTGCTGGCGCGTTGCCAGACACCGGAGAGTGGTCGTCATCATTGGAAAGTACGCTTCGATACCTAGCAACCAGAAAACTGACTATCCCGGTTCCGGCCAGCTCGGTGATGCACTCGCGCAACAGAAAATCTCAAACCGATATCGTTACTACATCCCGATGCGCGACACCAAGGTACAAGCAGGCGAATCAGGCATTCCCAGATTGCCAGCCGATCAGCTAGAAGGTGCCGTGCTCGACCAGTTGCGCGCAATCATGCGCCAGCCAGCGATGATTAATGACATCGTGCCGAAAGTCGTCTTGCTCAACGGCAAACTCGATGAGGCCATGATTACCGTGGCGATGACGCGACTTGATCTTATTTGGGAGCAATTATTTCCGGCAGAGCAGACGCGCATCGTTAGATTGCTGGTAGAAAAAGTGGTTGTCTCGCCGACCAACATCGAGCTGAATTTGCGACCCTGCGGTATTGAACAGGTGGTGATGGAGTTACAACCGACCAAAACCAAAGAGCTAGAGGAGACGCTGGCATGACCTCAATCAAAATCAACGGAGCTACAGACATTGTCTCGTGCAGCGATGGCAGGCTCATGCTGAATATTCCGATCAACATTCGACGGAAAAGTGGTCTCAGGGTCATCACGCTACCAAATGGTGAAACAGGAAAAGCGGGGAAGACCCATGAGCCGACCCCAATCCAGCAAGCGCTTGCGCGCGGTCACCGTTGGCTGGCAATGTTGGAATCAGGCGAGGTTAGCACCTTGAACGAACTTGCTATCAGAGAAGGTGTGGACAACAGCTACATCAGTCGGATGGTCAACTTGACCACGCTTGCACCGGAAATCGTTGCTGCCATTCTGGATGACAAACTACCAGATCACGTCACGCTGTTTGAGTTGGCGGTGAATCCAGCCCTGTTATGGGATGAGCAGTTCAAACGAGTATTTGGCGTGCAGGAGAAAGACGCTACGCCTTCAGCATAAGGTTTGGGATTTGATTTGTCAGGCAACGATTGTGCTAAAATACAGGCATTGTTGTGAGCAAACTTCGGTTTGCGAAAACTCCGGCTCAATAAGGGCTTGTTGGACGGCGGTTCGATTCCGCCCATCTCCACCATGAGTGCATTAGATGGTCAGTGTGCTGATGATGGGGATGACCTGGTTTCGACAGTGAGCAGATAGGTTTCGGGGCGACACGTCAGGCGATCGACGTAAATGAAGCAAGCATGTAAATGCAAACGATGAAAACTTCGCTATGGCGGCCTAAAAAACCGTAAGCCGGGGCTGTTGAGCCTTGTCATACAACACAACTAGATGGGCCTCGGGTGATAATGATCCCGAGGCTCATTGATTTTGTGGGGGTGTGTTCACTGTCACTGAGTTGAACGTCAGCTTCATGGAAGGTTGATTCGAAGGGTCACTGGCAAGTCTGTGCCATCAAGAGACACTGGAGGTTGAGATTGATCTGCTCCAACCGATCATTGGCGCCAAATGTTTTCATTGCATGAAGGACTGTGACCGTGGGGCCTATATGAACGCGCGAATTGTAAAATTAGAGATGTTCTGGCTTTGCCTCTCCTGTTTTTACACCCCAAGCCAAATCCGCAATCTCTCAGAGTGCAGAATCAAAAAGCATACTTGCATAATGACTGCGCGCTTCCATGCGCCCAAAAAGTTCTGTGAATTTTGGGCGGGAAATATCACCCCATATTAAGCCAAGTGCTTTAAAAGCAGGGGTAGAGGCACTAGCAACTCGATTTTCAATGCGGCCTGTCAAGTCGAGAGCATTACTTAATATTTCAGCAACATGAATGAGTGGCACTAGCTTATTACTTAACGCAAAATCAGGAGAGTGGTGGTAGTGAATTGCAGCGACAATGTCAGCCGGTTGTGACCAATGCTCAGCTAACCAGCAACCGACCGTGGCATGATCAACACCAAAATAATTTATCTCCGCCTCAGTGAGACTAATTTTATCGGAGTGTTGTTGTTTGAAAATTATGGGTGTTGCCTCAGGGTAAAAATTGAGAAACCATATTTTCCCAATATCATGAAGTAGCCCGGCGATCATCGCGGATTCTGCAACTTTATTAGAATAAGACATGTGTCGCGCCAGCTCCTGGCCGCAAACACCAACAGCTATGCTATGTTGCCAATACAACGAAGGCGCTCCAGCAAGCTCAATATTTTTAACGAAATTGGCGGTGCTACCGATCAATGCCAACTCTCTGATGCTGCCCATTCCTAGAAGCGATATGGCGACAGAAATATCGCTGACGATAGGACGTTGGCGCTCGCTTGCCTTCATATTTACAATCGACAATACGCGCGAGGTCACCACAGGGTCACTTATTACATATTTGGCCAGCACATGCATATTGGCATCTGGATCAGCAATCGTCGTCAGTATTTGATTCAGAATGATTGGAAATACAGGCAATGACTTGCT
>CAITJF010000199.1 GCA_903892645.1 uncultured Nitrosomonadales bacterium | reverse complement strand
TTCGAATATCTCCTGCATCGGATGCAGTTCTGCCATCCTGATTGCAGCGGAGATTGTTGCGTTTTGAAGTCGTTATGCCGGTTGGGTGTGTCGTGGCACACCCGTTCCGATGAATCGGCAGATGTTGACATCTACCGATGTTATGGAACAATATGCCCGATATGGACAACGTTGCCGAGAGGCTGATCAATTTGACGAGATCCCAAGGGCTGATCCGCCCATGTGATCTGATACCGATGGGAATCTCACGTGTTTCCCTGACCCGTGCCGTCCGCCGTGGGCAGCTAGAACGCGTCGGCAGGGGGCTGTACGGATTGCCCGGACGCGAGGTCTCGGCACATGGGTCACTGGCCGAGGTGGCGCGCCGAGTGCCAAAGGGTGTCGTTTGCCTACTCTCGGCATTGCGCTTCCACGGCCTGACTACCCAAGCTCCCTTCGAGGTGTGGCTGGCCATTGAAAATAAATCTCATGCTCCGAAGCTTGACTACCCGCCACTACGCATCGTCCGCTTCTCAGGTGCCGCCCTCACCGATGGCGTAGAGGAACACGTCGTGGATGGCGTAACCGTTCGCGTCACCAGTGTTGCCAAGACCGTTGTCGACTGTTTTAAATATCGCAACAAGATCGGACTCGATGTCGCCATGGAAGCGCTGCGCGAGGCTTGGCACGAGAAACGCATGACCAGTGACGACATTTGGCGCTATGCCAAGGTCTGCCGTGTGGCCAACGTAATGCGCCCCTATCTGGAGAGCTTGGCATGAACACTCGCAACTTTGAAGCCTCGCAGCCAACCGCGATCAACTCCCCGTTGTATCCCTTGTTATAGCTCTACTACCAACTTAGGATTGAAATCGAAATTCTCAGACCCCCGATAGGTTACATACCCACGCGGGTTACAAATTACACGGGTGCCATTCGCTTTGTAGTCCATGTTGTCGTGCGTGTGCCCGTGAATCCATAGATCCATTTTTCCAAACAGATAATTTAATTCGGACGCGAAGCAGGCTGAGAGCATGCTGTCCTTGAAACGCTCTGCCACAGACTGTGCAGATGGCAAGTGATGCGTGACAACAACGGTCTTGCCGTCAAATGGCATATCAAGGATTTCTTTCATCCAAGCCAGTGACTGCTCGTGTAACTCGACAGAGCGCGCCGGACTAAAACGCTCGTTTCCTTCGTGAATCAGGCGAAAATCGTTCAGTCCCCGCTGACCGGTCATCATGCTTTGGTCTTTCATATCGTCTCCGAACAGTAAGAAATCGGTCCACAGGGTACAGCCCAGAAATCGAACGCTATTCTTCTTATTCGGCGAGTCGATCACGACCTCACCATCATCGAGAAGATGCACGTCATTTTCTAGTGCCGCCGCGCGCATCTCGGCCAGCACTTCAAAACGCTGCGCACCATAGAACTCATGGTTCCCTGGCACATAGATGATTTTTTTATCAGGGAAGGCGCTACGCGCCCAAAATATGCCACTCGCTCGTTTGCCGATGTCACCTGCCAATACAATCACATCGGCATCAGTTTCAAACGGCTCGAACGTTGAAAATTCAAGGTGTAAATCGCTCAGGATATAAAGTTTCATAATTATTTTGTGATGCCGGATTAATCGGATGCAGTCTAGATCGTCTGTTTTAATTTCCCAGTGGCCAATAAATGCATCGCCTCCCGAAGCGTATATTTTTGTGCTGGAATTGATTCTTGGCCTCTTTGAATGGGCGCTACATCTTGATCAATTGAAATGCCGAAAGCACGTGTTGCCTTAGAAATTTCCCATTGCTGAATCTCAGATAGTTTAAAGCGCACCATTCGGCCAACGTAATAGTGCGGAATTCCAAGAGCATTACGCATTTCTTTGTTGCTGAAATAATAGGCCGGTAGTTTCGTCATAGATGAAGCGTCGTCCGCACCTATTAAACCGGCATCGTTAAAGTATTTGGATTGATGCCTATTATTTGATGCAATACCTGTCGCAATTGAAGCTTGTTCTACAGAAACTCGTTTGCTGGCTTGCGGATTTGTCATTTGTTCATGTTCATATGCCTGCACATTTTCAATACGGTAGCGAACACATTTTGAAAATTTTATATAGGCAGGCCCTCTTTTTTCCATTCGCCAACGCTGTAATGTTTTGGGACTGATACCCCAGCGATTAGCCAACTCTCTTTCTGACAACATAATACGTTTCTCCTCAATTCTTTTGCGCTAAATGTGGCGGTACATGAACGCTCTAAACATAAAGAAATGCAAGATGAATAGCGGTGCGACGTTTCTATAAAACTTGACATGCTTGGTCTTGTCGCAGTTACAATTACCGCAGATGCACTTCTTTAGTTGAACCAGTCAATTCTGGGCGACAAGTCCTAGAGCCACGAAAGTGGCTCTAGTTGTTTCTGGAAGATGTAACCGGCTTCTGGAAAGAGCAACTCAATCAGGTTTGTGAATTCACCACGTAAAATTGAATTCTTGTTAATTGCTCACCATTTCGCAGGAGTGCTACAATAGCGTCATTGTAGCTACACAAAGAGGTCGCACTATGAGCACACTGACCGCACATTCAATGAAATCTGCTGAGATTAGATCGCGGATTGAGCCTGACCTTAAGGAAGGCGCAACCCGTGTACTAGCGGATTGCGGACTGAATCTTTCCGATGCAATCCGTTTATTTTTGCGCCAAGTCGTTGTCAATAACGGTTTGCCATTTGAGATAAAGGTTCCTAACGCCACTACACGTGCCGCGATGGAAGAGGCGAGAAGCAACAAGCTCCCTCGCTTTAACTCAGCTAATGAATTGTTTGATGACCTTGAAAAAGCAGCCAAACGCAAAACGAGCTAACCCGCCACGCGACTTTACTCGTACCAAGGAATTTCAGAAGGATTGGGTACGTTTATCGCATAGCGGTCGGTACGACATGAATCAACTCAAGGAAGCGATGTTGCTCCTGATAGATAATGCCGCCCCCTTGCCCGCTGAGTGGTTGGACCATTCCTTAACGGGCGAATGGTCTGGGCATCGTGAATGTCATATCGGTGGTGATTTTCTGCTGATCTACAAAATAGATATTTCAGGCAAAGACGAACGTATCGTATTTGTTCGCTCTGGCACACACGCTGAACTTTTTGAGTAACCGATAAGGTTTTATCAATTCAAGTTTTGATGCAAATTAACTAGCTATTGTTTCCCCTCACGAGCGCCCAATCGCGCTGGTTTCCTCGGTATCATCACAGCGCCTTTAGAGTTAGGTGGTAACTCCACCACCAGAATCTAGCGCCCAACCCATCTCGGTTGGGCGTTCCCATTTCTGCTTCCCGCAAACCACGCGGGGTTCGCGCCCATTCTGCGTGTGCCAGGGGTGGGCACGGTCTGGGCCTCAGGGCAGCCGGTTCGACTCTCTTTTGCCCTCTGTTCTCTCAAAATATCCACCAACTCTTTCGCCGTGGCACACGCACATTGCCTGTTGCCACAATGATTTGTCAGTGTGTCAGATTGAACAGTTTTCCGGCAAACTTGGATAGGCAAGGCATGACACGAAACATTCGTTACGGCTTGGCGGCACACGGCAGCCAGTAAAGTCCTTCGCGCTTGTTCTTGGATACGAGGGTGTCGTAGGC
>CAITJF010000198.1 GCA_903892645.1 uncultured Nitrosomonadales bacterium | reverse complement strand
AATTCGCGCTGAGCAGTGCCTTAACGCGATTTACTTTGCCTGGGTGTGGGGTAGGTGGCTCGATGTGGGACGATGCGTGCTGTAGGTCATCATATAAATGCATTACGTTCGTAGTGTTGCTTATAAATCGTCATGCTCAATCGTCCTACCTTGGCCGATGGGTAGTGTGGAACCCTGCGCCTGTATCTGTTGCAGGAATGCAGCAAGTGGGCCAGCGACATCATGCTCGACGGTTGCTTTGTCGCCGAACTGCACCCTATCGCAAACCTGGGCTTGCCACTTATAAACATCGCACCGCAGCTTGCTACGTGCCACGGCTGATGGATTGCTGGTAATCCTGCCATCAGCCTGAACCATCGTATCTTTGGAATCATCCTCAGCAGTGGTGCGCATACTGTCTACTAGACTAATCGCACGGAGTTTGTTAGCGCGCGCGTAATTAGTAGCTTGCTCATCACTCGCCAGCCAACTTATCAGGCTATGCTTAGCAATCCCGGCTTGTTTGGCTATGTGTTCGTATCCGTCACCGTTGGCTATTGCCGAGAATATATCCTGCTGTTGGTCTGCGGTGAGATTGTTTAGCTTATCTTGTGCTGAGTAAGGTGCGTACTTGGATACTTGCTGTGTAGCTGGCATGATTGATTGCTGGGTTGGTTGGCGATGGGGTTATTGTGATATTTGTGGGGGATTGTGTCAATGGGTGAATCAAGTGTCGGTCGCTATCGCTTCCCTACGGCGGTATCCACCGATGGTACGTCCTCCCTATTGCTCCGGGGAGTGCGGAGCGGGTGTTGCTGGTAGATCGTTGGACGTGACAGTTGCGGCCTAGGCTGTCAGTGTTTGAAAAGCATTGCCCGATGATTCTGCGGGTTTTGGCTTTGCCTGGTCGCTGGGAGAGGGTGCGACTGGTCAGGCCATGCTGTTACTCGTATGTTTTGAGGTGCTGCGCATGAAAGCAAGGTTTGTGGCGTGTTGTAATTATTATGCGCCCCTGTTTGAGCTATGTCAACTTCCCCCTGTTCGATGTGACCATGCGCGTCAGATTGCGTGCAATTTTGGTCACCCTTATTTAGTTTATATTATATAAACACTTGCATCATTACTTGACCTATATCATGACAATTTTGGGCTTTTTGCTCTGTGTAACCGTTCTTTTTTAGTGTGCTAATAGTTAGTATGTGCTAACGGTGTGTGTCACTGTTTAATGGGTTATTGAAAATAGTTTGCTTTATTTGTGGCGTATGGATTGAGGTGGCACTGTGGATGCATATATAAACACATACCGGACGGCTAAACCGATTTTTAGCCACAACACAGGGGTAAAGAACCATGACACGAAAAGACTACATACTACTGGCCCAAGCTCTCAACGGAGCGTATCCACTGGCCGAAAATAACACACCTGCTACAGCTTGGGAGAATTGCTACCTTGCTATTGCTGCCGCGCTTTCGCAGGATAACCCATCATTTAATAAGGCGCGTTTTATTGCTGCCGTGAAAGGGGCATAAAATGAAAACACTTAACGACATTCGCACGGCCATAAAGCCACTGGGCTTTAACGTAAAAACTAAATCGTTTTCGTGGGGAAAGAGTGCGATTTATGTACACGCTGAAACAGGACAAGAATTAAACTTTAATGTATTCACCCCTGAGACATTGGCGCGGTGGCTTCCGCTTACTACATGGCGCAGCTTGAATAAAGACGCATTAAAAGGCGTACGTGAAAACACCGGAATAATTGGCTTAATCTAACACTAAGGGGCATAACATGAAAGCTCAACTTATTCAGATATACCTAACCTATGACCTATTTACCGCTATAGCCTTTTGGAAATACTGCGGCCATACAGCACAAGAGGCCCGTGAAAATGGACATGGCATGGCATACGCTTGACTGTACAGCCCGTGCTGTATTCGACGGCACGGCAAATGAATTGAACATTAACCAACTGTAAGGGATAAATTATGAGCTATTCGACGATCACAACGATATGCGGGAGGGCTACAATTCCTCCTAAAAGCTGGGTGGAAATGACAATACAACAGCGGTTTGATTGGAGTACTGCGCACCCGCTAGAATCAACGCATCGAAATGGTAAATGGAAACCGGAAACTGTGGCGCGGATAGCTGAAAAAAACGGCTGGCTTGAGTATTCGTACAGCCATTGCGTAATTGACCACTCCGGCAAGGGGCGAGGTTCATCGGTTTGCAAAAAAACACTTAGCGGGGTGACACAATGAAACCATACGAAAAAGCCAGATATGCCGCCCTTGTGCTATACCCTACGGCTGGCAGGTATGCAGCCAGGCAATGGGCGTTAAAAAATGGCGTAAGCGGCCTTTATACAACTGCACTGATATTGTCGGCAATGGGGAGGGCGGGATTATGAAAACAGAATTGTCAATCAGCGAAACTATTGGCATCGCTGCATTCAACAACCCATTGCTCGACGGAATCACAAAAGAGCAATCGGACGCATGTTTGTTAGCCGATGCCGCGCCGGGCTTGCTGGCAGCTTGTCAGATGCTTTTAACTAGGCTGGACGGATACCCGGACGCTATAAAAGGCAGTGTCTACGATTTTGCCACTAACGCCATTGCAAAGGCTACCCGATGAAACCGTGGACTGCTGAAATAACCGACATTACCCGTATAGGAAACTGGGACGTTGGAACCTATCGAGGCTTCCATGTATCGCGTGAGGTAGGGGATCGGGCTTGGCAATTCAACATCACCGGATTTTCCGATAATGATTGCGGGGTGTTGATGCGTGACGGAACAATTACCCGGCAAAAAATAGACGGGCAGGACAGGCTAATAATTGACGGTAAAAAGTTTTCTCGCCGCAACTGGAACCATTGAGGGAAATAAAATGAAAATTACCAGAGATAGCAAAGCAAGCGAACTAGCAGACCACGGCTTCAGCAAGAGCATGGCGGTATCTGCTGAATTTATTGATGCGCAAGCAATGCAGAAGGCATACCCAAAAACATTTAAATCTCCGTGCGAAACAGAGCTTGCCGAAATAATCCCCGGCGCTCATGCCGTTAAGATTAGCGCGGGCGGGGAGCGGTTCTGGGTGAAGGTTCAGGCACGAGCTGGAGAAATCATGGTCGGCTCAGTTTGCAATGACTTGATATGCACAGAAGATCATGGGCTGGAATGCGGCGACATAGTAGAGTTTGAAACCCGCCACATCTATGCAATCGAAAGAATGCCATGAGTAACGAAAATTTAATCAAGGCCGCGCATTCTGTCACCCAATTGCTTGAAAACCTGCAATCCACAACCGGAACCGCATCACCCGTTTAATTTTTGCTCATTCTGCCAATGATAGCCAATGCCGCGCAACTTAAACAGGATATTGGCCTCCTGTTGTGCGCGATGAACGAAGAAGACGAAGCCGGTGAGGGAAAATAAATGTACCGCTTACCCAACCAGCCACGGGAGTTATTTTGTCGCCTTAAACATGCCTTAAAACAGCGCAGGAAGGTATTGTGGGCTAATATATGCCCACTCGCGTTATGCGTGAGCCGCAAATCTTCGTTCGTCCACTTTTCAAAAGGTGTTTACTGAAAGTTAGGTTAATATGGCGAAAGGAAAAAAACAGAGTCATTGCCGGAAGTGCGGATTACCCATTATCTGGGGTACATCCAAGTTTGGGAAGCCGATGCCTGTAAACATTGACGGTTCAGAACACTGGGACAAGTGCTAAGGAAAAATATATCAGACTTGGTGATGTCGTGGCTAGGCTTGCCCAAAACTCCGCCAAGGGATAGACATAATCTAGCGCTCGGCAGTATTTTGACATTATCAGACCAGGAGCCAGCCAGTTTCTGAGTATTGCCAATCTAGGTCATCACATTATGCCCAGACTATCGGCGCTTTCCCCTCAATGTAGAGAGTCTTGCAAGGTCGCCAATCCAAAACCGCACAATTCCACGTTGTCGTAACACCGTGCTGCGTCTTTGTAACTCCACCTTTGGGGCTACAATCTTCTTTCCCCACATCGCGCATTTACAGAACGTCGCCAATGATGCCCCTGCGGATACTACGGCTTTTAGCCTTCCTTACCACTGGGATTTACACCACCAAAACCCGATAGACTCATGCGTTTTTTTCTGGTCTTTACGGATCGTCTGTGTAGAAACACTCTGAAATGAAAAAACCAGCCATACTGGAATGCGCCGTGCAGGAGGGTGGAGACCCTGGACTTACGTCCGCGCATACCGGTACAACTGGTTTTTCAACTCCATGAGCCTGCACGACTCAATACAGCTATTTTCTTTAAAAAACTGATCTATGTCAACAACTATTTTGAGCCGTCCCCCCAAAGCCTATTAATTGGCCTTGGGGGTAGCGGTTTGGCGTTGGCGTGAGTAGCTGCCTTGCTTGCGGTGGACTCGAACCACCTCACCTTGCCCAGTGCATTCTGGCCTGAGCTTCCTTGCCATGTGCTAAATATACGCCTATTAAATAGGCAATGTCAATCATCCTGTTGTTTGTGTTGCGTAAAAACAACTCCAATCTCTCGCAATAACGCTTCTTTCGTTTGCTTTTCCTTCCGCCAATCCATCACCCCGCAGCGGTTAGCAGCATATCCAGCCCGTGCCAAGGCTCTGCTTTCGTTGCTGTTGTGGGCATTGCATTCAGCTATCAGGCGGTTTGCAGCGTTATCGGATAGGGTTCTGTGTTTCATTCTATTCTCACGGTCATCCCGCTGAAATTAGAGTATTGCCGCATAATGGTTATTGGCGCAAATATCTTATCGTCTACCCCAATGGCCTTGGCAATCCCGTCCAGCATCGGCTTTGATGCAGCCAGCAGGTTATCTAGGTCGCGGTGCCGCTTGTCTTTTTGGATGTACATGATTGATACGGAAAGCAGTGTAGCATCAGCAAATTTAAATCCAGCCATCGCTTGCGTCGCCATGAGAAAAGCATCGTTTCTAGCCTTGTCCTTCACTTTTTTGGTCGCGCCCCAATGAGTACCATTTTTACGATTGGGGGATAACTTCGGGTCAGGGTATGGTAATTCGACAATAAGAACCTGTTTAAGTGGCTTTTGCAGCGTTATTTTCTTCGGGGTAGGCTCAGGTAGCACCGCAGGCTTTTTGATGCGCTGCTGGCACTCTTCCTCAGTCATGCGAAGCATTTTGCTCAAAACGAAACCCCCTTGGATAGGATTGCCGAAGCCATCGACTTTAAAATTGCCTTTTTCGCTTCCATTTCCGCCCTCATGTGTTTTTCGTCACCGTATTTTTTGGGATTAAGTTTTTGCCTTTGCAGCAGGTCGGCCAGATAATCAATATCCCGCGCCAGCGACCTCATGCTATTCGTGACTATCTTCATTCCAAATACCCCATTTTCTTCCACCACCGCACCGTTCGCTCATGCGCCATAAAATGTGCGTTCTGCCACATCATGCGGGTTCCAGTACCGTCTCGCCCGTCAACGTAATCATGGCATGATTGGCACAAGATAGCCCCTTTGTCATCGTCAGATTTTTTCCCCATGCCTTTACCGTCCTGCTGCCTATTTGAATGAGCAAGGCACAGAATATCCCCGTTTGGGTTTGGTTTTGTACATCCCATGCAGTATGGGCAATGCTTTGCCGATTCCCGCAACTTTTTCGACCTGGGTCGTGCTGGTTTATTGTAATCCGCTTGATTGCTCATTTCTCGCCCTTAATCTTGTCTTGCAACAAATTGAATATGGCAGAGGCCAGCGCCATCCGTGAACACACTCCAGCCATTTCAGGCTTTTTCCATTCCACTTCGACCAGCATATTCCCGTTAGCCAAAGATGTCACGGCGATGGATTTAATTTCCTTGAATGCGCTCATGTTGCGTGATACCTGATCTCGATCCTGCCAATATTTATCTGCCAGCAGGACGGGCAACGGTAAAATAAAGCTCGCCACAACCACACGCTTTGCTTATGCAACCTAAAAACGCATCGTCCGTTCATTTTACCCCATCCTTGCAGCCTTTAGCAGATTTCAAATTAGCATCCGTGCCATACTCACCGATCAAGCGTAGCTGCCCACGCTTGGCCTTTAGGTCTTTCCTGCAAAACCATCTGGCAATGGATAGCTCGAAAAACCCATACCAGCGCAATGTACAATCCCGGCACTTAATGTTAAGCATTAAGTTCCATCCTGAGTTTTTTAGGCCGCGATATACGTTTAATGGTCATACAAATCAGTAAGTTAAAATCACTCGGCGTATATAGGCGGCATTTGGTTAGGTTTTGTCTGTCGTACATAATACGTTATGCCCCATGATTCTGTTCCGCGCAATCTCAAAGTATTTTGGGTCTTTTTCTATGGGTTTCTGCAACCTTTCGACATTGACTGATAAAATATTCCAATGAATGGCTATTCTTCGCTCTATTACACCAGCGGCAGCAACTAACTGTGTTCGCAAACGTGTAACCAATAGCATTGTCAAGCCTATCTATTCCAGTATAAGAGAAATTGTCGTACCCTTTTTTTATCAGGACATTTTCCCTGTCCGATCCGCAAAATACACACGCACTTGTTATTAGTATTTCAAATTCAGAATAAGATAATTCAAAAGGAATTTCCCTTTTATTGGCATTTGACTTGTAAATAGAGATGACAGTATTAACGTGTACATTGGTATTTGCTGGTGTCTGCCTTCCTGAACCTATGGGCTTGTTGTCGCGCTTATACTGTAGGCAACCGCACGACTTGTATCTATATAGACCCGATGTTGCTACCACCGTTTTGTTTCCGCATATTTTGCACTCGCACACCCAAGAAGTTTTTACTGACCCATTAGGTGTTTTTCTTGAGTAGCCTTCTTCGATAATAACGAAAACGCCAACGACATCACCCTTATTAAATGCAATTCTTTTCCGCACTTACTCACCTCTTGTCTGTTATGCTGCGCCGTACTTTTTATAGTATAACATACACAAAGGTTATTTTCAATTAAATCAGTCCATCTTGCTCAATTTCTTTAATGCGCTCATTGATGCGTTTAACCCCGATGTCGAAGTAACATTTATCCTTCTCAATACCTATAAATCCGCGCCCTGTATTCAGGCAGGCTATGCCCGTTGTTCCTGTACCCATAAACGGATCAAGAATAGTCCCCGTTATAGGCGCAAAGCTACGCACCAGCATTTCAGCCAATTCAAGCGGAAATACCGCACCATGAGTCCCCGTTATTTTCTTCCCGCGCTTTATCTGTAAAAGATTTTGCAACTCACCACGCCCAAAATTTGCATGTTCAAATTTACGGCTTATCGCTTTTTCCTTGCTCTGCAAAACAAGCACGGCTTCCCATCTTGAGTTCAATACCCCGCCCCCGATTGCTGGCTCTGCGTTTACCTTGTCCCAAACAATAAATTCCTTCATGTTTTCATGGTAATCACCGATCAATCTATAGAGCGCCGACTTATTTCCAGTCAAAAACTGAACATTGTAAAACACCGTTCCGCACGTTCTTAGAAGTTCAGCGATTACTTTTTTGTTGAAATCGTAGTAGTCCTGCATGGGTAAATTGTCTGGGAAGTTTTCATACTTCGTTGAAATCTCTTTAACTATTTGCCTAGAGCAGTGCTTCCCATTCCGTATTCGCAAATTCATGTTGTATGGCGGCGAAGTTACCGCGCAATCAATGCTTCCGCTTTCAATAGTTGCCATCAAGTCAAGGCAATCACCGCTCAAAAGTTCTATGCTCATATTCACCTCAAAACCGGCATAACCCGGCGTTCAACCAGACCGCCCAACAGCGGGGCGGCTGGTTAACTCTACGTTAGGGTTTACTTTTTTATCACTCACAGGAGATTTACCATGAATGATTTAACCGCAAATGTTTTAGCATTAGAAGCCTTAGTTCTTGCGCTTGTT
>CAITJF010000197.1 GCA_903892645.1 uncultured Nitrosomonadales bacterium | reverse complement strand
CATGTTCTTGGCGTGGTCGCCGATGCGCTCGATCGCCTTGGCGACGAACAGGATTTCCAGTGCAGTGGAGATGGTGCGTGGGTCTTCCATCATGAAGGTGATGAGGTAACGCATGATGGTGCGGAATTCCTCGTCCACCTGCTCATCCTGGCGCACCACCTGCGCGGCACAGGTAAGGTCGAGGCGGGCAAAGGCATCCAGCGATTTTCGCAGCATGTCCAGCGCCAGTTCGGCGGCATGCTTGATTTCGTTGTAACGCGGCAGGATGAGGCGCTCCTTCTGCGACAACAGCTTGGCCATGCGCGCGATTTTTTCCGCTTCATCGCCGATGCGTTCGAGATCGGTGATGGTCTTGATCACCGTCATCACCATGCGCAGGTCGCCTGCTGCGGGCTGACGGCGCGCAATGATCTGGTTGCAGCTCTCGTCGATTTCCACCTCCATCGCATTGACACGATGGTCATCACCGATGATGCGGTTCATCAGCGCCACATCGCCACTGATCAGCGCTTCAAGAGCAAGCTGGATCTGGCTCTCCACCAATCCGCCCATCTGCAACACGCGGGCCCGCACCGCTTCGAGTTCTGCGTCAAACTGTTTCGAGGTATGTTCTGTGACAACCATGAAATTTCCTTAAGGTAAAGGCAAGCTAAACATGCTATCCGCACACCGTGACAATTTCATTACACTCTATACGGTGAGGGTTTGCACACCGCTGGCAGTGCCAAGCAGCAGCACATCGGCCGGGCGGCGCGCAAACAACCCGTTGGTGACCACGCCCGCAATATTGTTCAGCGTGGTTTCCAGCTCCACCGGGTTCAATATATTCAGCCCATGCACGTCGAGGATAAGGTTGCCATTGTCAGTGGTAAACCCTTCGCGCAACTGGGGTTGCCCGCCCAGCACCACGATCTGGCGCGCCACATAGCTGCGCGCCATGGGGATTACTTCCACCGGCAGCGGAAACTTGCCGAGCACATCCACCAGCTTGCTGGCATCGCATACGCAGACGAATTTTCTGCTGGCTGCGGCAACAATTTTTTCGCGCGTTAGCGCACCGCCGCCGCCCTTGGTCATGTGCAGATGGCGCGTGACCTCGTCCGCGCCATCCACATACACCGGCAATGTGCCCGCATCGTTCAGCGAGAATACTTCGATGCCGTGCCCCTGCAGGCGCTTCGCCGAGGCTTCGGAACTGGCCACCGCGCCGCGTATCCTGTGTTTGATCTTGCCCAGCTCGTCAATGAAGAAGTTGGCGGTGGAGCCGGTACCCACCCCCACGATGCAATCAGCCGGAACATGCGCTATCGCTGCCTGTGCAACCGCCCGCTTCAAATCATCCTGTGTCATGCCCATTTTAAGCTTCTGTCCAAAGTGTCGTTTCGTGCGCGGATTATTGCAGGAATTGATGCTTTTAGAAACACTAACTGCCTCTGGCCGGCACAAAACCCTTTCGGGTTGGGCGCAAATCCTGCTAATCTTGTGGCTGGCTATTTGACTTGTAGCTCGACTGTGGGGTGCCTCTAAAAATTCAGAGTTCGCCCAAATGTAAGGCGTGGAAAGAATTTCGCAGCGCCGCATATACCAAATATGTAAGCAAGAAATTCTTTCCGCAACGCAGCAGTTGGGATTAAATCTGGATTTTTAGAGGCACCCCATGCAAAGTTATTTAAAACGCATTCTCACCGCCCGCGTCTATGACGTGGCCATCGAAAGCCCGCTGGAGCCTGCGCCCAACCTGTCGGCGCGTATCGGTAATACAGTATTGCTGAAACGCGAAGATATGCAACCGGTGTTTTCCTTCAAGCTGCGCGGTGCATACAACAAGATGGCGCAGCTTACCCCGGCGCAACTCAAGCGCGGCGTGATCACCGCCTCGGCGGGCAACCATGCGCAGGGCGTGGCGCTTTCGGCGCAGAAGCTGGGCTGCACGGCCATCATCGTGATGCCTGCCACCACGCCGCAGATCAAGATACAGGCGGTGGAAAGCCGTGGCGCAAAAGTCGTGCTGCACGGCAACTCCTATTCCGACGCCTGCCAGCATGCGCTGGTACTGGAGAAAAAAAACAAACTCATCTTCGTCCATCCTTACGACGACCCCGACGTAATTGCCGGGCAGGGCACCATCGGCATGGAAATCCTGCGCCAGCACAACCAGCCTATCCACGCGATTTTCTGCGCCATCGGCGGCGGTGGGCTGATCTCCGGTGTGGCCGCCTATGTCAAACAGGTGCGCCCGGACATCAAGATCATCGGCGTGCAGCCGCTGGATTCAGATGCCATGTACCGCTCGCTGAAAGCCAAACGGCGCGTTACGCTCGACCATGTAGGCCTGTTCGCCGACGGTGTCGCCGTCAAGCAGGTTGGCGAAGAAACTTTCCGCCTGTGCCGCAAGCTGGTGGATGAAGTCATCCTGGTGGATACCGATGCCACTTGCGCCGCGATCAAGGACGTATTCGAAGACACGCGCTCGATTCTCGAACCGGCGGGCGCGCTGTCCATCGCCGGAGCCAAGCTGTATGCGGCGCGCGAGAAGCTCAGGGGCAAGACACTGGTGACCATTCCGAGCGGCGCCAACATGAATTTCGACCGCCTGCGCTTTGTCGCGGAGCGCGCGGAAATCGGCGAAAAGCGCGAGGCGATTCTGGCGGTCACCATTCCCGAAGTGGCGGGCAGTTTCCGCAAATTTTGCGCCCTGCTGGGGCAACGCAACATCACCGAATTCAACTACCGCTACGCCGACCCAAAAGCGGCGCAGGTGTTCGTCGGTGTGCAGGTGCGCGACCCGTCCGAGACCGACAAGCTGGTTGCGACACTGAAAAAACACAAGTTGCCGACAATGAATTTAACCGACAATGAAATGGCCAAGTTGCATGTGCGCCATCTGGTCGGCGGGCATGCGCCCGGTGTGCAGGACGAGATCATGTTCCGCTTCGAGTTTCCGGAACGCCCCGGCGCGCTGATGAACTTCCTCAACAGCATGAACCACAACTGGAATATCAGCCTGTTCCACTACCGCAACCACGGCGCGGATTACGGCCGTGTGCTGGTCGGCATGCAAGTGCCGCACCACGACAAAAAAGCGTTGCGCACCTTCCTCGACAAGCTTGGCTACCGCTACTGGGACGAGAGCGACAACCCGGCGTATCGGCTGTTCTTAGGATAGGGATCACGCGGTGATCTTGCCGCAGCTGCGCAAATGGAATCGCTGATGAAACAAGCAATCCGCAAAAACATTCTTGCGCAGCGCGAACAGCTTCCTGCTGATACACGTGCCGCATACAGTATGGCGATCACCGAACGGCTGCTGCAACTGCCAGAGTATCAGCAAGCCAATGCGGTGCTGGGCTATATGAACTTCGGCGCGGAGTTTGCCAGCGAGTTTTGGGTCGCGCGGGTGCTGGCGGGTGGCAAGCGCCTGGCCTTGCCCAAGGTGAACCACCACACCAATCAACTTGATCTTTACTGGGTAGATGACATCGAGAACCAGTTGGTGGCGGGATTGTGGGGAATACGCGAACCGATAGTCGAACGCTGCGAGCGGCTGAATACGTTAAATGAGATAGAATTCGTCCTCCTGCCCGGCGTGGCATTTACCCGCGATGGCGCACGGCTGGGCTATGGCAAGGGCTATTACGATAAGCTGCTGATGAAACAACTAGCCATTCGACTAGGCGAGCACACAATATCCGCCAAGCCGCTGGTCGCCGGGGCATACTCCATGCAGCTCGTCGAACGCATTCCGCAGGAAGCCACAGACCGCAAGGTGGAGTGGCTGGTTACGGAAAGCGAAACGATACATTGTGCCGCGCCGCGTGGGCGTGGCAGCGAAGAACGATAACCGGCAGACAGGGAGTCAGAGAGATGGCGAACTTGCCCGATTACGACCCGCAGGAAACTCAGGAGTGGCTCGATGCGCTCGATTCCGTGCTGGAGCACGAAGGCCCGGAACGCGCCCATTACCTGATCAGCCAGTTGATCGGCAAGGCGCGCCTGACCGGCACCGATCTGCCGATCTGCGCGACCACACCTTACCTGAACACCATTCCGCTCGACAAGGAAGAACGCTCCAGCGGCAGCCATGAACTGGAGCACCGCATCTGCGCGCTGATGCGCTGGAATGCGATGGCGCTGGTGATGAACGCCAACCGCGCATCGTCCGAACTGGGTGGGCATATCGCCACCTTTGCCTCGGCGGCCAAATTGTACGATGTGGGCTTCAACCATTTTTTCCACGGCGCAAGCGAAAACCACGGCGGAGACCTAGTGTATTTCCAGGGGCACTCCTCGCCCGGTATGTATGCGCGCGCCTTCCTCGAAGGACGCATCAACGAGGAGCAGATGTACAAGTTTCGCCAGGAAGTGGACGGCGGCGGCCTGTCTTCCTACCCGCACCCATGGCTGATGCCGGACTTCTGGCAGTTCCCCACGGTATCCATGGGACTCGGTCCGCTGATGGCGATATACCAGGCGCGCTTCATGCGCTATCTGCAACACCGCGGCCTTGCCAACACCGAAGGCCGCAAGGTGTGGGCATTCCTCGGCGACGGCGAGACCGACGAGCCGGAATCGCTGGGTGCGATTTCCATGGCCGGGCGCGAGAAACTCGACAACCTGATTTTCGTGGTCAACTGTAACCTGCAGCGCCTGGACGGCCCGGTGCGCGGCAATGGCAAGATTATCCAGGAACTGGAAGGCGTGTTTCGCGGCGCGGGCTGGAATGTGATCAAGGTGATCTGGGGCGGCAAGTGGGATCGCCTGCTGGCCAAGGACAAGAGCGGCCTGCTGTTGAAGCGTATGGAAGAAGTGGTGGACGGCGAATACCAGACCTACAAGGCGAGGGATGGCGCTTATGTGCGCCAGCATTTTTTCGGCAAATATCCCGAGCTGCTGGAACTGGTTGCCGATTTGTCGGATAAGGAATTATGGCTCCTCAACCGTGGCGGCCACGACCCGTATAAAGTGTACGCCGCCTATGCGGCAGCGGTGAAGCATACCGGCCAGCCCACGGTGATCCTCGCCAAGACGGTGAAAGGTTACGGCATGGGTGCTTCCGGCGAAGCGCAGAACCCGACTCATCAGCAGAAAAAAATGGACGAGGAATCACTGCGCAGCTTCCGGGACCGTTTCAACATTCCGGTGACAGATGAACAACTCAGCAAGCTGCCATTCTGCCGCCCGGCGGAAGACAGCCAGGAAATGAAATACCTGCACGAGCGCATGGCCGCGATGGGCACGGTACCATTGCGCAAGCCGCTTGCCCGGCCCTTGCAAGTACCGGGGTTGGATGCCTTCGAGGTGTTATTGAAAGGCACGGATGAGCGCGAAATTTCCACCACCATGGCGTTCGTGCGCATGCTCGGCATCTTGGTGAAGGACAAGAATATCGGCAAACAAATTGTGCCCATCGTGCCGGATGAATCGCGCACCTTCGGCATGGAAGGCATGTTCCGCCAGCTCGGCATCTTCTCGCAAATTGGCCAGCTTTACACGCCGCAGGATGCCGACCAGTTGATGTTTTACAAGGAATCCGAAACCGGACAAATTTTGCAGGAAGGCATCAACGAAGCGGGCGGCATGGCCGACTGGATTGCCGCCGCCACTTCCTACACCAACCACGGCACGGCGATGGTGCCGTTTTATATCTACTACTCGATGTTTGGTTTCCAGCGCGTCGGTGACCTGGCCTGGGCGGCAGGCGACATGCGCGCGCGCGGCTTCCTGCTGGGCGGCACCGCCGGACGCACCACGTTGAACGGCGAAGGCTTGCAGCATCAGGATGGGCACAGCCATATCCAGGCATCGCTGATTCCAAATTGCGTATCCTACGACCCGACCTTTGCTTACGAGCTTGCGGTCATCATTCAGGATGGCATGCGCCGCATGTATGTGAATCAGGAAGATGTGTATTACTACATCACGGTGATGAACGAAAACTATGCGCACCCGGTCATGCCGAAAGGCGCGGAGGCGGGCATTATCAAGGGCATGTATCTGTTCAGCGAAGGCAAGACGAAAGACAAAGCGCCCAAGGTGCAACTGATGGGCAGCGGCACCATTCTGCGCGAGGTCATCGCTGCTGCGGAATTGCTGGGGAAAGATTTCGGCGTGACCGCCGACATCTGGAGCGTGACCAGCTTCAATGAGCTGCGCCGCGAAGGCCTGGACTGTGAACGCTGGAACATGCTGCATCCGGAAGCCAAGCGCCGCGCGAGTTATGTCGAGCAATGCCTCGTTCAGCGTAGCGGCCCGGTGATCGCCGCGACCGATTACATCAAGAGCTATGCGGATCAGATACGCCCCTACATTCCGGGGCGCTACAAGGTGCTGGGCACGGACGGTTTTGGCCGCTCCGACACGCGCAAGAAGCTGCGCAGCTTCTTCGAGGTGGATCGCCATTACGTTGCAGTCGCCGCGCTGAAAGCCTTGGCGGATGAAGGTACGGTAGACGCAAAGGTGGTCAGCAAGGCGATCAAGCTTTATCAGATTAACCCCGACAAATCCAACCCCGTGACGGTGTGACATGGCGACCACTTCGACAAAGCTCAGTGCAGGCGCCAAACAAATACTGGTGCCGGACATCGGCAAATTCAAGGATGTGGAAATCATTCAGGTGATGGTCAAAGCGGGCGATGTGGTTCAAGCGGAAGATGCGCTCATTACGCTGGAAACCGACAAGGCCACCATGGATGTGCCGTCGCCGTTTTCCGGCGTGCTGAAAGAAGTGAAAGTGAAGCTTGGCGACAAAGTTTCAGAGGGCATGTTGGTTGCACTGATTGAGGCGAGCGATGATGTGGCAGCCAGCGCGCCCGCCACAACCTCACTTG
>CAITJF010000196.1 GCA_903892645.1 uncultured Nitrosomonadales bacterium | reverse complement strand
GCAAAAAAACGACCCCTTCGCCAACGCTGAAGCTCTTAGGATCGTCGTAGTAATCAACATCGATCTGCGCGACTTGAAGATTGTCTTTGTTTGCGTAATGCTTGCGCCATTCTCGAATGGTCTGGCAGGTATTTTGTTCGAGGGCAGAATCGATCCCATCACCGCGCCACACATTACCAATAAGTAATGTAGCGAGAGCAATCATCAACAAAGTGCCAAGACTTAATAACAGTTGCGAATGCAAGACATCGAACTGCGGCACCCCGCTCGAAGCGGCCCGCAAGTCTTCGTCTACGCCTTCTTCGGCTGCTTTTTCGCCAGCAATGGTCATACGTTGTCCCGTGATCTCAAGCCATTTGAGATCACCGGGAAATCGTCTATCTATGGAAAAAGCTGTAGCTTTTTTTCGAGTAAGTGAAAGAATCGAGTTACTGCTGCAAGCGTGCGTCTGCGGCAAGAGTCTCTTCTTTTAACTTTTCCCGGTAATCCTTAAGCTTTGTGGCCAAGCCAGCATCGCTTAAGGCAAGAATTCGAACTGCCAGTAACGCCGCGTTAATTGCGCCTGCCCGACCGACAGCGACAGTTGCAACCGGAACCCCTTTTGGCATCTGCACCGTAGAAAGCAGTGCATCCATCCCTGAATCAATTCCGCCTGCAAGAGGAACACCAATTACCGGCAGATTAGAGTTTGCCGAAACCGCGCCGGCTAAATGATTGGCCATACCAGCCGCTGCGATCAAGACCTTCAAGCCCCGACTTTCAGCGCCTCTAGCCCAGGCGCTGGTTTCCTCCGGTGCCCGATGCGCAGAGAGAATACGAATTTCGGAGGGGACATCAAACCCCGTCAATACATCCTGTGCAATCTTCATCGTCTCAACATCTGATGGACTGCCCATGGCAATCCCAACTATCGCTGTCATTTCACTCTTGCTCCTAATATCCTTAAATAGTTACTGTCCGTAAAGTGTCAATTTTGAGACAAGGTTGAACGAACGGAAATTGCGAGAAGCGGACTTTACTACTGTAAACGAGCATCGCAGCAATCTTCCGTTCGTTCAAGATTGGCCAAAAGGGGCACTTTACGGTTTCACCAACAACCGCCGCCGATATCCCGTCGATAGTGCATACCTTCAAAAGAAATCTTGCTCAGCCTGTCATAGGCTTTTCCGAGCGCGGCGTTCATCGTGGAACCAAGCGCACTAGCCACCAACACTCGACCACCTGCTGTAATTACCTCGTCACTGCCATCAGCGCCGAACTTGGTGCCGGAGTGAAAGATCTGGACATCATCGCCCAGTCCCAGAGGCTGGTTTAGTCCGGTAATGATCTTACCATCCTCCACTACCCCTGGGTAACCCTTAGAACAGGCCACGACACAGGCTGCGGCCTCTCGACTCCAACGCAAATCCACCGAGCCCAGCTCGCCGCATGCTGCGGCATACGTTGCCTGCAACAGATCGCTTTGCAATCGCATCATCAGTACTTCGGTTTCGGGATCGCCGAGCCGACAGTTAAATTCCAAGACTTTAAAAGCGCCGGCGTTGTCGACCATGATACCGGCATACAGAAATCCACGGTATTCGATGCCGCGCGACCAAAACTCCTTAACCACTGGAGCAAAGACTCGCTCGACTATCAAGCTTACCTGACTGTCATCATACACTGGGGTGGGTGAAATCGCCCCCATGCCGCCCGTATT
>CAITJF010000195.1 GCA_903892645.1 uncultured Nitrosomonadales bacterium | reverse complement strand
GGGCGAAAACAACCCAGGATAACGGGCTACGGAAACACGCTCTTGCGGCGCTCAATGCCGGCCGCTTGCTGGTAAATGACAACCCCTTTGGCTATGCCGATTACGCCACCGCCCTTGTTCAAACACAAAACTAATGCCAATATTATCAAGCAATCAATGCCACACTTTTTACCTGGGCAAAAATCTCCATTCCCACAGCCAGACCAAGTTGGTCGCGTGAACGGCGGGTGATGCGCGACAGCAGAATATGCTCGCCGCCAATGGCCAGCCGCAGGTTTACGCGATCCTGCCCTTCCTCCTGAATCTCGGTGATGCGCGCCGCCAGAATGTTGGTGATACTGGAGCCTTGCGGCACTGCGGTGGCGATACTCACATCACGCGCCAGCACGCGGGCGCGCACCACGCTCCCGACATCGTGCTCCACCTTGCTCACCCACAGGCATCCGCCGGAAAAATCCAGCCGGGTGAGGTGATAGGCTTCGTCGTGAGTTGCCACGGCAGCTTCGATTACCGAGCCCGCATTATCCAAATGTGCGGTAGGCAAATCCAGCCGCGTCAGAATTTCGTTGGATGCGCCGCTGGCAATGACGCGACCCTGTTCCAGCATCACCACGTGGTCAGCCAGCCGCGCCACTTCGTCCAGCGCGTGACTGACATAGATCACAGGGATCTCCAGTTCGCCATGCAGCCGCTCCAGATAGGGCAGAATTTCCTGCCTGCTGGCAAAATCCAGCGCCGACAGCGGTTCGTCCATCATCAGCAAGCGCGGACTGGTGAGCAACGCACGGCCAATGGCAACACGTTGCCGCTCACCGCCGGAAAGATACGCTGGGTCGCGCTCGATCAGCTTGCTTAACCCCATCAGATCCACTACCTGCTCCGGCTGCACCTTGCGTTCAACGGGCGGAATACGCCTCATTCCGTATTCCAGATTGCGCCGCACCGAGAGATGCGGAAACAGGCTGGCTTCCTGAAACACATAACCCAGCGGGCGTTGATGTGTCGGCAGAAAGCTTGCACCGTCCTGCCACACCTCATCATGCACCCGCAGCAGCCCATTGGTTGCCCGCTCCAGCCCGGCGATGCAGCGCAACAGCGTGGTTTTTCCCGAACCGGAAGGGCCGAACAATGCAGTAATACCGCGTGCCGGGAACTGTAAATCCACATCCAGCGCAAAGTCGGCGTAGGCGAGCTTGAAGCGGACTTCGATCATTTGCGCCGACCCTTTGAACTAAAAGAGTACAAGGGCAGCAATACCAGAAAGGCGAACAACAGCATCCCCGCCGACAACCAGTGGGCTTGTGCGTATTCCATCGCCTCGACGTGGTCGTAAATCTGCACCGACACCACGCGGGTATGGTTCGGGATGTTGCCGCCTATCATCAATACCACGCCGAATTCGCCGACCGTGTGCGCGAAACCCAGCACCGAGGCGGTGAGAAAACCGGGTTTGGCCAAGGGCAGCACCACGCTGAAAAAGGTATCCAGTACCGATGCGCGCAGGGTGGCCGCTGTCTCCAGCACTCGTTCGGGGATGGCTTCAAAGGCATTTTGCAGCGGCTGTACCACAAACGGCAGGGAATAAAACACTGAAGCCAGCACCAGTCCGGCGAAGGTAAAAGGCAACAGGCCTATCCCCAAAAGCTGCGTGAGATGGCCGAGCGGTCCATTCGGCCCCATCGCCACCAGCAGGTAAAAACCCAGCACCGTGGGAGGCAGCACGATGGGTAGTGCCACCACCGCACTCACCGGCCCTTTCCACCAGGAACGGCTACGCGCCAGACACCAGGCAATGGGTGTGCCGATCAGCAGCAGAATAACCGTGACCACCGTGGCCAGCTTGAAAGCAAGCCAGACGGCGGACAGATCGGCGGCGGAGAAGGCGGATTCCATTATGTTATTTTGCTTCGCCAGGCAGGACAAAGCCATAGCGTGCCATGATTGCACGTACATCCTTGCCCGCCATGAAGCGAGCAAATTCCCGCGCCAGTGAATTGTCGACTGCATGCCTGGTGATGATGAAACCCTGCTCCAGTGGCTGGTACAGCTTGTCTAAAATCAGCGCATAGTCGCCCTGCTTCGCCAATTCCGGGCTGAGCGCCAGCGACAATGCGATGATGCCGACTTGTGCATTGCCGCTCTGCACAAACTGTGCGGCCTGCGCGACGTTTTCGCCGTATACGAGTTTGGATTGTATTTTTTCCCACATCCCTGTCGCTTTGAGTGCCTCTTCCGCACGCTTGCCATAAGGTGCGTGCTGGGGATTCGCGATGGCTATTTTCTGGATGCCGGGATCGGCGAGGTCACTCAAAGTTAACGCACTGGCATCGCGTGACGGACTCCACAACACGATGCGGCCCACGGCGTAAAGCTGTACTTTGGAGGCTGCAAAACCTTCCGCCTCGAGTGTGCGCGGGTAAAAAATATCGGCGGAAAAATAAAGATCATAGGGTGCGCCTTGCTGGATTTGGGTGTGGAATTTTCCAGATGAACCATAGATCGTCTCTATCTGATCCGCAAGATGTGTGCTCTTGAACAGCACGACGATTTCGTCCAGCGCGAACTTGAGATCGGCGGCAGCGGCGATGGTGATTTTCTCACCCGCGTGCGCCGTTTGCCCCATAACAAAAAGGCAAACAAAAATTAGCACCCTCGCTGCAAACCGGCTAACTACGCGCATCTTTATTTGGGTTCCGTAATTAAGCAGCCAATATTATTTCTTTAACTGAATGTCAGATCCAAAACCATTCGAGTTTCTGCATCGCAAGCTGCGCCTTTACCATTTGCTAAATCATCTAACTCGTTAATAACATTGCTATTAAGAGGGTTGCATTTTAAAAAGGGTTGCGGGTAAAGTATCAGCGGCTCAACAATTTGTTGTTCCACTACCAATTAACTAAGGGGTTTCTTATATGGATATGTATTTATCAATGGTGCCTATCGTCGTAGCCTTCGTCGTCATGCTTATCGCCGCCTTGATTTTTTAGTTAAATATATTTGAACTAGGTAAGGCTAGCGGGAGCTAAACCCAAAAAAAAGTTACAGATTTTAAGATAAGGGACTCGGATGATCGAGTCCTTTTTCTTTTTTAATTGTCCCTCAGCATCTCCTGTTGTTCCCGCAACAAGTTAGGCAATTCTAGAATGACTTATTTTGCACTCAGCAGGCATTTACTTTGGTTTGGCGTGTACCGGACGGAATGCCTTGCATTGTTCCGGATCGGATTCCAGATACGCGCCTTCGATCAGGTCGATGCAATACGGGATGGCCGGAAACACGGCATTCAGGCAGTCGTCAATCGCGGAAGGTTTGCCGGGCAGGTTGACGATCAAGCTCTTACCGCGTATGCCAGCGGTCTGCCGCGACAGGATGGCAGTAGGCACGAATTTCAGTGAAGCGGTGCGCATCAGTTCGCCGAAGCCCGGCATCATTTTCTCACACACCGCTTCGGTGGCTTCCGGTGTGACATCGCGCAACGCCGGACCAGTACCGCCGGTAGTCACAATCAGGCTGCAACCTTCCATATCGCTTAACTCGCGCAGCACTGCTTCGATTTGCGGCTGCTCATCAGGAATCACTCTGGCAACCGCTTGCCATGGACTGGTCAAAACACGCGTAAACCAGGCATGTATGGCTGGCCCACCTTTGTCTTCGTACTCACCGCGACTGGCGCGGTCAGAAATCGTCAAAATGCCGATGCGTGCAATGCTCATATTTATCCATTTTATATAACTAACGTCCCTTTCGACGACTCTGAGCGAAAGGTGAGCAAGGATAGGTCGGGGGGACGGTGCTTCGGTTAGCCTTTATCCGTGTTCATCCGTGGCTAACAAAAAAACACCCCTCCAAAAATTTTGGATTTTTAAATATATTGAACATCCACTACTTCATATTCGCGCACCCCGCCTGGTGCCAGCACCTCGGCTATGTCCCCGCTGTATTTGCCGATGAGCGCACGCGCGATGGGTGAGCTGATGGAAATTTTGCGTTGTTTGATGTTCGCCTCGTCATCACCGACAATCTGATAAGTCACCACGTCGCCATTCCCGACGTCTTCCAGCACCACGGTCGAGCCGAACACACAGCGTCCATCAGCATTGATGGTTCTCGGATCCACGACCTGCGCACTGCCCAGCTTGCTTTCCAGTTCAATGATGCGTCCCTCGACAAAGGCTTGGCGCTCCTTGGCTGCGTCGTATTCCGCATTCTCGGACAAATCACCCTGCGCGCGCGCCTCGGAGATAGCGTTAATCACTGAAGGACGCTCCACGGTTTTCAGGTGGTGCAGTTCGTTGCGCAATAACTCTGCGCCAATCAAAGTTAACGGTATCTTGCTCATGCTGCGTGTTTCCTCAATGGATTAATGGGTCAGGCGCCGGTGCTGCGCCTGCACGTCGTATACCTGCAATTCCGCCAGGTGTTGCATACCCAGGCAGGCGGCGCGTGCACCTGCCAGCGTGGTGTAGTAAGTAATCCGCCCCTGCAAGGCGGCATTGCGGATGGAATAGGAATCCTGCATCGCACTGCGCTTGCTGTCCACGGTGTTGACGATCAGGCTGACCTCGCCATTCTTGATCATGTCCACGATATGCGGGCGGCCTTCGGCCACCTTGTTCACCGCCGTCACCACAACGCCTGCTTCCATCATAACCCTTGCTGTGCCACGTGTCGCCAATACGGTAAAGCCCAGTTCACACAGGCTTCTGGCGACTTCCACCGCACCCAATTTATCGGCTTCGCGCACGCTGATGAATACCTTGCCGGAGGATGGCAGCTTCACGCCTGCCGCCAGTTGCGATTTGACGAAGGCTTCGGCGAAATTCTCGCCAACCCCCATCACTTCGCCGGTGGATTTCATTTCCGGGCCGAGAATGATATCAACACCGGGGAATTTGATAAACGGGAAGACCGCTTCCTTCACCGAATAATAGGGTGGAATCACTTCCTCGGTAACACCCTGCTGCACCAGCGTCTTGCCTACCATGCAACGCGCCGCAATTTTCGCCAGTGGAATGCCGGTCGCCTTGGACACGAAGGGCACGGTGCGCGAGGCGCGCGGGTTCACTTCCAACACATACACGGTTTCACCCTGAATCGCGAACTGCACGTTCATCAGCCCGACCACATTCAACGCCTTGGCCATCGCCCTGGTCTGGCGGCGCAACTCATCCTGCATGGCAGCAGACAAACTGTACGGCGGCAGGGAGCAGGCCGAGTCGCCGGAGTGCACCCCAGCCTCCTCGATGTGCTCCATGATGCCGCCGATCCACACTTCCTTGCCGTCGGAAATTGCATCCACATCCACTTCAATCGCATCATTCAGGAAACGGTCGAGCAGGATGGGCATGCGTTCCGGGAAAATCTTGGCGCTTTCCACCGCCTCGCGCATGTAGCGTTCGAGGTCGGCCTGCGCATGCACGATTTCCATCGCCCGCCCGCCCAGCACGTTGGAAGGGCGCATCACCAGCGGATAGCCGATTTCCTGCGCCGCCTCCACCGCCTGCTCCGGTGTGCTCACCGTGCGGTTGGGCGGTTGCTTCAGGTTCAATTGGTGCAACATCTTCTGGAAGCGCGCGCGGTCTTCCGCGCAATCAATCATGTCCGGCGTGGTGCCGATGATCGGCACGCCATTCTGTTCCAGGCCATGCGCCAGTTTCAGCGGTGTCTGCCCGCCATACTGCACGATCACGCCGATGGGCTTTTCCACCGCCACCACTTCCAATACATCTTCCAGCGTAAGCGGCTCGAAATACAGGCGATCGGATGTGTCGTAATCGGTGGACACGGTTTCCGGATTGCAGTTGACCATGATGGTCTCGTAACCGTCTTCGCGCATCGCCAGTGCAGCATGCACGCAGCAATAATCGAATTCGATACCCTGCCCGATGCGATTTGGCCCGCCGCCCAGCACCATGATTTTTTTCTTGTTGGTAGGCGCAGCCTCGCATTCCTCCTCGTAGGTGGAATACATATAAGCGGTGTTGGTGGCAAACTCGGCGGCACAAGTATCCACGCGCTTGAACACCGGGCGCACAGCGAGAGCGTGGCGATAAGCGCGCACCGCTACCGCATCGGTATCCAGCAAGGCTGCCAGGCGCGCATCGGCAAATCCGCTGCGCTTCAGCGTGCGCAATTCATCCGCACCGATGCTTTCCAGCGTGCGCCCCTTGAGCGCCTGTTCGCGCATCACGATATCTTCGATCTGCACCAGAAACCACGGGTCTATCTTGCTGTGGCTGAATACCTCTTCCACGCTCATGCCCACGCGGAAGGCATCGCCCACATACCAGATACGATCCGGCCCCGGCGCGCCCATTTCGGCGGCAATCTTTTCGCGGTCGGTAGTTTTTTCGTCCAGCCCGTTCACGCCCACTTCCAGCCCGCGCAGCGCCTTTTGGAACGATTCCTGGAAGGTGCGGCCGATCGCCATAACCTCGCCCACCGATTTCATCTGCGTGGTCAGGCGGTCATTGGCCTGCGGAAATTTCTCGAAAGCGAAACGCGGAATCTTGGTCACCACGTAATCGATGGTCGGCTCAAATGAGGCCGGAGTCGCGCCGCCGGTAATGTCGTTTTTCAATTCATCCAGCGTATAGCCCACCGCCAGTTTGGCCGCGACCTTGGCAATCGGGAAGCCGGTCGCCTTGGAAGCCAGCGCCGATGAGCGCGACACGCGCGGGTTCATCTCGATCACCACCATGCGCCCGTCTTCCGGGTTGATGGCGAACTGCACGTTGGAGCCGCCGGTATCCACGCCGATCTCGCGCAGCACCGCGATGCTCGCGTCGCGCATGATCTGGTACTCCTTGTCAGTGAGCGTCTGCGCCGGCGCCACGGTGATCGAATCACCGGTGTGCACGCCCATCGGATCGAGGTTCTCAATCGAGCAGATGATGATGCAGTTGTCGGCGTGATCACGCACCACTTCCATCTCGAACTCTTTCCAGCCGAGCAGGGATTCTTCAATCAGCAATTCTTTGGTCGGGCTGGCCTCCAGCCCGCGCTCGCAAATCTCCATGAATTCTTCGCGGTTGTAGGCGATGCCGCCGCCGGAGCCGCCCATGGTGAAGGACGGGCGGATGACCGTGGGAAAGCCCATCACCTGCTGCACCTGCAACGCCTCCTCCATGCTGTGCGCAATCGCCGAGCGCGCCGAGGCCAAGCCGATGCGCGTCATTGCCTGCTTGAATTTTTCGCGGTCTTCCGCCATGTCGATGGCCTCGCGCGACGCGCCGATCATCTCCACGCCGTATTGTTCCAGCACGCCGTGCTTGGCCAAGTCCAGCGCGCAGTTCAGCGCAGTCTGCCCGCCCATGGTCGGCAGGATCGCGTCCGGTCTTTCCTTGGCGATGATCTTCTCCACAATACGCCAGGTAATCGGCTCGATGTAGGTCGCATCCGCCATATCCGGATCGGTCATGATGGTGGCCGGATTCGAGTTCACCAGGATGACGCGATAGCCTTCCTCGCGCAACGCCTTGCACGCCTGCGCGCCGGAATAGTCGAACTCGCACGCCTGTCCGATGATGATGGGGCCGGCGCCGATGATGAGGATTGATTTGATATCAGTACGCTTAGCCATTTACTTGCCCATCATCGCAACAAAACGGTCGAACAAAACATCCACATCATGCGGGCCGGGGCTGGCTTCGGGATGCCCCTGGAAGCAGAACGCGGGCTTATCGGTCAGCTCGAAACCCTGCAGCGTGCCGTCGAACAGCGAGATATGCGTCACGCGCGCATTCGTCGGCAGCGTTGCCGCATCCACCGCGAAGCCGTGGTTCTGGCTGGTAATCATCACACGCTTGCTGAGCACATCCTGCACCGGATGGTTCGCGCCGCGATGGCCAAACTTCATCTTCACCGTCGTAGCACCCAGCGCCAGCCCCATCAGCTGGTGGCCGAGGCAAATACCGAACAGCGGCACACCTGCCTGCAAAAATTTCTGCGTCGCGGCAATCGCGTAAGCGCACGGTTCCGGGTCGCCGGGGCCGTTGGACAGGAACACGCCATCCGGCTTCAGCGCCAGCGCCTCTTCCGCCGTGGTCCTGGCGGGCACCACGGTGATCTTGCAGCCGCGCCCGGCGAGCATGCGCAGGATATTGTGCTTCACGCCGAAGTCGTAGGCGACCACATGAAATTTCGTAGCGGCCACGTCGCGGTAGCCGTGGCCCAGCGCCCATTCGCGCTGCGTCCAGTCGTATTGCTCGTCGCAGCTCACCACCTGCGCCAAGTCCATCCCGTCCAGCCCGGCGAACTTGCGCGCCTCTGCCAGCGCCGCCGCCTCATCCGTGCCGGTAGCGATGCAACCATTCTGCGCACCCTTGGAGCGCAAGATACGCGTCAGCTTGCGCGTGTCTATCCCGGCAATCGCCACCACGTTGTTGGCCTTGAGATAATCGGGCAGAGATTGCGTGCTGCGAAAGTTGCTTACGGTCAGCGACAAATCTCGGATCACCAGCCCGCTGGCAAACACCTGACGCGATTCCACGTCCTCGGGGTTCACGCCGACGTTGCCGATGTGCGGATAGGTCAGCGTGACGATCTGCTTGCAGTAGGAAGGGTCGGTGAGAATTTCCTGATAGCCGGTCATCGCGGTGTTGAACACCACCTCGCCGACACTCATGCCGGAAGCGCCGATGGCAATGCCGCGAAACACCGTACCATCGGCTAAAACTAGAATGGCAGGGCTTGTTTGCGACACCGGGTACTCCCAAGACGGATGACATAAAGAAGCGGGACGAACCGTTCGTTCATCCCGCTCTGATTGAGTGCGAATTATACCCGAATGCGAGGGGGGCATCAATACGAATGCCCCGCATCAGCCGCTCAGGCTCATTTCATATTGTAAGAGGCTCGCTGCAATTCCAGTCCACCCGCGCTGGATATGAAGCGAAGCTTTTCTCTGAACAATATTCGTGGGCTGGCACCGGTTACTGTGGCGGAACGAATTCCCCCAATGGACGAAAACAGAACACAAAACGGCCATCGTCGAAATCCACCGCCAGCGCCCCGCCCCGGTTCAGGGCGTAATCCCAAAACCCCTTGATGGGGCAGCCCTCGTGACACTCGCTGACATGCGCAGGCGATTCCAGATCGCGTTCGCGGTCATACCAGGACAGCAGCATGTTTTCGCCGATCAACTCGTCAGCAACCGCCGAAGCGCGCTTGATGGCAGCGTCAAAGTCGAGTGCTGCTCCGGTTGAAGCGATGCGGTGTATCTTCATGACTGCACCTCAGGAAAGATTCAGTTGGCAGCCGATGCTTCCTGATACAAGTAGCGCTGAAACCCGGAAAACAGGTTGCGTATCTCCGCGATGTCGCCGCCCAGATCGGCGACTGCATCGGAGATGGAGTCGTGATAGCGCAGCCGCAGCAGTTTGGTCAGCTTTTCCTGCTCCAGTTCCTCCACGCCTTCCTGCACATAATGCGCCAGCGCGAAATCGAGGAAGGCTTGCTGCTTGTCGCTGAAGTGTTCTTGTATTTCTCCGCGCGCCGTGACTGCCCGCTCCTCGCGGCTGATTGGCTTTAGCGCAAACGCCACATGCGCCAGCACGTCGAACAGATCGCTGTTCTCGGCGTCGATGATCTTCTGCATCTCGCCTAGCTGATCCTTGCCGAAGCCCTTTTCCGCCAGACCTTCGAGCAGCTTCTTGCGCGTATCCGGCAAACTCCAGGGGGCACGTAGTTCGTCCTCGTCCCTGAAGAACTCCGGCAACTGGCCGAACAGCAGCGTCAGGAATTCCGAGGCCGAAATCGGCTTGCCGTCCGGCCCCCAGAAGGTCGTCACCGAAATATGCTGAATGGTGCGCTCCTTGCCGTCGCGCAACTTCACCCGCACCTTCTTCTTCGTCTCGTATTCAGCGCGCGGCTGCTTGGCATCAGGCTGTGGCATTGGTGCAATTGGCGGAAATGCCTTGTCGCCGCCGTCACCCACCTCAATCGGCTCACGCCTTCCACAGCGTCCACAAACCGATGATGACGAAGCCCGCTCCGGCAAAATAGTGCAGGTGCTTTTCGCTGACATAGTTCGACAGCGTGCTGCCGACCATCACGCCGATGCCCGATGCGGCGACCAGCGCCAACGAGGCGCCGAGGAAGATTGTCCACTTGCTGACTTCCTTGTCAGAGGCGAACAGCATGGTGGCAAGCTGCGTCTTGTCGCCCATCTCGGCGATGAAGACGGAGACAAAAACGGCGGCGAGTATTTTCCAGTCCATAGTGAATTCCGGATGATATTAAGGAGCCCCTGCCGGGGAATTGGCTTACTGCTTTTTCCTGAACAAGGCAGACTGCGCATGCGCCTGCAGGCCTTCGCCGAACGCCAACTCTGCGGCAATCGCACCCAGCGTTTGCGCGCCTTGCGCGGAAACCTGGATCAGACTGCTGCGTTTCTGGAAGTCGTACACACCCAAGGGAGAGGAGAAACGCGCGGTGCCGGAGGTGGGCAGCACATGGTTCGGCCCGGCACAATAATCGCCCAGCGATTCTGAGGTGTAGCGCCCCATGAATATCGCTCCGGCGTGTTTGATTCTGGGCAGCAAGGCTTGCGGGTTTTCCACCGACAACTCCAGGTGCTCGGGCGCGATGCGGTTGCTGATAGCACACGCTTCATCCAGATCGGCGACGTGGATCAATGCGCCGCGATTTTCCAGCGCGGTCTGAATGATGTCGCGGCGCGGCATCTGCATCAACAATTTATCAGCGCTCTGCGCCACCGCCGCAATAAATTTAGCATCCGGTGACAGCAAAATCGCCTGCGCCAATTCGTCGTGCTCGGCCTGCGAGAACAAGTCCATCGCAATCCAGTCCGGGTTGGTTTGCCCGTCGCAGATCACCAGAATTTCCGATGGCCCCGCAATCATGTCGATGCCGACCACGCCGAATACGCGGCGCTTGGCCGATGCCACGTAGGCATTACCGGGGCCGACGATTTTGTCCACTTTCGGAATGGTCGCCGTGCCGTATGCCAGCGCCGCTACCGCCTGCGCGCCGCCGACGGTGAACACGCGATCCACGCCGGAAAGATAAGCCGCCGCCAAGACGAGTTGATTCTTCACACCGTCCGGTGTCGGCACCACCATGATGAGTTCGCCCACTCCCGCCACTTTTGCGGGCAATGCGTTCATCAGCACGGAAGACGGATAGGCCGCCTTGCCGCCCGGCACATACAAGCCAACGCGATCCAGCGGTGTGACCTGCTGGCCGAGTAGGGTGCCATCCGCCTCGGTGTAGCTCCACGAACTTTGCAATTGCTTCTGATGGTAAGCAGTAACGCGTTGCGCGGCCTGCTCCAATGCCGCGCGTTGCGCGGCGGGCAAGCCCTCGAACGCGGCGCGCAGTTCGGCTTGCGGCAGTTCGAGTTCAGAGGCATCGCTCACATTCAGGCGGTCGAAACGCCTGGTGTATTCGAGCAGGGCCGCATCGCCGCGCTGCTTCACATCGGCGAGAATGGAGGCGACGGTTGCTTCCAGCTTTTCATCGGCGGTCGCCTCGAATGCCAGCAACCGGTTGAGTTGCGCATCGAAGTCGGCTTGTTGGGTCGAGAGTTGTTTGATGTTCATTTACCACCCATCTAGCTTGTCATTCCCGCGCAGGCGGGAATGACGGTTCAGTTTTTATTTGCCAACCGCTCCCGCAAACGCATCCAGCATCGGCTGAATAGCAGCGCGCTTGAGTTTCAGCGAAGCCTGATTCACTATCAGGCGTGAGGAAATCGCGGAGACTTCTTCCACGGCCTTGAGGTGATTGGCCTTCAGCGTGTTGCCGCTGCTGACCAGATCCACAATCGCGTCGGACAGGCCGACCAGCGGTGCCAGCTCCATTGAGCCATACAGTTTGATGAGGTCCACATGCACGCCCTTGGCGGCAAAATGCTCGCGCGCGGTCTGCACATACTTGGTCGCCACGCGCAGGCGCGCGCCTTGGCGCACGGCGGAGTCGTAATCGAAATCGTCGCGCACCGCCACCATCATGCGGCAACGCGCAATGTTCAAATCCAGCGGCTGATACAGGCCGGTGCCGCCATGTTCGTTAAGCACGTCCTTGCCCGCCACGCCGAGATCCGCTGCGCCGTATTGCACATAGGTCGGCACGTCGGAAGCGCGCACGATGATGAGCCGCACATCGGCGCGGTTGGTCGGCAGGATCAGCTTGCGCGAAGTTTCCGGGTCTTCCAGCGGCGTGATGCCCGCCGCCGCCAGCAACGGCAGGGTTTCCTCAAAGATACGGCCTTTGGATAAGGCGATGGTGATAGTCATTCGGATTCGGCTATTTTTGCAAAGAGGGGCATTTTACCGTCAATTGACCGGCCAGAGCGATTGAAAATCGAACGAGAGTTGGCGGTGGTGTTTGATAGCCAACAAATAGATGGCCTCGCCGAACTGCGCATACAACACCAGATAATCCGCGAACAAATATTCGCGCAATTCGCCGCCTTGCAATTTCGTCTGTATCCGCGCAAGCGCATTCGTTACTTCGACAGAACCCACAGGGCGTTCGAGGAAAGCACGCCCCATTGCCGGAAAGCGCTCAAGGTTGGGAATCACTGTATCGGCCAGTTCATCCAGCAAGCGGTCATACGCTTGCAGCGCATCCGCTTCGGCCAGAAACGACTCAAGCGCTTCGAGATTGCGCTCAAAGTTTGCGGTCAGTTT
>CAITJF010000194.1 GCA_903892645.1 uncultured Nitrosomonadales bacterium | reverse complement strand
TCTCATCAACCAAAATCAGCGCGCTGTCTATCCTTAACGCCTCCTGATTGCACGCCATTTTGAATAGTTCAGTGACAGCCACCCTGCCTTGCGAGTGTATTTTCCGCGCTCGCTTGAGCTCATCGCTCAATTTGACCGGCGGCTCTGTCTCAATATTTCCCTGCTTCGGTTTTTTATCACATGAACCTGCAGGCTCAATGCCTGGCGCAGAGGTACTTTCAACATCAAGCCCTAATTCAGTATCAATCCATAATTCTTCAATGCCACAGGTTAAAAGTGCGTCTAGGTCTTTTTGCTGATCGAGTAAAAAAGCTTTTTTCCAGAAAGGGTGATTGATCCAGCTTCCACAGAGTGAATTGATAAACATTCCAAGCCTGATGTCGTTTATGCTTATTTTCTTCTTCATCAATATCTCCGTGATATCCGGCCCTTAATTTTGTTGTTTTACAAATTCCTATCGGAACATTTTAAATCCTCTTAGCTTGGGATAGCCCTTTTGGACAGGTTTTTTGTCAGGGTATTCTCACCGTTACCCTTAAAACTCATGAAACGCAGCCCTATACGAAACAGGCTCTGGTCAGAATCGAGTACGGTATAAGCCATATGGCAATAAATTTCGATGATGGTTTCTTTTTGCCCTGCATGGAGCGGTGGAACCGCAAGTAACATTACCACTTCTGGCCTGAAAATATTATGGTGGAGAAAGACACTCGCACCACTAACAGACAAGTCGCAAGTATGGCCATGAAAAATATCGTTCCGCTCCACATTTTTATGAACAATGGCGGCTCGCCAATGAACCGGGTACCTGACGTGCTCCCTGTCATCATCAGTTTTCAACACTGTTACACGCGATGTTGGTTTGGCTTGCACTACATTTTTTTTAGGCGCCATACTGCTACGCGGCGATTCTTCTGCAGACTGCTGCACAGTCATCGGCTGCTTTACTTGCATCCAATCCTCATAACCGCCAATATGTTCCACCAGCTTGCCATCGCCTTCGAAGGCGATCACATGTGTTACCACATTGTCGAGAAAGGTGCGGTCATGGCTGACTAGAAATAGTGTGCCGTCATACTTGGAAAGCAACTCCTCCAGCAACTCCAACGTTTCAATATCGAGGTTGTTGGTCGGCTCATTTAGTACCAGCACACTGGCCGGATGGCTGAATAGGCGCGCCAATAACAAACGATTGCGTTCACCACAGGATAAGTTTTTTACTTGTGAACGTGCCCGCTCTGGTGAAAACAGGAAATCGCCAAGATAGCTGACAATATCCTTTTTTGCTCCACCGGACTCAATGTAATTCACCTCTTGGCTAACAGCCTCGACCAGCGTGGCCTCCTCATCCAATTGCGTGCGCAACTGGTCAAAATACGACACGCTGACATTTGCACCCAAATTGACTTCACCGCTATCAGGCACCAACTCACCGAGAATAATCTTAAGCAGCACGTTTCTGCCAGCACCACCTTGCCCGAGTAGGCCAATCTTGTCGCCACGCTGAATACAGCAGGAAAATTTATCAATAACTTTTTGCGCACTAAATTTTTTACTGATGTTAGTGAGTTTCGCCACCAGTTTTCCGGAATGATCGTCCGTATCATGATTCTCCCCAGTGCGGATCACCGATACACGCCGCGTGGTACGCTCACCACGTAATTGTTCCAACTGCCGCGCACGGCCTTCATTTCTGGCATGCCGCACCCTGATGCGCTGGCGTATCCATAACTCTTCCTGCGCCAGCCCATTGTCGAACTTTGCGTCAAGCACAGCTACGTCTTTCACCATCTTCGCTTTGGCGAGGATATAGGCTGAGAAATTACCGGGAAAGCTAGCAAGATTGCCGCGATCCAGTTCGATGATGCGAGTGGCGACGCTATCAAGAAAATGCCGATCATGAGTAACCAGCAATACACCACCACGAAAGTTTTTAAGCAAGCCTTCAAGCCATTCGATGGAAGAGAAATCGAGGTGGTTGGTCGGTTCGTCCAGGATCAGCACATCAGGCTCGGCCACCAACGCCTGCGCCAGTGCCACGCGCTTGTGCACTCCGCCAGAAAGATCGCTGATGCGGCTATCCGCATCCAGCCCCAGAATATCTAGAGCCGTCTCGATACGCTCCTGCGCCGCCCAGCCGTTCCCGGCTTCAAGTTGGATTTGCAACGGCTTCATGGTTTCCAGAAGCACATCGAAATCGGCATCCGGTTTGGCTAGTTTTCGTATCAAACGGTGGTAATCGGTAAGCAACTGACGTAGCTCACCCAACTCGCGCACAACCTCATCGAACACAGTTGCCTCTGCATTTAGTACCGGTTCCTGGCTCACATAAAAGATGCGCAAACCAGGTGCGCGCCACACAACGCCATCATCCAGCACGGCCTGTTCTGCCAGCACTTTCAACATGCTGGATTTGCCACCGCCGTTGCGCCCGATCAGACCAACATGCTCACCTTCATCAAGCTGAAAATCCACTTGATCAAGTATCGGTGCATCGCCGAGCGCAAGCGTAGCCTTATATGGCCTTAATGCCGGATTTAATAAGATGCTCGAGAATAAAATCCTCATCGGCGTTGAAGGGGATGTTGAAGCAAAAAACGCAGATGATAAACATAACGGATCATTGAACGGTGCTACGCCTGTTGATTGGCCAATGAAAACCAAATTTACTAATGGGAGCTCTTTGAGAGCCAGGATGGGCTACGTTTTTAATCAGGATGCAACGCTCGCATTTGTTACTGCTGGTATTGCGATGTCACATATCAAATCGGAACTTTATGACGCGACGGGGACCACTGTGTTAGATCAGCAGTCGGATGATAAAACCGGCTTGACACTGGGCTTGGGGTTGGAGCACTATTTTTCGAAAAATATTTCAGCCAAGGCAGACTATCGGCACACAGACTATGGAACGCTGGATGTTGCAGCAACTAATTACACTGGCGCTGGTGCCTACGAACATCAAAATGTAAAAGAAGATGTTGTTCGTTTTGGCCTGAATTACCACTTCTGATTTAAATCAGTAACGATTGGAGCCACTCAATTGAGTGGCTTTTTTATCGGCCACATTTGATGGCATAGCCCGTCTTGAGTTAGTTCTTGTAGTTCCGCTATTGGCACAAAGTACGCGCTGGGCTATTGTTCAGCAAAGCGGACATCGAGAAAATGGGCGGATCGGCGGAGGTCTGCTTTGCGGTGCATACCCCCAGAGGCAGGATCGTGCCATGAACGGACTGTCGGGGTGCTAAATATCCAGCAAGAAAGCAGACGTTCGTAACCAGCAACAATCGGCCAAAGTGAGCCTTCGTGGACGTCCGCTTCGCTACAAGCTATTTTGATACTAGCTATTTTGAAATCGAGATGAGCAAAAAACTATGGGACAGGGAGGCCGTTGTTAAGGACACCGCCACCTACTGCCATCGAATATTTGAAACCCAGTCAGGTTGATCTGTTTGGCAAGGCGCTGCGCAACAAGTTGTTGGCGAAGGACTCCGCTTTGGCTAAAGGCTACATTCAGTTGCTGGTGGAAGAAATTCTGGTGAAGGATGAGACGGCAATAATCAAGGGAAGCTACGCTGCGCTTGCTTACGCCATGCACCAAATGAAAATGGGCACATCAAATCAAGTGCCCACATTCATACCAGATTGGTGCGCCCGGCGGGATTCGAACCCACTACCCTTGGCTTCGGAAACCAATACTCTATCCAGATGAGCTACGGGCGCTTTGACAGGGAGCGAAGTATAGCGTTTTTATCCCTGTCACACATGCACGCCGTGCCTGAAATTAAGCTTGCAGAGATGGGCGATGTGTCGCACACCTCGCAAAAATGCTATCGTGCACCCCATGGTTTTTACCAACCCCAGTTCGGAGCAGATTTGCCAAATGCTGCGCAGCATCCACACCATCGCGGTGGTGGGGCTGTCGCCCAACCCGCTACGCCCCAGCTTCCGCGTAGCGCGTGCCATGCAGAGCTACGGCTTCCGCATCGTGCCGGTGCGGCCACTCCCGCATTCGGCTGACTACGCCATAACCAGCGACTTGGCGAGCGTTGTTGGCTCGCCTGGTCGAATGGCTAGTAGTTCCACCAGTAACGTACCCGCAAGGGGCAGGCCGATGGGTTCCCCGCTGCTACACAGCGACTCATTCGCTCTGTCGAAGGTGCACCCGCTGGTGCAGGAAGTGCTGGGTGAGCAAGCCTATCCGGATTTGGAAAACCTGCCATTCAAGGTGGACATGGTGGATGTGTTCCGCGCTTCGGAACATGTGCTCGCCATCGTGGAAAGCTGTATTGCGCTTGGCATTCCGCGCCTGTGGCTGCAGGAGGGCGTGATTCACGAAGCGGCGGCGCAACGTGCGCAGGCGGCAGGAATTACGGTGGTGATGGACCGCTGCATGTGGCGCGATTACTCCCAATTATGCGGGCAGGCGAAATGAGCAGGCAACGCTGTGTCTGGCCGGGCGATGATCCCTTATACCGTGCCTACCACGACGATGAATGGGGCGTACCGCTGCACGATGACCGCGCACTGTTTGAGTTCCTGACCCTGGAAGGCGCGCAGGCAGGCTTGAGCTGGATCACCATCCTGCGCAAGCGGGAAAATTATCGCGCTGTCTTCGATAATTTCGATTCCGAACACATTGCCCGCTATGACACGAGTAAAATAGAACTGTTGCTGCAAAATCCAGGCATCGTGCGCAACCGGCTGAAGATAGAAGCCGCCGTAAACAATGCGCAAAAGTTTCTTGAAGTGCAGGAGAAATATGGTAGCTTCGACGCGTTTGCCTGGCAATTTGTCGGCGGCAAGCCCAGGCAGAACCATTGGCGCAGCCTCGCCGAAATACCCGCGAGCACGGTCGAGTCGGATGCGATGAGCAAGGAGCTGAAACGGCGCGGCTTCAAATTTGTCGGCTCGACCATTTGCTATGCGCATATGCAGGCGACCGGGATGGTGAACGACCACACCGTGGATTGCTTCAGACACAAGGAATTACGATGCTCTTGAAATTTACCAAAATGCACGGCGCAGGCAACGATTTTGTCATGCTCGACGGGGTGCGCCAGCGCATCCAGCTCACACCGGAGCAACTGCGCTTGCTGGCCGATCGGCATTTCGGAGTCGGCTGCGACCAGGTTTTGCTGGTGGAAGCCGCACAGCACTCAGGTGCGGATTTTTGTTATCGCATATTCAACGCCGATGGCGGCGAGGTGGAGCAGTGCGGCAACGGCGCACGCTGCTTCGTGCGTTTTGTGCATGACCAAGGGTTGACGCACAAGCGCGAGATTGTGGTGGAAACCAAGGCAGGGATGATTACTCTGCGCATGGAGGAAGATGGCCGTGTGATGGTGGATATGGGTGCGCCGGTTTTCGAAAACGCACGCATCCCCTTCAATAGCGACAGCGATACCCTTACCCAGCCGCTGGAAGTGGCTGGCGAGATAGTGCAGATCACTGTGCTGTCCATGGGCAACCCGCATGCGGTGCAGGCGGTGGCAGATGTGGAATATGCGCCGGTTGCCACACAGGGGGCGCTGATCGAACATCACCCGCGCTTTCCCAAACGGGTGAATGCGGGTTACATGCAGGTGGTGGATCGCAGCCATATCAAGCTGCGCGTGTACGAACGCGGCGCGGGAGAAACGCTGTCCTGCGGCACCGGGGCATGCGCCGCAGTGGTGGCAGGCATCCGGCGCGGCCTGTTGGACGAGCGTGTGCGCGTCGTTACCAAAGGCGGCGTATTGGACATTGCATGGGCCGGAGATGGCGCGCCGGTGCTGATGACCGGGCCGGCTGTTACCGTATTTGAAGGCAAAATAACTTTATAAACCGACAACATGAGAGCACCCACATGAGAGCCGAAGACGTCGCACTGTATTTGCAGAATAACCCGCAGTTTTTTGAGGCCTACGCCGAGATGCTGTCGGAAGTTACCATCCCGCATCCCTATGGCGGGCGTACCGTTTCGCTTTCCGAGCGGCAGATGCTGACCTTGCGCGAAAAAAACAAGGAACTGGAGAAGAAGCTGCACGAACTGCTGGAATTCGCCAAGGAAAACGCCGCCTTGCAGCACAAGGTGCACCAGTTCACCCTTGCGTTGTTCGGCGCACGTGATCTGATGAGCCTGCAGGACACCGTCGCACGAAATTTGCGCGAAATTTTTGATGTGCCGCATGTGGTGCTGCATGTCTGGAAAGGATTGCCACCCAGCGCCGAAGTGCTGGCGTTTGCCGACCAGCAAGCGCAACCGGTATGCGCACACCACGCGGTGCACGATACGGCTGCATGGTTCGGCGAAGCGGCTTCGCACCTGCGTTCATTCGCCTACCTGCCGCTGCGCAATGGCGAGCAATCCATCGGCCTGCTGGTGCTTGCCAGCGAAGACGCACAACGTTTCTATCCCGAGATGGGCACGCTGTTCCTGCAACGCCTCGCGGAAACCGTGAGCAGCGCGTTGCAGCCCTTGCTTTAAGTATGTCAGGCGCCGCGCAGCCCAATCAAGACACCCTGCACGGCTTCCTCGCGCACCTGCGCAACGAGCGGCATTACTCCCCGCTCACTGCCGAAAATTATGCGCGCGACATCCGCCGCCTGTTTGAGCTTGCCGCCGCGACCCCGCTGGGCGAGCTGAAAAGCCACCACATCCGCCGTTTCATAGCACAACTGCACGGGCGGGGACTCGGCGGCAAAACTTTGGCGCGCATGCTGTCGGCATGGCGCAGTTTTTATAGCTACCTGATGCGCGACCACCAATGCAAGGGCAACCCCTGCGTTGGGCTGCGCGCGCCGAAATCGGCGCGCAACCTGCCGCATGCACTGTCGCCGGACGAGGCGGTGCGCATGGTGGAATTGCCCATCGATGGTGACCCGCTGGCGGTGCGTGACAAGGCGATATTTGAACTGTTTTATTCCTCCGGACTGCGCCTGGCCGAGTTGGTCAGTCTTGACCTTGCTCCTATGCTGAACTACATCAGGGATGGCGAAGTGGAAGTCACCGGCAAGGGCGGCAAGACGCGCATCGTGCCGCTGGGTAGCCACGCCATCGCCGCACTGCAAGCCTGGCTGGCAGTTCGCAATCAGCTTGCCAAAGCGGATGAGCCTGCGCTGTTCGTCGGGCAACGCGGCCAGCGCATCAGTCAGCGCGCGGTGCAGTTGCGCATGAAGGAGTGGGGCGTCAAGCAAGGCATCACCAGCAACGTGCATCCGCATCTGCTGCGCCACTCGTTCGCTACCCACGTGCTGCAATCCAGCGGCGACTTGCGCGCGGTGCAGGAAATGCTCGGCCACGCCAGCATTTCAACCACGCAGGTTTATACCCATCTCGATTTCCAGTACCTCAGCAAAATTTACGACGCCACCCACCCGCGCGCCAAGAAGAAACCATGACCGCCCAAAAGATAAAATCTCCTTCCACGCCGCGCCGTCCATCCCAAGGGAACAGGGATTTTCGCAACAGGACAAAGCGCAGCGGAAAGTCGCCTGACGATCATAAAAACATGCCGCGTGGCGCGCCGCAGCCGCACACTGGAGTGGCTACCGCGCAACCCTGCATCACTCTCATGGAGGGGCGCGAAAAATCCCTACTGCGCCGCCACCCGTGGATTTTCTCCGGCGCGGTTGAGTGCGTGGATGGCGCACCCGTAAGCGGCGACACGCTTCCCGTGCGCAATGCACAAGGCGAATTTCTCGCTTGGGCAGCGTACGCTAGCTCGCAAATCACCGCGCGCGTCTGGTCGTGGCGCGAAGAGGAAGCCATCAACACAGAATTTTTCCGCAGCCGCATTGCGAGCGCCTTGGCGTTGCGCCGCGATTTGCTACTCCCCTCTCCCGCTTGCGGGAGAGGGGCTGGGGGAGAGGGAATGCGCCTCATCCACGCCGAATCGGACGGCCTGCCGGGATTGGTCGTCGATCAATACGGCGACGTGTTAGTGATGCAGATTGGCAGTGCGGGAGTGGAACGCTGGCGCGATACTTGCGCCGACATCCTGCAGGAGCTATGCAATCCTGCGTGCATTTACGAGCGCTCCGATTCCGACTCACGCACACTGGAAGGCCTGGAGCTGCGCAACGGCGTACTGCGCGGCATGTTGCCTGAAAACGTCGAAGTAACTGAACACGGCCTGCGCTTCAAGGTGGATGTGGCGCACGGACAAAAGACCGGCTTCTATCTCGACCAGCGCGATAACCGCGCGCTGACCGAAACGCTGGCGCGCGATAAAGATGTGCTGAATTGTTTTTGCTACACCGGCGGCTTCTCGCTCTATGCCCTGCGCGGCGGCGCGAAATCGGTGCTCTCGATAGACGCATCGGAAGAGGCGCTGCAACTCGCGCAGCGCAATGTGGAATTGAATGGGCTGGATGCATCGCGCGCCGAATGGCAATGCGCCGACGTATTCGCCGCACTGCGCAAACTGCGCGACCAGAACCGCAAATTCGACCTCATCATCCTCGACCCACCCAAGTTTGCCCCCACCGCCGCCTTCGCCGAAAAAGCCGCGCGCGGCTACAAGGATATCAACCTGCTCGGCTTCAAGTTACTCAGGCCGGGTGGTCTGTTGTTCACCTACTCCTGCTCCGGCGGCATCAGCGAAGACCTGTTCCAGAAAATCATCGCCGGCGCGGCGCTGGATGCCGGGGTTGATGCGCAGATCGTGCATCACCTGCACGCCGCAGCGGATCATCCAGTGTTGCTCAGTTTTCCGGAAGGGGCGTATTTGAAGGGGTTAGTGTTGAGGGTGGCAGGGTAATTGCAAGGGAGGTAAAGATGGAATTGACAGCAAATCAAAATCTGTGGGCATCAAAGGGTAAGCAGGGTGTCAAGAAGTCAGAACTTCATAGCATCCTTATCAAACAGAAAGGTAAATGTGCTCTTTCTGGAGTTGACATGATCTTCGACGTGAAAGAGGGTACGCCTGTTAAAGGTGGAAAAGGATGTCACCCACTCTATCCCGCAGTTGACCACATTGACCCCGGCAATCCGCATGGAGGTCATCAAATTTTTTGCTACGCACTGAACGACTTGAAGGGGCATCTTCCGCTCGAATGTTTTGATGCCCTTAAAGCGACAGATGCATGGAACACATTGATGAAACTGTGGAGGAAACAAGCAAAGAAGGACAATACTGACAGAGACGCGTTCATGCGGCTTTTGAGACCAAATGCAAAACCAAAAGCATGATCAGTATGCACAACTTAATGAAACAGTTTTATCAGCGCATGTTGAAAAAATAATTCGACCCCGCAAGACTTCTGCACAACATAGCGAGCGCAGCTGAGATAAGGCAAAAGATGGCGAGAAACCGGAATGTACATTTTGGTACATGAGGATTTTGAGCTATTTGTTAACGCCGTATCGGCAAGCGCAGTAGTTGTGCTAATGCACATTCACCATCGGCTTAAACCCCAACTTTGCCTGCAACTTCTCCGCAATTGCTTTGGCCTCATCCGCGCTAACGTAGGGGCCGAGGTGTACCCGCGTTAAACCATCCTTCTCAAACAGGTTGACCTGCTTGCCGCTGCCGCTGAACTCGGCGCGCATCCTGGCGAGAAAACTTTCCGCACCCTGTTGCGATTTGAATGCGCCGAGTTGCAGATAGGTGTTGCCAGCGGCGGGTGTGCTGGCGCTGGCTGCGGTAGCTGCGGGTTCGGGCGGCAGGGGTTCGCTCTTGATGGATTCGGCGGCGATGGGTGCGGCAACAGCGGCATCCATCGCGATGCTTTCCACTTCCACTTCGCTGCTGCCGTTGCCGACGATGCCCAGCTTGTGCGCGGCGGTGTAGGAGAGGTCAATGATGCGGTCGTGCAGGAAGGGGCCGCGGTCATTGATGCGCACCACCACCGATTTGTGGTTGCCCAGGTTGGTAACCCGCGCATAGCTGGGTATCGGCAAGGTGGGATGCGCGGCGGTCATGCCGTACATGTCATATGTCTCGCCGCTGGAGGTGTGCTGGCCGTGGAATTTTTTGCCATACCAGGAAGCGATGCCGCGCTCCTTGAAATTGCCCGGCGCAGCAAGTGGGGTGTAGGTTTTGCCCAGGGCGACATACTGGCGGTTTGCATAGGGGTGCAGCGGCTCGGCTTTGGGCACGGCATCCGGCGTGGCATCGAGGTTGGCGGGTGCATCGGCGCCGGGGCCGTCACCTTCCAGATAGCCGCCGCGCCCGGGTTGAGCGATGGCTTGTTTGGCAGGTTGGAGGGCGGGTTCAATCCGTGTGGTTTGCGCCTCGACCACCGGGACAGACGGTTGCGTCGCCGCTTGGCGAGACGGTGCGCTGCCGCAGGCGGTGAGTATGGTTGCTGCAAACAATAGTAAACCTGTTTGTTTGTTCATCTGCGATCCCCTTATGTTTGCACCAGTTTTTTGTGGGTGTGAATGCTCATCAGCATACCAAATCCCAGCAGCAATGTGACCATGGAGGTGCCGCCGTAGCTGACCAGCGGCAGCGGTACGCCCACCACCGGCAGGATGCCGCTCACCATGCCCATGTTGACGAAGGCGTAAGTGAAGAAGGTAAGCGTAATGCTTCCCGCCATCAGGCGCGTAAAGTAAGTGGAAGCATCGGCGGTAATGACAAAGCCGCGTGCGATGACGAACAGGTACAGCCCCAGCAGGATGAGGTTGCCGAGCAGGCCGAATTCTTCCGAATACACCGCAAAGATAAAGTCGGTGGTGCGTTCCGGCAGGAAGTCGAGATGGGTCTGTGTGCCGTGTAGATAGCCCTTGCCCAGCACCCCGCCGGAGCCGACAGCGATCATGCCCTGGATGGTGTGGTAGCCCTTGCCCAGCGCATCTTGCGTGGGGTCGAGCAACATCATGATGCGATGGCGTTGGTAGTCATGCAGCATGGACCACAGCACCGGCGCGCTGCCGAGCGCCGCGACAAACATGGCCCCCATCACGCGCCAGCTCAGCCCAGCCAGGAACAGCACGTAAAACCCGCTGGCCGAGATCAGCACGGCGGTGCCGAGGTCGGGCTGGCGCGCGATCAACGCTATTGGCAACAGCAGCAACAGCGTCGCGACGAAATAATTGCTTAGCGTCAACGTGGCTTCGTGCTTTTCGAAATACCAGGCCATCATCAGCGGTACGGCGAGTTTCATCAGCTCGGAAGGCTGGATGGTCGCTACGCCGATATTCAGCCAGCGCCGCGCGCCGTGGCTGACCTCGCCGAACAGCGCCACCCCGACCAGCAGCGCCATGCCGAGGATATACATCGGCAAGGCGATGCGCATCAGGTAATGCAACGGTGTGTTGGCTACCAGCCACAGGCAGATAAATGCCACCAGAATATTCACCATCTGCGCCAGCACACGGCTCCAGTTGCCATCGGTGGCGCTGTACAGCACTATTAGCCCGGTCAACATTAGCAAGCCGAGCGCGGCCAGCAACACCGGGTCGAGATGAAGGATGAAGCGCTTGCGCAGACGAGGCCACAGCGGCTGTTTAATCATGTTCTACCTCTACATCGTTCACGGTAGGCAAGGGTTTGGGCACCTTGCCGAGCAGGTAGTAGTCCAGTACCTTGCGCGCGATAGGCGCCGCGACGGCACCGCCATGCCCGCCATTTTCCGCCAGTACCGCCAACGCGATTTTTGGTTTGTCGGCGGGCGCAAAGGCAATGAACCAAGCATGATCGCGGTGGCGTTCCGCTACCTGGCTTTCAATGTATTTTTCGCCTTGTTTCATTCCCACCACCTGCGCGGTGCCGGTCTTGCCCGCAAAGGCGTAGGGCGCACCCGCCCCGGCCTGCGCGGCGGTGCCACCGGGTTGCATTACCGCCACCATGGCACGCTTCACCAGCGCAACATGTTCCGGGTTGAGGTTGATGGTGAACGCCGGATTCACTTCCGGTATGGGTGTGTCCTTGCTGCCGCCGTGTTGCACTTGCCGTACCAGATGCGGGCGGTAGCCAACGCCGTCATTGGCCAGCACCGCCGTGGCAAAGGCCAGTTGCATCGGTGTGACCAGATCGTAGCCCTGGCCGATGCCCGCCGATACAGTGTCGCCGGCATACCATTTCTGCTGGTAACGCTTCTGCTTCCATTCCTGCGAGGGCAGCAGGCCGGAGGTCTCGCCTTCCAGGTCTATGCCGGTTTTTTTACCGAAGCCAAACTGCGACAGGAAGTTGAACATGTTGTCTATACCCAGCTCGGTGGCCAATCCGTAGTAGTAAGTGTCGCACGACACCACGATGGACTTGAACAGATCCACGCTGCCGTGCCCGCCTTTTTTCCAGTCGCGGTATTGGTGGCTGTTGCCCGGCAGGGTGAAGTAGCCAGGATCGCTGATGGTGTGGCTGGGTGAACGCTTGTTGTAATAAAGCCCGGCCAGCGCCATGAATGGCTTGATGGTGGAGCCGAGCGGATACTGACCGCGCAATGCGCGGTTGTTGAGCGGCACGTCGGGCGAATTGTTCAGCTCGTTCCAGCTGTCTTCATCAATGCCGTCAATGAACAGGTTGGGGTCGTAGCCCGGCCTGCTGATAAAGGCCAGCACCTCGCCGTTGTTCGGGTCTATCGCCACCAGCGCGCCACGGTAGTTGCCGAACGCCTTGTCGGCAACTTCCTGCAACTTGGCATCCAGCGTCAGTAACAGGTTGTTGCCGGATGCGGGCGGGGTGCGCGACAGCACACGCACCCCGCGCCCGCCCGCGTCCACTTCCACCTGCTCGATGCCGGTGGTGCCGTGCAACTCGCTCTCGTAACTCTGCTCGATACCGGTCTTGCCGATGTAATCGGAACCGCGGTAGTTGGCGGCGGATTTATCTTCCTCAAGCTGCTCGATGTCGCTCTCGTTGATGCGCCCAATGTAGCCGATCAGGTGCGATGTCTGCTCATTGTAAGGATATTCGCGGAACAGGCGCGCCTTGATTTCCACCCCTCGGAAACGGTAACTCTGTGCGGCGAAGCGCGCCACTTCTTCATCTGACAGGCGGTTGCGGATCGGCAAGCTCTCGAAATCGTGGCCCTCCGCCTGCAATTTTTTGAAGCGCTTGCGGTCCTTGGGTTGGATGTCCACCAGTTGCGCCAGCTGGTCTATCGTGGCCTCCAGATCGCCCACCTTGTTTGGCGTGATTTCCAGCGTGTAGCCGGAATAGTTGTGCGCCAGCACCACACCGTTGCGGTCGAGTATCAGGCCGCGGTTGGGCACGATGGGTGCGACGGAAATGCGGTTGTTCTCCGCCAGGGTTTGATAATGGCTGTGCTTCACCACTTGCAAATAAACGAAGCGTGCCAGCAATATGAACAGCATCACCAGCACGAAGCCCAGGCTCAGCATCAGGCGCAGCCGGAAGTAATAGATTTCGCGCTGGGAGTTTTTGAGCTCGACACGCCCCTTCATGGCTGGCTGTGCCTCATAACTTATCCGGGTCGGAGGGGTGGTGGTGGCGCAAGGCTTGCAGCAGCATGGTCAGCGGCGCCCACAGCAAGGCCGAAACTACGCTGCCGATAAAAAATCCCCAGGCGACATAACCGTGCAATTGCCAATGTACCGCGGCATATACCACGTAGGTCAGCAGCAGCACGGGGAAAATTTGCAGGGCCTGCAGGCGCAGGTCGAACATCTGCATACGGCGATGCAGCACGATGCCGCCAAACGCCAGAACTGAATAAGCCAGCGCGTGCTGGCCGAACAGGCTGGCATCGGCCACGTCGGCAAACATACCCATCATCCAGGCGATACCGATGCCGATGCGAAACGGCTTGTGGATACACCAGTAGAGTAGCACCAGCGCCACGAAATCCGGGCGCAGTGCCAGCCAGACACCTCTCCACGGCAGCCAGTTGAGCAACAGAGCGGCAAGCAGGCTCAAGACAATGAAAGTGTTGCTGGCCGGCAGCAGGAATTCCTGATCTTTCGGAAAGCCACTCATGGTTTTTTTCGCCGGCCCTTTTTGAGTTTGTCGGTAGCGGTTTCTGCCACGGCTTCTGGACGCTCCGGCAACTTCGGCAGCCCGGACAAGATCAGCAGTTGGCGCTGTTTGTCCACGCCCGCAACCGGAGCGCACAGAATACGCGCGAACGGATAGGCCGGGTCGCGCTCGATGTGGCTCACCCTGGCTACCGGTAATCCGGGCGGATAAGTGCCGTCTATGCCGGAGGTCACCAGCACGTCACCCTCCTGAATATCGGAACTGATCGGCATATAGCGCAGTGCCAGATCGCTGGTATCGCCGGAGCCGAACACCACCGCGCGCAAGCCGTTGCGCAACACATGCACCGGCACCGCGTGATCCTTGTCGGTAATCAGTGTGACTTCGCTCAGCCAGGGATAAACGCGCGTGACCTGGCCGACGACACCGCTGTCATCCATCACCACCTGCCCTGCCAGCACATTGGCTTGCGCACCCTTGTCGAGGAACAGCTTGCGCTTGAAGATGTCGCGCTCGGTGTACACGATCTCGGCCAATTGCATCGGGTAATCGGCGCGCTGCTGCACCGCGAGCAACTGGCGCAAGTGTTGGTTATCTGCCTGCAGCACCTGCAATTGCTGCAGCTGTGCAGCGTCCACACCGTGCTGTTGGCGCAATTGGGCATTGTCGCGGATCAGGTTGCCCTGAAGGACAAGAATGGTATCGGCCTGATGCCACAGCGCACCCGGCACCGCAACCAGGCGCTGCAATGGATAGAACAGGACGGAAAGCGCGCTGCGCGCGGACTCCAGATACTGGTAGCGCGCATCCACAAACAGCAGCAGCAGCGACAGCAACACGAAGAAGACCAGCCGGACGGCAGGACTGGGGCCGCGATTGAAAAAGCGAAAAGACTGGGTATGCTCCATATTAGGTGTCAGGGGTCAGCAAACCCATGCATCATGCCACTGACCCCTGACCCATGAACCCCGATCAGTCGCTGGTGAAGAGGTTGCTGAACTTGTCCATCCGGTCGAGCGCCTTGCCGGAGCCCCTCACCACACAGGTCAGCGGGTCATCCGCGATCAGCACCGGCAGGCCGGTTTCTTCCATCAGCAAGCGATCAATGTCGCGCAACAGAGCACCGCCGCCGGTCAGCACCATGCCCTTGCTGGCGATATCCGCGCCCAGTTCCGGCGGTGTCTGTTCCAGTGCGGTTTTCACCGCGCTGACGATGCTGTTGAGGGGGTCGGTGAGCGCCTCCAGGATTTCATTGCTGGAAATGGTAAAGCTGCGCGGCACGCCTTCCGCCAAATTGCGCCCCTTAACTTCCATCTCGCGCACTTCACTGCCGGGGAAGGCGGAGCCGATTTCCTTCTTGATTTGCTCGGCAGTAGTTTCGCCAATCAACATGCCATAGTTGCGGCGGATGTAGTTGATGATCGCCTCGTCAAACTTGTCGCCGCCGACGCGCACCGAGCCGGAATATACCGCGCCGCCCAGCGAGATCACGCCGACTTCAGTGGTGCCGCCGCCGATATCCACTACCATCGAGCCGGTCGCCTCTTCCACCGGCATGTCGGCGCCGATTGCCGCCGCCATCGGTTCCTCGATCAGCTCCACGCGGCGTGCCCCCGCGCCATAAGCGGATTCGCGGATGGCACGCCGCTCCACCTGGGTGGAGCCGCACGGCACGCAAATCACGATGCGCGGGCTGGGCGTGAAGATGCCGGACTTGTGAACCCGGCGGATGAACTGCTTGAGCATCTGCTCAGTAACGGTGAAATCGGCGATCACGCCGTCCTTCATCGGGCGGATGGCGACAATGTTGCCCGGTGTGCGGCCAAGCATCTGTTTCGCCGCCAGCCCGACCTGCTGGATCACTTTCTTGCCGTTTGGACCGCCTTCCTGGCGAATTGCCACAACCGATGGTTCGTTCAGTACGATGCCCTGCCCGCGCGCCCAGATCAGGGTATTCGCGGTGCCCAGGTCAATCGCCAGATCATTGGAAAAATAGCTGTCTAAAAAACTAAACATAATAATGCCCCGAAATTCGTGAAGGAGTGCGTCCGTAAAGGCGTTTATGATACCCTATTACGCTCGTTTCAATAAAGCCTATCTCTATTATGTCACTGACCATAAACGACGTAAAAAAAGTCGCGCGGCTGGCTCGGCTGGCGGCAACCGAACAGGAAGCGCAAATAGCACATGCACAACTATCGGGCATATTCGGTTTGATCGCCGAAATGCAGGCGGTGGATACAACCGGCATCGAGCCCATGTCACATGCCCAGGACGTCACTCAGCGCCTGCGCGAGGATAAGGTTACGGAGGGCGATCAGCGCGAGCTGTTTCAGTCCATTGCGCCGCAAGTTGAGGCGGGCCTGTATCTCGTTCCACAAGTTATCGAGTAATCCGCACCATGCTTAATTCCAGTTTGCGGCAACTCGGCAGCGTGCTGCGCGCCAAGAAAATTTCCAGCGTCGAACTGACGCAGATGTATCTCGACCGCATCGCCACGCTTAATTCCGAACTCAACGCCTACATTACGGTAAACCCGGAGGCGAGCCTGGCACAGGCGCGCGAGGCCGATGCCGTGTTGGCGCAAGGCAAAGGGCAGGCACTTACCGGCATCCCTATAGCGCAGAAGGATATTTTCTGTGCCAAGGGCTGGCGCACCACATGCGGATCGAAAATGCTGCACAATTTCGTCTCGCCCTACGATGCACACGTCATCTCACAATTCAATAATACGGGTGCGGTCAACCTCGGCAAGACAAACATGGACGAATTCGCCATGGGCTCGTCGAATGAGACTTCGCATTACGGCGCGGTGAAGAATCCGTGGGACACGGCGCGCGTGCCCGGCGGCAGTTCCGGCGGCTCTGCTGCTGCGGTAGCAGCGCGTCTGTGCGCGGCAGCCACCGGTACTGACACTGGCGGCTCCATCCGCCAGCCCGCCGCGCTGTGCGGCATCTCCGGTTTGAAACCTACCTACGGCGTAGTATCGCGCTATGGCATGATCGCCTTCGCCTCCAGCCTGGATCAGGCCGGGCCGATGGCGCGCAGCGCGGAAGACCTGGCGCTGCTGCTGAACACGATGGCCGGATTCGACGAACGCGATTCCACCAGCCTGCAATGCGAACCAGAAGATTACGCGCGCGATCTGGACAAGCCGCTGAACGGTTTGCGCATCGGATTGCCGCGCGAATTTTTCGCTGAAGGGTTGAGCAGCGATGTCGGGCTTGCCGTCGGAACCGCCATCGCCGAATATAAAAAACTCGGCGCCAGTGTAGTGGACATCAGTCTGCCCAACTCGCGCCTGTCCATTCCGGTTTACTACGTGCTCGCCCCGGCGGAAGCCTCCAGCAATCTGTCGCGTTTTGACGGCGTGCGCTACGGCTATCGCGCGCCGGAATACACCGACCTGGCGGACATGTATGAGAAGAGCCGTGCGCAGGGTTTCGGCGCAGAAGTGAAACGCCGCATCATGATCGGCACCTATGTGTTATCGCATGGCTATTACGACGCCTACTACCTGCAAGCGCAAAAAATCCGCCGCCTGATCGCGCAGGATTTCGTCGAAGCCTTTAAGCAATGCGACATCATTATGGGGCCAACCAGCCCCACCACCGCATTCAATCTGGGAGAGAAGGGCGACGACCCGGTGCAGATGTACTTGTCAGACATTTACACCATCGCGGTGAACTTGGCTGGATTGCCCGGCATGTCCATTCCGGCGGGTTTTGGTGCGAACAACATGCCGGTGGGCTTGCAGATCATTGGCACTTATTTCGCTGAAGCGCAGATGCTGAATGTAGCGCATCAATACCAACTGGCGACGGATTGGCACAGCCGCGCACCGCAAAACATCAAGCTGTAAGGATACGAGCATGCTACATAAAACTATTGTCCGGGCACCCGAATGGGAAATCGTCATCGGGCTGGAAGTGCATACGCAGCTCTCGACCAGCAGCAAAATTTTTTCCGGGGCATCCACCGCTTTCGGCGCTGAACCGAATACGCAGGCCGACGCAGTGAGCATCGCGCTGCCCGGCGTGCTGCCGGTGCTGAACAAAGGCGCAGTGGAACGCGCTATCAAGTTCGGTTTGGCGGTCGGCGCACACATCGCGCCGCACTCGGTGTTTGCGCGTAAGAATTATTTCTATCCCGACCTGCCCAAGGGCTACCAGATCAGCCAGTTCGATTTGCCGGTGGTGGGCAAAGGCCAGATCACCATTCAAATCCCTTCGACAGATTCAGAACAAGGATATGAGAAAGTGGTGCGCATTACCCGCGCCCATTTGGAAGAAGATGCGGGCAAGTCGCTGCATGAAGACTTCCACGGCATGACCGGCATCGACCTCAACCGCGCAGGAACTCCGTTACTGGAAATTGTTTCCGAGCCGGACATGCGTTCCGCCGCCGAGGCCGTGGCCTATGCCAAGACGCTACATTCGCTGGTGCGCTGGATTGGCATCTGCGACGGCAACATGCAGGAAGGCTCGTTCCGTTGCGATGCCAACGTGTCGGTGCGCCGTCCCGGCACGCCGCTCGGCACACGGCGCGAGATCAAGAACCTCAACTCGTTCAAGTTCATGCAGCAGGCCATCGATTACGAGGTGCAGTGGCAGATTGAGACGCTGGAGAACGGCGGAACAATACAGCAAGCCACCGTGCTGTTCGACCCGGACAAGGGCGAAACGCGCATGATGCGCACCAAGGAAGAGGCGCACGACTACCGCTATTTTCCCGACCCCGACCTGCTGCCGCTGGAGATTCCACCACAGTTAATTGAGGAGATGCGTGAGCTTCTGCCGGAGTTGCCGGATGCCATGCGGGCTCGCTTCATAAAAGAATGTGGCTTGTCGGCTTACGATGCGGCCGTCCTGACATCCGATTGGAACACGGCTAATTATTTCGAATGCGTTGCAAAGTATTCGCTTAAAGATGGGGAGTCTCTTGATAACGCTGATTTTAAACTTTGCGCTAATTGGGTGATAAACGAGGTTGCTGCAAAAATGAATCAGGAAGGGCTGGCATCTTGGCGATTTGGGGTTTCTGACAATACATTAGGACGCATTCTCCAACGCATTCGCGAGGGAATAATTAATGCGAAGACGGCTAAGGATTTATTCATGGAATTCTGGGATATTGCACGTAACTCTGGTTATCAGCAGTTTGGAGGAAGTCCTAGGTTGGTAGATCAGTTGATTGATGAGCGAGGACTGACGCAGGTCTCTGACAGCGGTGCAATCGAAGCGCTGGTGGACGAGATCATCGCCGCCAATGCCGACAAGGTGGCGGAGTATCGCAGCGGCAAAGACAAACTGTTTGGTTTCTTTGTCGGCCTCGCCATGAAGGCCAGCAAGGGCAAGGCCAATCCGGTGCAGATGAATGACATTCTCAAGCATAAGTTGGGTGGGTAGAGGATAAACATGGAAAAAGGAGGGTGTGTTGGTATGTAGGAAGGCTTCTTACAAACAAATCGGAAGTCTTCCAATATTTTCCTTTTGATTCGTGGCGCAAGATGCAACTGTCGAACAAAGACCGTTTGTTAACTTGCCAGGAGATGAATCATGAATACAACTCAACTGCATGAAGAAATCAAGGAAGCCAACCTGTCTTATATGTTGCTTGCGCGGCAGATGATCAATGAAGACAAGGATGCAGCCATCTTCCGCCTTGGCATAAGCGAAGAAATGGTTGAGCTCGTCGCCGGGTTAAGCCCCGCGCAATTACTCAAAATGGCGGGATCCAATATGTTGTTGTGCCGCTTTCGCTTCGATGAAAAACTGTTGCTCAATATGATCACCGACTACAACAAGGATCGGATGATGTCGCAGGCACATACTGCCATTTTGATGGCAGGACAGCCGATGGAAGCGCTGGCTGCCTGATTTGCAACTAACCATGGATGGGAGTCGTCATGCGCAATAAGAGTGTTGTCACCGAAGCATACCAAATCCAGATGGCTGTAAGCTTGATCGAATTGGGTGCGCGCCTGCAGTTGTTGCAGGAAGAAACCTCATTGAGTCGCGAGCGCTTGCTTAAACTATATAAGGAAGTAAAGGGAACCTCGCCATCCAAAGGCATGTTGCCCTACTCGACCGACTGGTTCATGAGCTGGTCGCCCAACATCCATTCTTCCCTGTTTATGGACATCCATCAGTTTATGATGGCAAACACCAGCCTCTCCAGCATTGAGGCGTTGATCAAGAGTTATCGGCTGTATATTGAACAAATCGGTGTCAGCGATGATGAACCGGTACTGAGCATTACGCGCGCATGGTTTTTGGTGCGCTTCTTCAATGCGAAAATGCTGCAACTGACCGGTTGCACCGAATGCGGCGGACATTTTGTTGTGCACTCCAACGAATTGTACACTGACTATGTGTGCGGTATTTGCCGTCCACCCTCCCGTGCCGGTAAAACCAAAAAGAACAGCCACTCCGCAAATTTATTGGCGCTAAGCCTGGCAGCCTGATGCCGCCCCTGTTTTCTTATGGGACAGGCAGCATATTAGACTTCACTGAAACCTTGTTTTTTCAACAAGCCCCCGCGCATTTCATCAAGATTGTTATTTCCTATCCGCTTAGCGGCCTCAGGCGGCCGTGGCGGCAATGGTGATTTTCCTTGTTTTTTCGCATGCGCCAAAATGATGTCGGTTTATCAGCTTATTTCCGGGTTAATTCATTGAAGCCAATGTGGTAACCTATCACCGAGATTCGCTGTACAACTTCAGGGGAGTTTGACCATGTTGGTGATAGTTGGATATTTGATAGTGGCAGGTTCGGTATTCGGTGGCTTTGCGCTTGCGGGCGGGCATATGGCTGCCCTGCTCCAGCCGATCGAGTTGCTGATGATAGGTGGTGCCGCTGCGGGTTCTTTTCTTGTGGGAAACAGCGGCAAGACCATCAAGTCCACGCTTAAGGCATTGCCTAGCGTATTGAAGGGCGGCAAATACACCAAAGACAACTACATGGAGCTCATGGCATTGCTCTATGAGTTGCTGGGCAAGGTTCGCAAGGAAGGGTTGATGTCCATCGAAAACGATGTCGAAAACCCGGATGAAAGTCCCCTTTTTGCCAAATATCCAACGGTGCTGGCTGACCACCACGTGGTGGAATTCATGACTGATTATCTGCGCATCATGGTGAGCGGAAACCTGAATGCGATGGAAATCGAAAGCCTGATGGATGTGGAAATCGAAACGCATCACCACGAGGCGTTGGTTCCGTCGCATGTGATCGCCAAGACGGGTGATGCCATGCCGGCCTACGGCATCGTGGCGGCGGTAATGGGGGTGGTGCACACCATGGAGTCGGTGGGCATACCGCCCGCTGAATTGGGTATTCTCATCGCGCACGCCCTGGTTGGCACTTTCCTCGGCATTTTGCTGGCTTATGGCTTCGTCGGCCCGTTGGCGGGTGTGCTGGAACAGAAGGCGGATGAAAACACCAAAATGCTCCAGACCATCAAGGTGACCTTGCTGGCCAATCTGAATGGCTATGCCCCGGCGATGGCGGTGGAGTTTGGCCGTAAAGTGCTGAATTCCACCGAGCGCCCCGGCTTCATCGAGCTGGAAGAACACGTCAAACAAAAGCGCTGAGCAGCAACAAAATTACGCAATCTGCTACGCGCTAGAGAGTAGGCGGAGCTGACAAAAATCCAGACGGGTAGAACTGCATCATGGCGAGCAACGAAAAACGACCCATAGTAGTCAAGCGCATCAAGAAGGTGGCGGGGGCGCATCACGGCGGAGCATGGAAGATTGCCTATGCCGATTTTGTCACAGCGATGATGGCGTTCTTTCTGTTGATGTGGTTGCTGGGCTCAACCAGCGAAGGCGATTTGGCGGGCATTTCCGAATATTTCAAGACCCCGCTCAAGGTGGCGCTTGCCGGCGGTAAACGCAGTAGCGAGAGTTCCAGTGTGATTCAGGGGGGGGGGCAGGATCTGACACGCAGCGAGGGCCAGGTGAAAAAAGGGGTGAACCCGCCCGAAAAGAAGCTGATCGACCTCAAAACAGTGCAAGAAGAAATTTTGCGCATTGAAAAACAGAAGGAAACGGATAAGCTCAAGGAGTTGAAAGCCAGCATCGAAAAGGCGATTGATGCCAGCCCGAAATTGCAGCAATTCAAAAAGCAAATCCTGCTCGACATCACCTCTGAAGGCCTGCGCATCCAGATCATAGATGAAAAAAACCGCCCCATGTTCCAGAGTGGGAGCGCAAAACTCGAGCCCTATACCAAAGAAATTCTGTATGAAATTGGCATCATGTTGAATCAGGTGCCTAACAAGGTGAGCTTGTCCGGGCATACCGATGCGCAAGCCTACTCCTTCGGTGACAAGGGCTACAGCAACTGGGAATTGTCGGCAGATCGTGCAAATGCCTCGCGTCGCGAGCTGATTCTTGGAGGGATGGACGAAAATAAAATAGTGCGTGTGGTGGGGCTGTCCTCTGCCGTACTGTTCGATAAAACCGACCCGCTTAACCCGCAAAACCGCCGTATCAGCCTTATTGTGATGAACAAGAAAGCGGAAGAATCTGCCCGCAATGATGGGGGCACGATCGAAGTAAATACAGAAAATACTGATGCCACTCAAGCGGTCAAGAGTGGTGTCGCGGCGTTGCCTCCCCCTGTCAAACATTAAAGTTTCCTGCTGTGAAGCCGTTATGAATCAGCGGGCCGGGGAAAGTTGTCCCCTTGCGTCCTCAAAAAAGGCGAGGAAGAAATGAAGAACTGGTGGAGCGCATTGTCGCTCAAGAACAAATTGCAGATTCCCATTCAGGTCATTTTGCTGCTGATTATGGTAATCGCACAGCGCTGGGCATTCGACCAATTTGAGAAGCGTGTGATGGAAGAGTCAAAGCAGAAGGCCGTGGTATCTGCGGATGGGGTGATCAATGGGCTGAATATGATGATGATCAATGGCAACATCAGCCAGCCAGACCAGCGCCAACTCTTTATAAAGAAGATGGGTGCATCCGCCAATGTTGTGGAGTTGCGCGTCATCCGCGCCAGGCAGGTGTCAGACCAGTTTGGCCCCGGCTTGCCGGAAGAGCAGGCGCGGGACGATATGGATAAAGAGGCAATGCAAAACGCCAAGCCACAATTCAAATCAATATCAGAAGGCGGCAAGCATACTCTGCGTGCAGTGGTGCCATTCGTGGCCAGCACAAATTTTTGGGGCACCAATTGCCTGCAATGCCACATGGTCAAGGCGGGGTCGGTGAACGGGGCGGCCAGCATCACTCTGGACATGACGGATGAGTTCACCGTGCTTCAAAAAGCCAGTGCGTTGCTGTGGGCGGGGCAACTGATAATCCAGGCCGTGCTATTTATGTTGATTGGATGGATCATCAATCATGTCATTCACCCTTCAAAGGAGCTGCAGGGTGCCATGCTTGCCATGCAGAACGATGGGGATTTGTCGAAGCGGGTCCCTGTAAAAAGCGCTGATGAGATGGGGCAGACTGCTGAAGCGTTTAACGCGCTGGTAAGCGGCTTCCAAAGCATAGTCAGCCAAGTGCATGACTACGCGGGTCAGGTTGCCGGCTCTGCTTCCTCCCTGGCAGGCAACACCAATGAGATAGCGCATAGCTCGCAACAGCAAAGGGATTCGGCGACGAATTCAGCGCGCGCGGTGGATGAAATGAGCGCAAGCATTGCCTCAGTGGCAGACAGTGCCAATGCACTCTCCAAGCTGTCGCAGGATAGTTTGCAGCGGGCATCCCAAGGCCAGCAAAGCCTGCAAGAGATGATAGGTGAGATTGGGCAGGTTGAGAATGCGGTGCAACAGATGGCCAATTCAGTCGAGGCTTTTGTGAAAAGCGCCCAGGCTATTTCCGCTATGACGCAACAAGTGCGTGATATTGCCGAGCAGACCAACCTGCTTGCGTTGAATGCGGCTATCGAAGCGGCACGCGCAGGCGAGCAGGGGCGCGGCTTTGCCGTGGTGGCAGACGAGGTGCGCAAACTGGCTGAAAAATCGGCACAGTCCGCAAGCGAAATTGATGAGGTGACGAAGACGCTGGCTGACCAAAGTGAACATGTTGAAAAAAGCATACAGCGGGGCATGTTGTCGTTGCAGAGCAGCCAGAATCATGTGCAAAGCGTTGCCTCTGTACTGATGCAGTCCGCCGAGTCGGTAGAAAGAGTGAACGAGGGAGTGAACGGAATTACCGTTTCCGTAAATGAGCAGAAGCAGACGAGCCAGAAAATTGCGCGCAACGTGGAAAACATCGCGGTGATGGCGGAGAGCAACAATACAACCATTCTGCGCACAGTGCAGGCGATAAATGACATGGAACAGCTTGCCGAGAATCTCGAAAAATCGGTGAAACACTTCAAGCTCTAACCTGAGAGTAAAAAATGAGAAATATTTTCGCGGCCAGCAGATACAGTAATGGAGTCGGTCATGTCCGAATTGCTTAGAAACATAGATGCACGCACCAAGCTGGCAGGAACCAATAAATTGGAAATCCTGATGTTCACGCTTGGTCTGGATAACCGCACCGGACGCCGTGAGACCTTCGGGATCAATGTGTTCAAGGTGCGCGAGGTGATGCGTGTGCCTGCCATTACCCGCGCACCGGAAATGCCCGATGCGGTTGAAGGTATGGTGAGCCTGCGCGGGGTGCTGGTTCCGGTGGTTGACTTGGCGAAATATGCCGGGGTGCAGACCGACGTCAAACCGGGAATCCTGATAGTCACCGAATACAACGGTCGCACACAGGGCTTTCTGGTCGAGGCAGTAGATACTATTTTGCGTATCGACTGGGCTGCCATGAAAGTGCCGCCGGACATGCTTAATACCCAGATGGGCGGCTTGGTGACTGCTGTTACCGAGCTGACGGATGGGCGCTTGGTGATGATGATGGATGTGGAAAAAGTGTTGGCTGAAACCGGGCATTTTAACGACGATATCGCATTAAAGAGCGTCCAGCCAATCAGTGTGTCCGGGCGGACAGTGTTTTTTGCGGATGATTCTTCAGTGGCACGCAAGCAGATCGAGCGCACGCTGGAAGCAATGCAGGTGAGCCATATCTCCGCCATTAATGGCCTTAAGGCCTGGGAAGAATTACAGAAAATAGCCAATTACGCCGAGTCGGCGAAAATCCCGGTGAGCGATATGATACAGCTCATTCTGACCGATGTGGAAATGCCCGGAATGGACGGCTACATGCTTACGCGCAAAGTCAAGGAAGACAAACGCTTCGCCAATATCCCCGTGTTGATGCATTCATCGCTCTCCGGCACTTCCAACCAGCAGCTTGGCAAATCCGTCGGTGTGGATGAATACGTGCCCAAGTTTGAACCGCAAAAGCTGGCGCAGACGCTTGAACGCCTGCTGACCGGCAGCAAAATTACGCCACCTGCCACGAAGCGCGTGCAGGGTTAAAAAGGAGGAGCAATCATGTCGCTTGCAGAATATAAAACACAATCGACGGTCATCCCGCAATCGGCAGAAGGCAGCCTGTTCGACACCGTGGATGCGAGAACAGGCTTGGCCGGTTCCAACAAAATGGAGATCCTGTTGTTCTCACTCGGCACACAGGAAACGTTTGGCATCAATGTATTCAAGGTCAAGGAGGTGTGCCGTGCGGTGTCCATCACCAAGACCCCCAATATGCCGAATGGCGTGGATGGCATCGTATCGCTGCGTGGTCACATTATCCCGGTGCTGACATTGGCCAAATTCCTTGGGTTCAACGGGAATGTGCCGAGCGAACAACGTACCATGATGGTGGCCGAATATAGCCGCCACATCCTTGGCTTTCTGGTGCATAAAGTGGACCGAATCATCCGTGTGGACTGGGACAAGGTGCGCCCTGCAGAAGGCATGCTGGCAGGCGATAAGGACATGATCACCGCTATTACCGAATTGCCGGACGGCAAGCTGGTTTCATTGCTGGATGTCGAGCAGATTCTTGCCAGCGCATTTGGGGAAGATGTGGTGGGCAATATCGAGAAGATGGAAAGAGGGCATGAATTATGTGTCTTTTTCGTGGATGACTCTGGCGTGGCTCGTAAGAAAATAAGCGAACTGATCGACAAAATGGGCGTTAAGCACATGCAGGCCAACAACGGAAGGGAAGCATGGGAACGGCTGCAGGGGCTGGCAGACGCAACGGAGCACAGCGGCATGAGCTTGCACGATCAGATGCAGATTATATTGGTGGATGCCGAGATGCCGGAGATGGATGGATACGTGCTGACCCAGCACATCAAGTCGGACAGGCGTTTCGACGGTATTCCGGTGGTAATGCATTCATCCTTGTCGTCCGAAGCCAATCGAGACATGGGAAAGCGGGTGGGGGTTGATTACTATGTACCCAAATTTGATGGGGTAATGCTGGCCAATACATTGCGGCCACTATTGGCGATGAAGTAACCAGATCACGCAAGCTGCCACAGGCTGAAACCTGTGCAGAATTGACAGCACCAAAGGCCCCGCAGGGGTTCTTGCACCAGAATGGTGTACGCAATCCACTATGCGATAAATCGCATGTGGAATTGACAGCAACGGGAGGTTTATTGTGGTTGACGCAAATATGAAATTTCTGGTCGTGGACGATTTTTCCACCATGCGACGCATCGTGCGCAACCTGCTCAAGGAGCTTGGTTTCACTAATGTGCAAGAGGCGGAGGATGGCGTTGACGCGCTGAACAAGCTGCGCGGAGAAGATTTCGATTTTGTGGTATCGGATTGGAACATGCCCAACATGACGGGTATTGACCTGCTCAGGGCTATCCGCGCGGATGCCAAGCTTAAACACTTGCCGGTGTTGATGGTGACGGCCGAGGCCAAGCGCGAAAACATCATTGAAGCAGCGCAGGCGGGTGCCAGTGGTTATGTTGTCAAGCCGTTTACTGCTGGCACACTGGATGAAAAGCTGAAAAAAATCTTTGAAAAAATGCCGACGAAGTGAGTGATGCCATGACCAATAACACACAGGATTCAGATGATTTGGAAGCGCTGTTTGATAGCATCGTCTCGGCGAGCAATCAGCAGGAGGCGGCTGGCGAAGCGTCACCTGCTGGAGATGATAATAAATTATCGGACAAGCTGATCAACAAGGTTGGCCACATGGCGCGCACGCTGCATGACACCCTGCACGAACTGGGCTATGACAAGAATCTGGAAAAAGCGGCATCTTCCATTCCCGATGCTCGCGATCGGCTCAATTATATTGCCACCATGACTGAGAAAGCCGCCGAGAAGGTGTTGAATGCCACCGAGGCGGCGCAACCCGTGGTGGAGAAGATTGAAGTCGAGTCCCAGCGCCTTGCACGGGAATGGCAGAAGCTTTTTGACAAACAACTTGATGTCGAGCAATTCAAGATTCTGTCCATGCAAACCCATGCGTTTCTGGCAGATGTGCCCAAGCAGACCAAGGCGACCAATGCCTATTTGATGGAAATCATGATGGCTCAGGATTTCCAGGATCTCACCGGGCAGGTCATCAAGAAGATTATTGCCGTAACACAACAAATGGAAACGCAATTATTGGAGTTGCTGATTGAAAACCCCCCCTCCACGGCCAACCCGGATGCCTATACCGGATTGCTGGGTGGCCCCGTGATAAACGCGGCAGGGCGCACCGATGTGGTGACCAGCCAGGATCAAGTAGACGAGCTGCTGGGAAGCCTCGGGTTCTGACATGAACGATTTTGCAGGCATGGAAGAATTGATGCAGGACTTCCTGACGGAAGCGTCCGACCTGCTGTCTGACGTCGATAGCAAGTTGATGGGCCTGGAAAAGTCGCCCCATGACCGCGACCTGCTCAACGTTATATTTCGCGGCTTTCACACCATCAAAGGCGGTGCCGGATTTCTCAATGCAACAGAGCTGGTTACCCTGTGCCATCTCACTGAAAACCTGTTTGACAAGTTGCGTAACGGCGAACTGGTTTTGACCGCAGAACTCATGGACGTAATTTTTGCCGCGACAGGGGAAGTACGGCAGATGTTTGGTGCGCTGGCGCAGAACAGACAGCCGGACGCCGCGCCACCTGAGATGATTGCCGCACTGCATGCTGCGCTGAAGGGTGAAGCCATTGCAGCACCAAAAGCTGCGGCATCGCAAGCCGTAGCACCACAAGCAGCCGCGCCGCAACCCACGGCACTACAATCCACAGCACCACAACCTGCAGCGCTGCAAGCTGCGGATGGATTGGACTGGAATGTGTTGTATCAAGCCTTGGTGGGTGGCGCCGCACCTGCTCCTGCCACACTCGCCAGTGTTGTGCCAGTTTCTCCTGCGCCAGCACCTTCGGCTCCAGCACACCCTTCCGCAGCAGCGCCAGAGCTTAGCTCACTCGGACGACGGTCAGCCGATGTTCCGGGCAATAAGGCACCGCCTGCGGGCCGTCGTGAAAACGAGGCGGCTAAGGACAACACCATACGCGTGGACACCGACCGGCTGGATCAGGTGCTCAATCTTTCCGGCGAAATCGGGCTGACCAAGAACCGCCTGACCCATCTGCGCAGCGATTTGCTGCAGGGACGCTCGGATGCGCCCACGTTGCGCGCGTTGGACCAGTCAGTCAGCCAACTTGATATGCTGGTGGTTAATTTGCAAAATGCCGTGATGAAAACGCGCATGCAGCCCATCGGCCGGTTATTCAATAAATACCCGCGTCTGGCACGTGATCTGGCGCGTCAACTGGGCAAGGATGTGGAGCTGGTGCTGTCCGGTGAAGAAACCGAGATCGACAAGACCATGATCGAGGATCTCAATGATCCGCTGGTACATTTGATTCGCAACGCGGTGGATCACGGGGTGGAAGGCCCGGAGCAGCGTGCGGCGGCGGGTAAACCGGAAAAGAGTTTGGTTCATCTGGGGGCACGTCAGGAAGGTGACCACATCCTCATTACGATAGTGGATGACGGCAAGGGCATGCGCCCTGAAGTGATCCGCAACAAGGCTATTGAGAAGGGGTTAATCAGCGCAGAGTCAGCGAGCAGCCTGGATGACGAGCAAAGCCTGGGGCTGATTTTACTGCCGGGATTTTCAACCAAGGACGAGATTTCCAGCGTCTCCGGACGCGGCGTCGGCATGGACGTGGTGAAAACCAATATCCAGAAACTGAAAGGCAATATCAGCATTACATCCGTTCCCGGCAAGGGCAGCGAATTTACCATCTCGCTGCCGCTTACCCTGGCGATTCTGCCGGTGTTGCTGCTGCGCCTCTGCAACCAGTCGTTTGCCGTGCCCTTGTCATTGGTGCGAGAAATTCTCTCGATTTCGCAAGACGAACTCCAACTGGTGTCCGGTAAGCCTACTATGGTAGTGCGCGGTGAAGTGCTGCCGGTGCTGTCGCTGGCCAGCCTGATCGAATGGGAACAGACAGAGACACCAGAAGTGGGCGTGTTAATGCAAGTGGGCAATAACAGTTTCATCCTCTCGGCAGACGGGTTTGCCGGTCACGATGATGTGGTGATCAAGTCGCTGGATACCTTCCGCCCCAAGGGAGTGGCGGGCGTGACCATGTCCAGTGAAGGAGAGATCGTATTGATTCTGGACATCAAGGAATTGCTTGGTGAAGTGCGCGGGCACAGTTCATAGGGAAAAATCATGCAAACACTCAACCCACAGTTTGAAAAAAGCACTGCGCCACCGGGGCAACAATTGGGAAAAGGTGGCTGGCTGCTGGCCATTGTGGTAGCTGCGCTATTGCTGCACTGGGGTGCCGCCAGCTTGGTAACGGGCATACCGGTGCTGGGATTGCATGCTGCCATCACGGCATTGGCTGTTTTCCTGGCCTGGCTTGCTTGTTTTTCGCAGTCTGGGCATAAACAAGATTCGTTTGGCAACAGGGCTTCGGCAGTCGCACACGAGAGCTGCGGGCTTGATAGCGTGTTGTTGCAGACACACTCGGAATTTGCCACTCATTTTGCCGGTGCCAATGACGACCTTGAACAAGTACAGGCCCTGCTGGGTGACGCGATAGGAAAACTACTCGGCAGCTTTGATGGTATGCACCATTTGATCCAGGCGCAGCGCGATGCGGCACTTTCCGTAATTGAAAAACGCCCGGGTGAAGAAAATGTTTCCATTGAAAACTCCCTCGATGAAACCACGGAAACCCTGAAGCAGCTGGTAAGCAGCATTATCAACAACAGCAAGGTAGGCGTGGAACTGGTTGAGAAAATGGAGTCGGTCAGCCTGCAGGTAGGGGGCATCCTGCTCATACTCCGCGAGATCGACGCCATCTCCAAGCAGACTAACCTGCTGGCACTTAACGCCGCGATTGAGGCAGCGCGTGCGGGAGAGGCCGGGCGGGGATTTGCCGTGGTGGCAGACGAAGTGCGCAAACTGTCGGCGCGCGCCGAACATTTCAGTGCGCAAATTCGTGCGAGTGTCAATCTGGTGCGTGCATCCATCACGGATACCGAGCAATCCATCAACCAGATGGCTTCGCTGGACATGGCCTTTGCCCTGGAGTCGAAAGCGCGGTTGGATACCATTATGCAGCGCGTACAGCAGACGAACCAGAACATGGCACAGGTGATTACCAAGCAGAATGAGATTTCCAGCCAGGTGGACCAAGTGGTCGGCAGCGCCGTTACCTCGCTGCAATTCCAGGATTTGGTCAGCCAGTTGCTGCAGCACTCGAGATTGCGTCTCGACAGCATGCAGCAGGCTTGGGACAGGATGGGCACTCTGGCGCAAGAGGAGCAGGGTGGCAAGTCCACCTCTATCGCCGAGGCAGATGGAGTGCGCCAGGAAATTACTACAATATTCAAGCGCGCCAATGAGGTCTGTGAGCGTAACCCGGTGCGTCAGGAGCACATGCAGAGCGGCGACATAGACCTGTTTTAGTGGCCTTTTCCGGCATGAGTGAACAGGGAAAATAAAGGAAACGATGTTAAACGATATGAAAATCAGTTCACGCCTGACGATCCTGCTGGCATTCCTGCTGGCGGGAATGGTGTTGATCGGCAGTCTGGGGCTGTATGTTTCCGGCAAGGCGAATAACACGCTGGAGGAGGTGTTTGACAATAAAGTGGTGCCCCTCGTGCAATTGACTGACATCGCCAAGGCGAACTTGAGCAACCAGCTCCTTATCGCAAAAGCGGTAAGCCAGCCGGAGAATATGCCGAGCTATATTCAGGAAATAGGCAAGAACAAGGTGGTAATTGACAAGCAATTGGAAGCCTTCGCAAAAACCCTGACGGATGAAGAAGACCGCGTTCTGCAGGCAAAGTTTGTCCAGGTGCGCGGGCGCTTCGTCGAGGAAGGCATCAAGCCGGCTGTGGCTGCGATGCGCGCCAACAATGCAACAGAGGTCAGGCGCATACAAATAGAAAATGTTGCGCCCCTGTACACGCCATTGTTTGAAGCGCTGGACGCACTGATCGAGATGGAAAAGCGCGATGTCGAAAAACTGCACGAGGAATCGGCTGCCACCTTCAAAACCATGCGCATGGTTTCCATCGGAATGATGCTGACTGGTTTGGTATTGGGTATTGCACTGGGGCTTTCCATCATTAGCGGCATCCATCGCTCGGTGAACGAATTGCGCGGCGTGATGGTAAAGATGTCGTCGAATGGCGATTTAAGCGCGCGTGCCAGGGTGTACGGCCAGGATGAAATCGGGCAGGCCACGACAGCGTTCAACGGGCTGATTGACAGCTTCGCCAACATCATCAGGCAGGTGCTTGCCAATTCCGGTGCCGTGTCCAGCACCGCAACGCAACTGTCCCAATCCTCGTTGCAAATAGCGCAAAGCTCGCAAGCGCAAAGCGAGGCGGCTGCCACCACGGCAGCGTCGGTGGAGCAGGTCACCGTGAGCATCAATTCGGTGGCTGCCAATACAGATGGCTTGCGCAAGCTGGCCGAAAAGAGTCTGGATCAAACCCGGCAAGGCAACCAGCGTGTCACGGCAATGATCGGTGAGATTCAGAGCGCGCAAGAGGCGGTCAAGCAAATCGCCGCCTCGGTCAAGGAATTTGTCGAAAGTACACAAGCCATTGCCAGCATGACCCAGCAAGTGAAGGATATCGCCGACCAGACCAACCTGCTGGCGTTAAATGCGGCGATTGAGGCGGCGCGCGCCGGCGAGCAGGGACGTGGCTTTGCGGTGGTGGCGGATGAAGTGCGCAAGCTGGCGGAAAAATCCGCACAGTCAGCCAGTGAAATCGACCGGGTGACCGGCTCGCTGAACGGGAAATCCGCTCTTGTTGAAACAACCGTGCAAGCGGGCCTATATTCCCTGCAGATGATGCAGGAGCAGATTAGTCAGGTTTCGACCATATTGGCCGAAGCGGGAGAGTCAGTGTCGCAATCCAGCCACGGTGTAAATGATATTGCGGCTTCAGTGCGCGAGCAAAGTTCGGCGAGCACCGAAATCGCACGCAACGTGGAGAAGATTGCGCAAATGTCGGAAGAAAACCATGCGGCAGTGGAATTGAATGCTCAGGACATCGTGCGCCTGGAACATCTGTCCAATGAATTGCAGGCTGCAGTAAGCCGATTCAGGGTGTAGTGGCAAAACAAGGGGGATGCCATGAATTGGTTTCTAAAATTAAGCATTCGCTGGAAGTTGCAACTCGGATTCTTCGTCGTCACTATGGTGACGACTATCTACAACCGCATTCTCGCTTCCTACGAATTGCAACAAATGATCGACATTGCCCAGTCGGGCGGAGCCAGCGCCACTATCATCAAGGCCATGCAGGAAAACCGGGCGGCTTATCACTTTAATTCGGTGTGGGAATCCGGCATCGAATTCACGCTCCAGTTCTTCCTGATCGGGCTGGTGGCAAAGATGTTCATCAAGCCGATCCTTGAGTTGTGCGATGCCATGCGGGCCGTGGAGAAGGGCGACTTGACACGCGGTGTGGCAGTGACCGCACAGGACGAGATGGGCATCCTGCAACGGATTTCCGCCGATGTGATCTGCAAGCTGTCGCGCATTCTCGGCAACGTGGAAGAAAGCGGCAAGCAGATGGGGCAATCGGCTTTCCAGATTGCCACCATTGCCAAGGGAATCGCCGAGGTTAGCAGGCAGGAGGAGAGCCGTTCGGCGGAAGTAGTGACGGCGACGCATGACCTGGCGGCTATCGCCCGCGAGGTTTTATCACATGCCGAGACAGCGGCTGAGAAAACCCGCCAGGTGGAACAGAGCGCCCGCGATGGGGTCGGTGCCGTGCAGCGCAATATTACCGAGCTTGAAAGCGCCACCGGCGAGGTGAATCGGGTATCCGGCGAGGTGAACAATCTGACTGAGGCCGCCGCACAGATCACGCATATCATCGATACCATCCGTGACATCGCCGGACAAACTAACCTGCTGGCCCTGAATGCCGCCATCGAGGCAGCGCGTGCAGGCGAGCAGGGCCGCGGCTTTGCCGTGGTGGCCGACGAAGTGCGCAAACTGGCCGAGCGCACCAATCTGTCAGCACTGGAGGTCACTGAAATTGTCGGTGCGATCAACGTTAAAGTGAGCCAGTTGCGCGAAGCCATGACGGCGGTGGTGGATCGTGTCCACGGCAGCCAGGCGGTGGCGGCCGAGACTGCTGATGTCATGTCAACCATGGCGGCGGGCGTTTCGGGCGCGGCCCAGAACAACGACGCGATTGCCGAGGAAAGCCGTCGCCAGGTAGTTCAACTCGACCAATTGGAATCATCCCTGAGCCGTCTTTTTGCCACCCTGAAAGAAAGTTCCACCAAGGTAGAAGCGACGGCGGTGATTGGCAACGATCTGCACAAGGTTGCGGGTGGATTGAACGATCTCATGTCCGGTTTTACCATCAACCGCGAAACCGAGATTTCACGTCTCTCGCCCGATGACAAGCGCAATGCCCCCCGTTTGGAACGTGGCTTGCTCGCCAAGATCGAGTCTTCCAATGGAGCGGCCCAGGAAGCTCTTACCGAAGATTTGAGCATGACCGGGGCTAAGCTGGTGTTGAATCAGCCCATAGCCAAAGGCTCGCGAATTAATATATCCCTGTACATTCCCGATACGGATATGGAGCGCTACCGCAATCAGCAGCCAGCGGTGCTGGGTGGGATAGTAAAGTGGCAACGCGAGGAAAATGGGCGTTCACTTTGCGGCGTCCAGTTCGAAAGCATGACATCCGCCGCACAAAACCATCTGAAGGCCGTATTCGCCTACTACGACAAATCCCCCGTGTTTGCTTACTGAAGCAAATCCCACGCAAGCCGGACATTCGTTGTCCTTGTTTAAGCAATCCCTCCAAGATAAGATATACTCTGTATCCAGACGTAGTTTTCAGACGTTGTGGTTTTATATAACTATTCCATCGATTTAATCGGAGTACGAAGCTATGGCAAAAACAATTCTCAGTGTTGATGACTCCAGTTCCATCAGGCAGATGGTG
>CAITJF010000193.1 GCA_903892645.1 uncultured Nitrosomonadales bacterium | reverse complement strand
GCAGTAGCGATCCCCGTCGAGGAACTGGTCGTACAGTTCCGTATGCGGCTTCGACCAGTACATCAATCCCGATCCCATCGCGTTCGGGTTCGTCTTGCCCCGGTAAAAGTCGCGCAGGATGACGAAATCGTGGCCCTTGGCTGCGTCGAGGATCTCTGAGCAGTCACCCACGAGGATCGTGTCCAGATCCATGTACAGGGCGCTGGGCAGGCGGAATAGCTCAACCTTCGACCACCAGCCAGCCCAATCGTTGAGCAGCGGGATCGTCGCGCAGTCCAGATCCATGTCGGTGAGGCACACGAAATCCTCGCCGGGTAGGAATTTGGCACATTGAGCCTGGAGCGCGTAAACGTGCTTCGGCTCGTAGTCGCCACCAGACTTTAGGACGCAGGCAATCACGCGCTGAAGATGCCCACAGCCATCACTTCGACGCCCGCGCCGGTCGTGACTTTCCACGCGCCGTCAGCCGACACAGCATTCATTTCGACGTTGTACACGCCGATTCCGGCTCCGGGGCTTGCGGGACAGATCGTATGCGTCAGGATTCCCGTGCCTGAGCCGTCAACAACAACTACGTTTCCGGTCGCTGCTGTGGTGACCGTGCAGATCAGCCTGTGGATGTAGTCGCCTTTTGCGCCTGTGCCGCCCAGTACCTGCGCGGTTGTGCTGGCTGCAACGTGCTCATACTGGTATCGGTAAGGATAAGAAACTCCGCTCATAGCCGCTTCCTTTGATTAGATTGCTGATGGGTCGCCCACATATCGTTCAGGGTCACTTCGTTTTCAGGGCCAACGATTAGGGGCTTGATCTTGTCGGGCTGTTTCGTTGTAGGCTCTTTGCGCCATACGATTGAGAGCATCCGCAGCGCATCTGCCGGGTGGCTCGTCCAATCGTGTCTAGGAGTCTGCCTGAACGCTTTCTTGTCTTCATCGTATTCGCGCTGGTATTGACGCAGGGCTTCCATGCCTTCGTCGCATTTCTCAGCGTCGAACCATGTCATCGGCAGCATCTGGCGCACGGCTTGGATGCCGTCCTGAACGCTCAGATCCGGGACAATGGCGAGGTTGTTGATGCCGAGGTGCTCAGCCATCTGCTCAATGATTGACTTGCCACCCGAGGCGAGGGTCTTGGCTCGGGCATCGTGCGGCAGATAGTGCTTTCCGTACTTGTAGGGCTTCGCTTTAATGACTGCGGCGAGTTCGTGGATGTTCGCGCCGCTGACCGCGTAATAGTCGATAACGTGGATCTCGCCCCGGATCACTTGGTAGAACCAGATCGCGGTATCGTCTCGGTATCCCAGATCCCAGGCCGTATGCACAGGCACTTCAGGCTGATAGTCCACTTGGGTGATGCGGCCTTCTTCTGCGGCCTCGCGCATCTCTGTACCGTAGAACGCGCCGAGGATTGCTGCCTCGAATGAGCATTCGTACTCTTGGTCGTACTGATCCTTGGAAAGCTGCGCCTTGGCTGCGGCTAGTTCGCCAGCAGGGAGCAGTCCCGATTTGCTGGCGGGTAGCTCAAGCAGGAACCATTCATCGCGCAGCCGCTCGGCAGTCTTGCGGATGTCCCAGAACTGGTTCTTACCCTTCGGAGTGCCTCCAAACACAGCCCAGCCCTGCCGGTCAGAGAGCGCGGGACGAATGACGTTACCCCAGACGCTGGGCTTGAAGTCGCCAAATTCGTCCATGTAGATTCCGCTGAACCCGAGTCCCCGGATCGCATCTGCGTTATCAGCGCCAAACAGCCTGACCTTGGCTCCGTTGATGAGCGTCACGGTTAGCTCTGCCTCGTTAGAGTCGGCTGAGATCGGCTGAGCGTAGTGCTTGAGGTAGTCCCAAACCACAGACTTAGCCTGGCTGCGGAACGGAGCGACAAAACCAAAGAGCGGCATCGGGTCTTTCGACATGACCGCTGCGCGGATGATGTCGTTGATTGCTGCGACCGTCTTTCCAGCCCTTCGATGCGCGACGAGACACGCCCAGCGTTGGGTGCGGTTGTGGAACGGCATGAACGCTTTGCGTGGCGCATAAGGGAGGATTATTTCTCTTGCTGCCATTTGATGTTGAGTTCTTGCGGGCCACCGTCAGCGCCGGTCAGTTCAGTTCTGGCGAGCTTCGGAACGTGGTACTCGAGCAAGTCCGAGAAGCACTTAAACGCAGCGGCTGGCCCTTGTTCTTTAGCAATCTCATCCAGCCAGCCTTGCAAGCGATCTGCGTTGCCGTCCACGAACCGGGCAATCGCTTCACGGGCCGCAACAGTCGTTTTGTTCGGCAGTCCTTTGGGCCGTCCTGGCCCCGCTTTTCCAAAGTTTTTAAAACCACCGCCCATTACTTGAGGTTCTTCAGCTTGTAGCAGGTTGAGTCAAGCAATTCAGCAATTTCATCAACGATGTTCTGAAGCTGGGTATCGTCAGGCAGAACCTTGCGGATCTTGTCCACGAAGTCTTTGATTTGTTCTATGTACGCGAGAGGGCGCTTTGCAATGTGATAGTCCGATGGATAGTCAGCGATCACTTCGTAACACCCTTGGTACGCTTCAGCCCACTTATCCACAAGGTCGATGATGGTGTCGTAATAAGCGCCCAGCGCAACGTGTTCTGAATACGATTTCGTTTGCAGGTGCATGAAATGCGCGTTTGTTGCTGAGTGGAACAGGACAGCGATAAACGTAGCTGCGTTTTGCGTTCTGGTCATGAAAAAAATCCGGGGACTGAGGCTGCGCCCACGGGCAGCAGTCCCCGGAACAATCGCGTCTTGAGGGGGAGGTCTCCAGCGCGGTGGGCAAGCGCGAGGGGAGTCGCGCAAATGGGTTTTTGGTTCATTTTGTGAGCGTATTCCCCCAAAAAATAGAAGTCAAGCAAGGAATTTCATCGTTTTGACGGTTGATTCAACTCCTGCCAGATCCCGCACAACTGCTCGGCATCCCTTCCATGTGATGGCAAATTCTATTTGCAATTCGTTTTCCTTGCCTTTTGGCATTTTGACCTCAACGAGCCATGTAATACCTTTAATCGCCACCAGTAAGTCAGGCACTCCTTTGCCCAAAGGGGCCAGAGATAGGACGCTGCACCCGAGTTTTTTGAAGCAATCAACGATTTCTGCGTGATTCCCGTCTACTCTGGATGCTCGCCGCATAGCTCCCTCGTTTTTTCCAGTAATTCCATTTCCGTCCCATACCTCGCCTCAAATTCCCTGCGCCAAGGGTGCCGGCTAACCGCTTCGGGCGTGTTTATTAGCCCCCGGTGATGGATCTGGCACAGTCCCAGCACATAATCCTCACCAAGCCGTCTAGAACCGCTCAGGATGTGATGAATCTCGGCAGGGCTATCTACCCCTTCACCGTGGCAAACAATGCAGCCAGCAGCGCGTACAGCGTTTTGGAAGCGTTTTTGCTCATTAGTCATGGAATCATGCTTTCTGGCGCTGGAATCTTGATGCCAGCATGATGCGATGCAGCATTAAGCCAATCGAGCCATTCGCTGAACCGGCGCTTTCCGTAGCGCGAAGTCCTTCGGCCTAGCATCACCATCCCGCCGTCCAGACCGGGCGAGATCCGTGGGGAAGTCTCTCCCTCAAAAGCAGCCGTCAGGATGTCCTTCCATTCCTCATCGGTTAGCGTGGTCATCGCCCCGTTGACGGGCCATTGCTTCTGTTTTGCCCATGCTTGCAAAATAGGCCATTGAGCCGCGTTCTGCCCTGCGTTGCGTCTTTCTTCGCAAACAGGGCAGATTGGATTCAATTCGCCCCCATTCGGTACTCGGCGACTCGTTTGCCGCTGTTTGTCGTAATCGTTGAAGTCAGCACAGGCCAGCCCATACGCTTCAGATCGCCCATACGCTGCGATAGGGCATACACGCCGTACTCGGACAGGGCTTGGGCTACCGTCAGGCGTTCGCCTCGCTGCAAGGCCCGCAGGAGTGTTCCTAGTTGCGTATCCTGATCGGGAACCACACAGCGCGGGCGGGCGGTGAAGTCGATGGCGAGTTGGTTCATGGTGCAGACCTAAACTTTCGATAAGAAAACGCCTTCCATTTTTTTCCATCATCCGAAGAATAAAGAACATCGCTTTCAAAAATGTTTCCGTCCACCAAGCAACCAACCAAAATATCCCTAACAGAAGGCAGAACGCTTTTCGCAAATGCAATCGCGCCCGTCATGTCGCAAACATTTAAGGGCGGCAAAATTAATTCAAGTTTTTCATCTGATATTGCATTGCAGCTTATCCATTCGCATTGCAGTTTTTTTGAATACGTCCTGCCCATGCTCATGCTGCCTCCGGTTCGTCGCGCATCCACGCTGGGCGCTTGTCGATGTTTACGGTTCCCTCGACAATCCGCAAAACTCGAATGTCGTCACCGAACACTTCCCGCATGGCATCAACAAACGCGGCTGATTCTGGTGCTGCTGCGCGCAGTTCTTCTTTTGTGCTCATATCGAAATCTCCTCGTCTATGGGTTCGTCGTCCTCGCCGGGTACTCGCTCACGCACAAAAACACGCCCTAAAATCTTGTCTGCAAACTCCTGAGCCAGCGCCGTTTTCGGATGCTGCATCCATGCCCGGTAGTCCTTTTGCGCTGTCAGCATCGCTTTGGTGTGGGCGATCTTCTTTTCGGTCGTTGTCAGGCCGTGCCTGGCGCAGTAGTCGTAAGAGGAATCCGCGTTGTCGTTGGCGTAGTGGAAATCGCACAGGTTTGCCCACCCCTGCTTGCGCTTTACTTGGCAGATCGCATGGCTCATGCAGCCTTTGTAAGCACAGTCAATTAACTGGCGGCGGGGTTCAAGGTCTTGGTTGCGGAGAAGTGCCAAGGCGGGATTCATGCCGCCACCCTTGGATTAACGACACCTCGCCAGCAAGGGTCGCATTGTCGTCCGGTGAATTGCCGGGTGCGCGTTCCGCAGGTTTCGCACTTAATCGTGCCGTCAGGGACAGCGACAGGTGCAGGGCCAGCCCGACCGTTTCCCCGCAGCTTCGCCCAATCCTCCCGAACCGCTTCCATGAAAGCCAGATCCCAGTCGGCGTAGCGGTAGGCGTTCAGCTCGGCTTTGCGCCGAAAAGCGTCTAGGTGGTCAGAAAGTCGGTCAAAACCTTTTTCGGTAGCCCATGCCGAAACTCGGGAAGAAACTGCAAAATCGCTCGGCAGAGAAACCTTCTTACGGGCGGGGGTCGGGCGCGAAGCGACCGATGTATTTGCTTTATGTTGGTTATTGGTTACTGGTTCTTGGTTATTGGTTATTGGTTGGTTGCTCGTCCGTTGAACGGGCGTTGAACGGGCGTTCAGCCTCTGTTCAGCGGATGCTTTACCGGCGCGAGACGCTTGATCAATTTTGCCTTTGAAATGGGCAATTTCCTGCTCGGCGCGTTTATTGACCCAGCCCGATTCGGTCTGAGTAAAGAATTCACGAATGACGACTTCGACCTCAGATTGGTATTCGCGCATCCCGATGGATCTTGCCGCGGCAGCAATGTCCGAGCAAATCGGGGCTTCAGACAAATAATATTTGTCCAAAAGTCGCCGGTAGGCAACGTCCTCAATGGGATTTAGGTGGCTGGCGTGACTTGAATAGTCGCCAATATTCCATGTGTAGTAATGCACTTTTACCTCCTTCAAGGTAGGTGATGCGCCGTCACCGAGTGAAGGCTCGGTTCAGCTTGCGTGATCTGCCGACCAACGCATCACCTGTGATCATAAGCCGATCCCCACTTTTTGCAACGCAATCGCAAAAAATAGTTGGGCGGAATCTTTTCGCCCAGTTCACAGGCTGAGATCCAACTTGCCGCCAAACAGCAGCACAATCTCGTCGTAGCAACCCGGTTTCTCTGCGTCAATGATCTTGCGGATCTCCTTCATCCGCACCACATAGCCTTCCAGATCCTCCCACATGGCGCGGCCTTCCTCTGCCATGTCGTTGTATTCCTGCTCCAGCACCTTCAACTCGTCGTTGCTCATTTCCGCCTCCGCTTGTACTTGGCCTCGTCCACCACCAGCGCGTTCTTGGTCATCACCTGGAGCCGGTAGGCCATCCCACGCGCAACCAACTTGCCCCATTGCTCGACCGCTTGCCGACTGATCCCCAGAGCCTGTGCAAGCTGCCTGCGCCCTCCGAAATGTTGCACCGCGTCATCCGTATACATTGTGATTTCCATTGTTTTGATGGATGCAATATACCTTGTGTAAATATATTTTGCAATAATGCTTGCAAGGCAAGAATAGTTGCTTTATGATCCATTTATCAAAGCAAACAACAGGGGAAACAAAATGAGCACACAGAACGAAGCCCACGGAGACGAAGATCAGCGCCGCGAGTTGACCGAGCGGGAACTGGAACTGGCGCTTGACGAAATCGTTGAATGCGTTCTCGATCACGGTCAATGGCCCCGTAAAGGCCAATCCCAATTTGACCTTTACGAATATCTGATGGAGGAACGCGACCCCAGCTACGCATGGGAAATGTACGTTGCTTCCATGAGCAGCAACACCCGTGCGCTCGAGAATCGCATTGAGCGCGAACGCGCCTCAGTCGAGGCGATGCTCATCAATCATTTGACGGGTTCCGACATAGTGTTGGACCTCGCAAACGAACGCGCCTCGGAGGACGAATGAGCATCAGCGAGATTTGCAGCTACGCTTGCGCCATTGGCGCAGCGATATGTTTTTCAATCCTAATTTGGGGCGACAAATGAACAAAAGCGAAAGCATTGCAGGGCTGGCGGCAGCGTTGGCAAAAGCGCAAGGAGCCATGAAAGGCGCGGTTAAAGACAGCGCCAACCCGTTCTTCAAGAGCAAGTACGCGGATTTGGCTTCGGTGGTCGAAGCGATTCGCAGCGCGTTTTCTGCCAACGGTCTGAGCTACGTCCAGACGGTCCAATCGTCCGAACTGGACGAAGTGCGAGTTGAGACAATGATCCTGCACTCATCTGGCGAGTGGATCTCCTGCGGTGTCCTGGCTCTTCCGGTCAGCAAAAATGACGCACAAGGCTACGGATCGGCGCTTACCTATGCGCGGCGCTACAGCCTTTCTGCTGCGGTCGGAGTCGCACCGGAGGATGATGATGGCAACGCCGCCGTTGCAGCAAAGCCCAATGCCAAGGATTGGAGCAAGCATTCGGAGGCTTTGAACGCAGCCGCCACGCTCGAGGCTCTGCAAAAGCTATTTACGCTTGCCTACAAGGAGGCGCAGCGGGACAACGACACAATGGGCATGGCAGCCCTGACCAACGCCAAAAACAAGCGCAAAGAGGTTCTCCAGCGCACCGAAGGCTTTCTGGAAGGCAGTCAATGAGCACTCAAGGCACACCAGAGTGGCTGTCGGAACGTGCTGGCAAAGTCACCGCCAGCATGGTTTCGGCAGTCCTAGCAAAGCCAGAAACGGCTGCTTATCGGGATTACCAGGCCCAGCTTGTCGCTGAGGTCCTAACCGGCAAGCCGCAAGGCTCGGATTACACCAACGCGCACATGGCATTCGGGACGGAAATGGAACCCCTCGCCAGAAGCGCCTACGAGGCCGAGACAGGGTTTTCGGTGGACGAGGTAGGGTTCTGCCAGCACCCGACGATAAACCGCGCTGGCGCGTCCCCAGACGGTCTGGTGGGCAATTCTGGTTTAGTAGAGATTAAATGCCCAAAGGTCGCCACGCACCTCGCTTATTTGATCGCCGGAGTTGTCCCGGCAGGGTACAAAAATCAGATGATGTGGCAAATGGCCTGTAGCGGCAGGGATTGGTGCGATTTTGCTAGTTTTAGGCCCGATTTGCCCGAGCATCTTCAACTGTTTATTGTCCGTTTTAAGCGTGATTTAGAGCGCATCAAGGAACTGGAAATTGCGGTGGTCGCCTTTTTGGATACCGTGGACAAAATGATTAATCAACTCAAAAAGGTGGCATAAATGGCATACGAAATGAGGCCCGAAACTGGCAGTTTGTTCCGAAACGACAAGAAGACCGAGGACAAGCACCCGCACATGACCGGCTCGGCGCTGATCGACGGCGTGGAATACTGGGTGTCGGCCTGGACTAAAGAAGGCGCAAAGGGTCGCTGGCAGTCGCTGGCCTTTAAGCGCAAAGAAGCTGCGCGTGGAACGCCGGAACCCAAGCGCCCGATGGACGATATGACCGACGATATCCCGTTCTGATGACACCCGCCGAAGCAATCCGCAGGGCCGAAAGCATCGTGGCAAAAGACTACCAGACGTTCTCCACCCGCGAAGCCCGAGAGATCATGGCGGGGCTGTTGGAGGCTTTAAACGCAAAAGCATTGGAGGCGAAATGACTCAAGCCGAAAAGCTAGAAGCCGCTATCAAGTGGCTCGACACCCGGTGGGTGCT
>CAITJF010000192.1 GCA_903892645.1 uncultured Nitrosomonadales bacterium | reverse complement strand
GATACGGTTTCCCAGCCCCAGAAGCGGTGACGCTATACGATGATCTGATTACAGCGCTTTCGCAGACCTTTCACACCAACTGCGCTCAGATTTTCAACGTGTGGATGGCGCATATGCAGGTTGCCCCGGGTCAGTATTATCGCATAAATATTGCCTCCGAGCCGGATGATGTTCTCCTTCAAGAATAAGAATGCCGAACAAGACGATTTCCAATATGAAATATCACGAAGTAAGCCTCAAAGAGGGCTATTGGGTGCGGATTGGAGATGACTCCTATGCTACAGACCAGATACTTTCTGTGTCGGTGACGGAGCCTGAGGAGGCACACGGTATTTTGCCTTGGATATATGGTTTCGGTTCAATTGCTGCCTATGTAATTGCTGGCGGCATGGCAGATTCTATAATTGTCGGAGCAATTGTTGCTGCTATTGCGTTAATCACTGGAATTTGGATTGACCACAGCTACACGAAGCGAAGGCAGCGAAAGCAAGGGTTCCCGCGGAATGTTGTTCTTCAAGTTGCCAAGATAGGATCGAGGAATGTTGCAACGGGAATTCCGAAAGCTGAGGCGGAAAGAATTCAGCGAGAGATTGAGAAGATCGTAGCCGATGCATCAGCGTCGCAGATCCCAACAAACAAAGCGAACAACTCGTGACGCACCAACCGGCCATAAGCTCTTTAATTTCATTTCAACATCCCCTCAATCGCGCCGGTGGGCGCACATCTAACGTTCGCCAGAGATGAGAAATCACACTATGAAATCAGCTTTTAAAGCGCTTGCAGTCGCATTCTCGCTGTCAGCGGCCGGTTGTGCCCGTGTTGATATACGCGCACCAAATAGTATCCCGTCTGCCCCCCAGACGTCACAGATTTCTAAAGCCTCGCTGCAAGGAGTTTGGGAAGTCGTTTCATGTGGTGCCTTGTACCACACTCCCAGTGATGCCAAATCGATGGCAAATTACAAATACTGCTTCAACAGTAAAACGGCATACCCGAGACTCTCGCCAGATTCAGCGTCGGACAGCGCTGATGGAGGTGGTGATTACTACATTGTTGGAGGCAATATATTGGTCATCCGCACTGGCGTTCCCGGGGGGATTGAAGCATATGATGTCGAGCTTTTGAATGACAAACTTATCCTGTCTGACAGGCACTTGCGAACGACGCTTCGTCGTATTGCGAAATCTTGGGATGACAAGGCTCCAATCATAAGACCTAGAGAAATCCCAATTACATAACGGGCAGAAGCCGTACTTTCAGAGAAGGGCGAACAAATCGCCGCTGCCGACCGGAATTAGCTCCACAGTTTCACCTCAACCACTACGCATGAGCCCGGCGGCAGGGCTCGACATCGGCAGAAAATATTTGGAAACATGAACACCCAGCACCTACTCCTTTATCTCAGCATGATTTTGCTCTGTAGTTGTAGTTCTTCATTGACTTCAACTCCTGCGGGCGTCGAACCAGCGACCAAACGAGTAAGCATGAGACAACTCCTTACTGAGCTCCCGAAAGGCGTATACTGGGAGGGAACCGCCGCATATTATTTTGTTGATCAGTATCCAAACGGCGTTCCAGAAGATTATTTTAGCATTATCGGGGAAGGGGCGCAGGCCGACTTTCAGGCTATCCGGTTGGACGGAATGACTCTTGCGATTCGAATGGGTTCTGTGGCGAACCAGGATTCTCCTGGCTCCCCACCTCCCCCGTCGCGACTCGATATTCTCAGGCGGACTGATGACGGATGGTCCAACATTACCATACGCGTTCTACCTCCATGGGCTCTCAAAGTCACTGCATCTAGGTTGAACAAGAATGGAACAATTACGGTGTGGTCCACGAAGGGAGTAAGAACCATTCGATTTGACGGAATCCGGTTCATTGAGGTCGCCGAACAAATCGCCGTAGCCGACCGGCATCAGCACCTCTGTCTCACACTAACAACACTTTAATCGCCCGGCGGCTAGGCTTGGCGTTGCTCAATCAATCCTAAAATCGACCTGGAGGCGCCTGGCTGGAACCAGTCGCAGCCATAAGGTCTCGCCTAATACGCCGCGATCTTGGCACCAGTTGGCGTGAGCCATCGTGTGTACTAGCAAGGAATTTGACGCCTGAAGTAGATTTTCGGAAATATTTGCTTGCAAGCGTGCGCCAATGGCGCATAGTTGCGGTGGCGATGATCTTTTACGAGACGGACATTTTCACTGAGCAAATCGTTGACCTGATCGACGAGAGATCTTACG
>CAITJF010000191.1 GCA_903892645.1 uncultured Nitrosomonadales bacterium | reverse complement strand
GAGCCGCACATCGGCGCGGTTGGTGGGCAGGATCAGCTTGTGCGAAGACTCCGGGTCTTCCAGCGGCGTAATTCCAGCCGCCGCCAGCAGAGGCAAGGTTTCTTCAAAGATGCGGCCTTTGGATAGGGCGATGGTGATCATGTTTTTTCTTTCGTTACCACCCTCTCCCCCAGCCCCTCTCCCGCCAGCGGGAGAGGGTGGCGCGTCAACGCCGAGAGAGGGTGCTTATTTCAGGCGGCGAATATTAGCACCAAGCTGCGAAAGTTTCGCCTCAATATGCTCATACCCCCGATCCAGATGATAGATGCGGTCGATCACGGTTTCGCCCTGCGCCACCAGCCCGGCAATCACCAGACACGCCGAGGCGCGTAAGTCGGTCGCCATCACCGCAGCGCCTTCCAGATGATCCACACCACGCACCATGCAGGTGTTGCCTTCCACGTCTATCAGCGCGCCGAGGCGGCGCAACTCCTGCACGTGCATGAAACGGTTTTCGAAGATAGTCTCCACCACCATCGCGCTGCCTTCGGCCATCGCATTCAGCACCATGAACTGCGCCTGCATGTCGGTGGGAAAAGCGGGATACGGAGCCGTGCGCACGTTGACCGACTTGGGACGCCCGTGCATTTCCAGATGGATGCGGTCGCCCTCTGCGCGTATTTGTGCACCGGCCTCGGTCAATTTTTCCAGCACGGTTTCGAGAATGTCGGCACGTGTATCGGTCAGCGTGATGCTGCCGCCGGTCGCCGCTGCCGCGACCAGAAAGGTGCCGCTCTCAATGCGATCCGGCATGATGCTATGCACCGCACCGTTCAGTTCTTCCACGCCGGTGATGGTGATGGTGTCGGTACCGTCACCGGAAATCTTCGCGCCCATCTCGCGCAGGCAGCGCGCAAGGTCCACCACTTCCGGTTCGCGCGCCGCATTTTCCAGCAGCGTCACGCCGTCCGCCAGCGCAGCCGCCATCATCAGGTTTTCCGTGCCGGTCACGCTGACGATATCGAAGAAGATGCGCGCACCCTTCAGCCGTTTCGCCTGCGCATGGATGTAGCCGTGCTCGATGTGTATCTCCGCACCCATCGCCTGCAACCCCTTGATGTGCAGGTCAACCGGGCGCGAGCCGATGGCGCAGCCGCCGGGCAGCGACACGCGCGCCTCGCCGAAGCGCGCCACCAGCGGCCCCAGCACCAGTATCGCAGCACGCATGGTTTTCACCATGTCATAGGGTGCTTCCGGCTTGTTTGCCTGCCCACCATACAAAGACATCTCGCTGCCCCGCACGCAGGCCTTTACGCCCATCTGCTCCAGCAATTTGCGCATGGTGGCGACATCATGCAACTCCGGCACGTTGCTCAACTGCAAGGCATCGGCGGTCAGCAGGCTGGCGCACATGATGGGCAGCGCTGCGTTCTTGGCACCGGAGATGCGCACTTCGCCGCGCAATGGAACACCGCCCTGTATGGCTAATTTTTGCATCGCCTATTGTTGTTCCTGCCACTCTTGCGGCGTAAATGTTTTAACCGACAGCGCATGGATTTCCTCGCGCATCCGGTCACCCAGTGTCTGGTAAACCCGCTGATGGCGCTGCACGCGGCTCTTGCCTGTGAACTCATCGCTCACCACCACCGCCTCGAAATGCCTGCCATCACCCATTACGCTGAGGTGCGCGGTGCTCATGCCCTGTTCAATATTTTGTTTGATGCTTTCAATAGTAACCATAATCCTCTACAGACGTAATTTGTAACCCGACCTCAACAAAGCCAGCGTGAATCCCGCCAGCACCAATAAACACCCACTCACCACAGCCAGACTGAACCACGGGGAAATATCGGACGTGCCGAAAAATCCGTAACGGAAGCCGTCTATCATATAAAAAAACGGGTTGAAGCGCGACAAGCTTTGCCAGAAAGATGGCAGTGAATGGATAGAGTAGAACACGCCGGACAAAAAAGTCAGCGGCATGATAATGAAATTCTGGAACCCTGCAAGCTGGTCAAATTTTTCCGCCCATATTCCAGCCACCACGCCCAGCGAGCCGAGCAGCGCGCTGCCCAGCAAAGCGAACAGCACGATCCAGAGCGGGAATTGCATGGGCGGCTGGGCAAACCAGAGTGCGGCCAGATACACCCCGACCCCCACTACCAACCCGCGCACCACCGAAGCCAGCACGTAAGCCAAAAAGAACTCCCAATAGGCAATCGGCGCCAACAACACGAATACGATGTTGCCGGTGATCTTGGACTGGATCAGGCTGGACGAACTGTTGGCAAAGGCATTCTGCAGCACCGACATCATCACCAGGCCGGGGATCAGGAACGCGGTATAGCGCACACCCGGATACACCTCGACATGCTGCTCCAGCACATGCGAAAAAATCAGCAAGTAAAGCATTGCGGTCAGCACGGGAGCCAGCACGGTCTGGATGCTTACCTTCCACACGCGCAGCATTTCCTTATAGAACAACGTATAAAAACTCAACATGCCCGCACCATTACTCGCCCCGTCCCACGACACGCAGAAATACATCTTCCAGGTCAGGCTGCTGCAAGGCCATTTCCCGCACTTCCACTCCGGCCAGACGAAGTTCCGCCAGCACATTCTCCAATAACTGGTAGGACGGCAAAGCCAGCAGGTAATCCTGCTCCTCCTGCTCTACCATCTGCGGCAACAATGCGGCAGGCAAGTCACCCGCCAGTTTCAGCCTGACACGGAAACCGGCTATGCTATCCAGCAGGTTCTGTGTGCTGTCCAGCGCCACAATCCTGCCCTGCTTGAGCATGGCAATACGGCCACACAGGGCTTCCGCCTCTTCCAGGTAATGCGTGGTCAGCAGGATGGTGTGCCCATCGCGGTTAAGCTGCTGGATGAAGCGCCACATAGACTGGCGCAACTCCACATCCACGCCGGCGGTGGGTTCGTCCAGCACGATGACCGGCGGCTTGTGCACCAGTGCCTGCGCCACCAGCACGCGACGCTTCATGCCGCCTGACAGGCGGCGCATGTTGGTGTCAGCCTTGCCAGCCAAATCCAGGTGATGCATCACCTCATCTATCCAGGCATCGTTGTGGCGCAGCCCGAAATAACCGGACTGCAGGCGCAGTGTTTCACGCACGTTGAAGAAAGGATCGAACACCAACTCCTGCGGCACCACACCCAGCAGGCGGCGGCTTGCGCGGTATTGTTTCACCACGTCGCACCCCAGGATGGAAAGGTGTCCGCCGTCAGGCAATGCCAATCCGGCCAGCAGATTGATCAGCGTGGTCTTGCCCGCGCCGTTGGGGCCAAGCAGGCCAAAGAATTCTCCCTGCCCGATGCATAAATCCACGCCATCCAATGCGTGCACACTGCCATAGCGCTTGTGCACCTGACGGATATCAACGGCGGGAAGCATAAAGAAAATCAGCCGTTCAGGGCTGTGAGGGAACTTCTTGGCAGAGGGGGATAAGTTCCGCAACACCGTACATGCGGGCAAGGCTCATCAGGTTGTCCGGAACATTGGAAAAACATAACGACACATGATCGCGTTGCGCGCAACGCAGCCAGGACAGCAGCAAACTGACAGCGGCAGAATCCACTGCTTCGACTTTGCCCAGATCAACCACCAACGCAGACTTTCCATCCGGCGGCAAGCCGCTGTTATACAGGGCTGTGACAACATCTATGGTCAGACGGCCGGATACATGGAAACAGTCACCATCACGGCTGATCACTTAGCTTCCGCCTTTCTGGGGTTCCGCCTTGCGCAATGGCGTGTTGGCGGCAACCTGATTTTTCTCCACCAGGGTTTTGATCAGCCCGTCGATGCCGGCCTGCTGGACTTGTTCGGAGAAGGTGCTGCGATAGTTGGTCACCAGACTTACCCCTTCCACTGCCAAGTCATAAGCTTTCCAGCCGGTCGCAGTTTTTTCCATGTCATAGTCCACAGGAACACTGGGTTCGCCGGGTTTTATAATCACCGTCTTGATCGTCACCTCGGTGGCGCCCGGCTGCATCTTGAACGGCTTTACCTCCACCGTCTGGTCGCGGTATACGGTGAATGCCTTGGTGTAGGTACGCACCAACAGATTGCGGAACTCGGTCACCAGCGCCTGCTTCTGTTCCGGCGTGGCAGTGCGCCAATGTTTGCCGACGGCAAGCTGGGTCATGCGCGTGAAGTCAAAATGCGGCAGCACCTTGGCGTCCACCAGTTCCAGGATTTTCTTCTGGTTGCCGGCCTGGATATCCTTATCCTGTTTGATGACAGACAATACCTCCTGCACGACATTCTTGATCAACACGTCCGGCTCCGGCATTTCTGCGCGCGCGCCCAGTGGCACGCTTGCCAGCCACACACCCAACCACAGCACAACAAACTTTTTCATGTTCAGCCTCACTTGATTATTTGGAGCCTTCGGCCTTGTTGTACAAAAACTTGCCGATCAAATCTTCCAGCACCACGGCAGATTGTGTCTTTTTAATTACCTCACCGCCCTTCAGCATCTCGGCATCCCCGCCCGGTGCCAGGCCGATATACTGTTCGCCCAACAGACCGGAAGTCAGGATGTTGGCGAAGGTGTCTTTGGGAAACTGGTAGCGCCTGTCTATGCTCATCACCACCTTGGCCTCATAACGCTCGGTGTCCAAATTGATTTCTGTCACCCGCCCGACCAGCACCCCTGCGCTCTTGATTGACGCCTTGGGCTTGAGGCCGCCGATATTGGAGAAATATGCCTGCAATTGATACGATTCCGACACGTTGTAGGTGCTCAGGTTCCCCACCTTCATTGCCAGCACCACCAGTGCCCCGATACCCGCTACAACGAACATTCCTACCCACAAATCCAGCGTGGTCCGTTCCATGCTAATCCCCTCGAAACATAAATGCGGTCAAAATAAAATCCAGAATCAAAATCGCCAGCGACGATTGAACCACGGTGCGCGTGGTCGCACCGGAAACGCCTTCGGCAGTGGGCGGGGCATCATAGCCTTCGAACAGCGCAATGGTGGTCACCGCCACGCCGAATACAAAGCTCTTAAGCACGCCGTTCAGTACATCATGCTGAAAATCCACGGCGGCCTGCATTTGCGACCAGAATGAACCTTCGTCCACGCCAATCAGCACCACGCCCACCACATAACCGCCGAACACACCCATGGAAGAAAACATTGCCGTCAGCAACGGCAGGGAGATCACCCCGCCCCAGAAACGCGGTGCGACCACGCGCGCAATCGGGTTGACCGCCATCATCTCCATCGCGGAAATCTGCTCGGTGGCTTTCATCAAACCGATCTCCGCCGTCATCGCCGAGCCTGCGCGACTGGCAAACAACAGCGCGGCCAGCACCGGCCCCAATTCGCGCACCAGGCTCAGCGCCACCAGCGTCCCCAGCGCAGACTCGGAACCATAGCGCTTGAGCGTCTCGTAGCCCTGCAAGCCCAACACCATGCCGACAAACATCCCGGCCACCAGGATGATGATGAGCGACATCACGCCGCTGGAAAACATTTCCTTCACGGTTAAATGGAAACGGCGGAAGCTGGCGCCGGAATATAACAGCGTCATCAGGAAAAAGCGCGAACCGAACCCGATGCGCCAGACACCGTTCACCACGCGCGTCCCTATGCCCCGCAAGCTGCTGACGATAGCCATCAGACCCCTACCCCCAAATCCCGGTTGAAATCACCATCGGGATAATGGAACGGGATCGGCCCGTCCATCTCGCCGTAAACAAACTGGTGCACGAACGCCTCGCCGGAAGCGCGGATTTCGTCCGCCGTCCCCTCCGCGATGATCGCGCCATCCGAAACAAAATAGATGTAATCCACAATCTTGAGCGACTCCTGCACGTCATGCGTCACCACGATGGAAGTTGCCCCCAGCGCATCATTCAAACGGCGGATCAGTTGCCCTACCACCGTCAGCGAAATCGGATCCAGCCCGGCGAACGGCTCATCGTACATAATCAGCATCGGATCCAGCGCAATGGTGCGCGCCAGCGCCACGCGCCGCGCCATGCCGCCCGAAAGTTCGGCGGGCAACAGGTCCTGCGTGCCATACAACCCCACCGCATGCAGCTTCATCATTACCAAGTCGCGGATGATTTCCTCCGGCAGGTCGGTGTGCTCGCGCATCTGGAATGCCACGTTGTCGAATACCGTCATGTCGGTAAACAGCGCACCGAACTGGAACAGCATCCCCATCTTGCGGCGCATCTTATACAGCCCATCCTGATCCAGCTCGTGGATAACCTGCCCATCTACCTTCACATAGCCTTTGGTCGGATTGAGCACCCCGCCGATATGCCGCAGTATCGTGGTCTTGCCGCAACCGCTCAAACCCATGATAGCGACCAGCTTGCCCTTGGGAAAGGTCATGTTGATGCCTTTCAGGATGGGGCGGCTGTCATAGGCAAAATTGACATCGCGGATTTCGACCAGTGCTTCGGATGACACGTATTAAACCTTGGCTCGTTTTAGAGCGGGCATTCTAAACCACGCTACTACCTGACCACAACATTAATGCACTGCCCCAACCCAATTACATATTGAGCTTGCAGCCATTGCAGGCTATCCTGCGCACCATACCCTCAACCTAATGCCATCAAGTTGAACAGCAACGTTAGCCTTCCCAGCCTGATCATCGTGGATGACGACCCGCTCATCCGTGATGCGCTGCGTTTATCTCTCTCTGACGAATTCGACGTCTATTTGGCGGAAAGCCGCATTCAGGCCATCAAGCTCCTGCGCGAAATGCCCGCCCTGCCGCAACTGGCGCTGGTGGATCTGGGGCTGCCGCCCACCCCGCACCGTCCCGAAGAAGGCTTTCGCCTGATCGCCGAACTGCTGGCGCATTCCCCCCATATAAAAATCCTGGTTTTGTCCGGTCAGAATGATGAAACCAATGCCCGCCACGCGCGCGCGCTCGGCGCCATTGATTTCATCGCCAAGCCCTGCCCGCCTGAGAAAATCAAGACACAGTTGCGCAATGTCCTGTCTATCCAGCGCACTGAGCAGGAACGCGGCGATGGCCTGCTGCTCGGCATCGTGGGACAGAGTCCCCCTGTTCAGGCAATGCGTAACCAGATCGCGCTGTATGCCGCCACCCCGTTCCCGGTGCTGATCGAGGGCGAATCGGGCACCGGCAAGGAACTGGTCGCGGCCGCACTACAGCACCTTGGGGTGAATAGCAAAGCTCCCTATCTGGTGTTCAACTGCGCGGCGATTTCGCCCAGCCTGCTCGAATCCGCCCTGTTCGGCCACATCAAGGGCGCATTCACCGGCGCCCACAACGCTCAAGCGGGATTTTTCGAGGATGCCCAGGATGGCACACTACTCCTCGACGAGATCGGTGAATTGCCGCTGGAACTGCAAGCCAAGTTGCTGCGCGTGCTGGAGAACGGCGAGTACCAGCGTGTCGGCGAAACCGGTATGCGCAAGAGTCGCGCCCGCATCATCGCGGCAACCAACCGCGATCTGCGCCAGGAAGTGCGCTCCGGAAATTTCCGTACCGACCTTTATCACCGCCTTAGTGTGTTCACCATCCATGTTCCGCCGCTGCGCGAGATGGAGACAGACAAGCTGCTGCTGCTCAATCATTTCCGCAACTTCTATGCCGCGCAGTCCGGCAGTCTCCCGTTTGCTCTCGACGCAGCCACGATGCAGCTTTGGGAACGCTACGCCTTTCCCGGCAATACGCGCGAATTGCGCAATATCGTAATCCGCCTCACCACCAAATACCCCGGCCAGATGGTCAGCACCGCGCAACTGGAAGCCGAACTCGACCTGCAACAGTTCGCCACAGACAATTTCAGCCCAGATTCTAGCAACGCCCCGCACAGACTTGCCCTGCACACCTTGCAGCAGCAACCCGGCTTCAATCTCGACAAGTTACTGCTGGAACAGGAGGGTCATTACATCGAGGCAGCGCTGGAACTGGCGCACGGCAACGTCAGCGAAGCAGCCAGACTGCTGGGCCTGCAGCGCACCACGCTGTACAGCCGCATGGAAACCCTGCAAAAACACAAAACCAATAACACTACCGGAGAGGCACACTAAGATGTATCTGGAACATTTCGGACTAGACGGCCCGCCATTCAAAATCACGCCTGTCACTGATTTTTTCTTTTCCGGCGCCAACCGTGGCGAAATTCTCGATGCGCTGATTTACGCCATCACCGAAAGCGAAGGTATCATCAAAGTGACCGGCGAAGTAGGCAGCGGCAAGACCATGCTGTGCCGCATGTTGCTGGAGCGCCTGCCGCAACAGGTGGAAAACATTTATCTCGCCAATCCCAGCCTGTCGCGCGAAGAAATGCTGTATGCCATCGCCGACGGTCTCGGCCTTAATCTGGAGGGGCAGCGCGTCAATGTCATCATGCAGGCGCTGCAAAATATGCTCGCGCAGAAGGCATCTGAGGGCAAGCGCGTAGTGGTGCTGGTGGACGAGGCGCACGCTATGCCGCTGGACACGCTGGAAGAATTGCGCCTGCTGTACAACTTGCAGGTCGGCAACCACAAGCTGCTGCAAATCGTGCTGTTCGGGCAACCCGAGTTGAACGAAAAACTCAACCAGCCCAACATGCGCCAGCTCAAGGATCGCATCGTGCACCACTTCACCATGTTGCCACTGTCCAGACCGGTGATCGAATCCTATCTGCTGTTCCGCATGCGCGCCGCCGGTTACCATGGCCCCAATGTATTTTCCGCCGCAGCAACCAACCTGATCGGCAAGGCATCAAACGGATTGATGCGGCGCGTCAACATCCTCGCTGACAAGACATTGCTCGCGGCCTTTGTGGAAGACACCCACAATATTGAGGTGCGCCACGTGCAGGCTGCCATCCGCGACAGCGAACTGTCTCCGCACCATACCTTGCATAACCGCAAGACCGTGGCAATGGTGGGTGGTATCGCACTATCCGCTGCGCTGTTGATCGCCATTGGATGGCTATCCGGCGGCGGCGGTAAGTCCGCTGACCCGGCCAAATTACTTGCACCGATGGCTGCCACTCCCATAATCGGCGTTACGCCATCCACTCATGCTCCCGTATCAACAGCCAGTGCCGTAACCGCTATCGCTGTCGACGCCACTCCAACCGTCTCCGCTCCCGCGCCGACAGCTAACGCCGTGAATGCTGCTTTGCCGCAGACGGATCCAGCCGTGCTGCGCACATCCCCAATGGCCTCACAAAAAAGTGAGCCGCCCACACAAGTTGCGGCCTCCACTGTGGGCAAAATTAGATCCGGCTCTCCCCATACTCTGCTGCAACAACGCCTCACGGCAACGCAAGAGATGCTCGCCAAACATGACAAGGATAGCGCCAGCATTCAGTTGTTCTATACCGAAGACACACAGCCGGGGCGCATGGAACGCTTCCTGGTGCGCGCCAATGAGTTGGGTAAACTTTCAGAAATCTTTGTACTGCCGATCAGGGTGAATGGCAAGGAGGGCTTTCGGGTGCTGTATGGCGCTTACCCGGACATCAAGGCAGCGAGCACCGGCACGCAACAGTTACCCGAACGTTACAAAAAAGCCTTCGCACCGGCACTATATCCGCTGAGCGACGCGCAAACCGCATTGAACTGACAATCCCCACAAAATTTGCCTCGTAGAAAATTAGGTGATTTTGCAAAATCCGGTTCCTTGAATCGTGTGGATTGTGTAATTTCGCATTACATGAATCTCAAACCTCCGAATAACGATGATTTTAGACGCCTACTAGGCCGAATGGCATATTGAGCTTGTATCGTTAAGGTGTTACCCTTAAAATTCAAATAATAAGGGGAGAAACATGCGATTTAGCAATGTATGGTTGGTGTATTTCGCTTGCATCCTGCTCACCGCTTGCGGCACGCAGCCGATCAAGCCATCCGACAAGCACATCCAGCGAGAGCAGGGCGGCGAAACAAATCAAGCCGCCAGCATTCCGCAACCTGTTAAACGCACTATTCCGCTTCCTCCCCCAGCAGCTACCCCCAAGGCTGAAACCTACAGTGTGGTCGTGACCAATGTCCCGGCGCAGGAAATCCTGTTCGCGCTGGCGCGTGATGCAAAAATCAACCTCGACATCCACGCCGGTATACAAGGCACCATCACGCTCAACGCCATCGACCAGACCCTGCCGCAAATCCTCAGCCGTATCGCCAAACAGGTGGACATGCGCTACGAGTTGGATGGCCAGAATTTAATCATCATGCCGGATTCTCCTTACCTGCATAGCTACAAGATTGACTACGTGAATATGGCGCGCGATTCGGAAGGCGCAATTTCCGACTCCACGCATGTTGGCTCCAGTGCGGCAGGAGGAGCGACCGGCGCGGGCAGTTCAGGCAACAATTCATCACTTGCCATCAAGAACACGTCCAAGAACCATTTCTGGGATACCCTGACCCAGAACATCAAGGACATCCTGCATGAAACCGACAAGATACTGCCCGCCGGTTCCAGCGAGACATCTGTGCAACAAGTCAAGGCAGCCAGCAGTACCGGAACCGGGGTTCAACCACCCGCCAGCAATAAAAAGTCTGCACCTAAAGGCGGGATTGAAAACAGCCCTAACCCGGTGAATATTGAAGAAGGTGGCACCACCGTCACACGCACCAACACTTTCCGCGAAGCAGCCTCGGTGATTGCCAACCCGGAAAGCGGCATCATCACGGTGCGCGCTACAGGAAAACAGCATGAAAAAATCCAGGCATTCATTGATCAAGTCATGACCAGCGCCCGGCGCCAGGTATTAATTGAGGCGACCGTGGTGGAAGTGCTCCTGAGTGATAATTACAAGCAAGGTATCGAGTGGTCGGCTTTACGGCTCGGGGCAAAGGGATTCAATTTGGCTCAGAAGGGGACAGCAGGATTACCCAGTGACAATGCACTCAACATTCTCACCCTCGATTATGCCAATCCCACCTCTCCTTTAGGCAACCTGAGTGCACAAGTTTCCCTGCTGGAATCATTCGGCACGGTAAAAGTATTGTCCAGCCCCAAACTGAGTGTCATGAACAACCAGACCGCCATGCTACGCGTAGTAGATAACAAGGTGTACTTTATTGTAAATTCGACTACCGCACCTTGTTCTCCAGCACCCTGCACCCCCATCATCACCTACACCACCACCGTCAACACCGTACCAATTGGCTTCACCATGAGCGTGACACCGCAGATCAACGAAAGCGATACCGTACTGCTCAACATCCGCCCGTCAATTACACGCTTTCTCACGAATGCCAAAGACCCTACCCCAGGATTAACCGTCACTAATAACATCCCACAGACATCGACCCGTGAGATGGAATCGGTACTGAAAATTGAAAGTAACCAGATCGCCGTACTGGGCGGCATGATGGAGGACCGTGTAGATAACTTCACCGATGAGGTGCCTGGATTATCCAATATTCCGTTGTTTGGCAACCTGTTCAAGAACCGCAATGACACGACCCAAAAAACCGAGCTGGTGATTTTTCTGCGCCCGGTTGTCATCAAGGACGCCAGTATGAACGGGGATTACAGCACGTTCCGCGACAGCTTGCCGAGCGCTGATTTTTTCAAGCCGATGCCGGACGCTGATTTTTTCAAGCCCACGCCAAACAAGAGCGCAAGCGGCAACAAGCCATAACATCATGAGCCTGCTACTGGATGCCCGCAAAAAAATCGAGCTCGCGCTGGAACAAAGTGGTGTCCACAAAGCCATTGAGCCCCAGTTGTCGGAAACATTACGCCTTGAGGATTCACCAGCAGACGGGCGGGATGCTCGCGACTCTCATCATGCCACCACACAGCGTATGGCAGGGCAAAACTTGTTCGCCGCCAAGGCCGCTCCCGTTCGAACGGGGGGGCGGCTAGGCATCATTCCCATCGCCCTCATCAGCGGCCTTGTGCTTGCCGCTGGCGGAGGCTATTACGTTTGGCGCGAAATTTCTCCGCCACCGGCGCAGCGGCATAATCCGGTACCTGCGCCTGCCACACCTCTTGCCAACGCTGCACCACCTGCCGCACCGGTAGCACAAATGGCTCTGGCTCCCGCTGTTCCGGCAAAAGATATTCCGGTAGAAAACAAACCCGCCACGACAGGCGTCAGCACGAAACAAAGCAACCAAATGCCCAAGGCTGCCGCGCCATACACACCATCTACCGCCCCACACAACACAGCAGCACAGCCCATCCGCATCGAGCATGCCCAGCAGATTGACTCCGTCGACCCGGCCCTGCTGGCAGCTTGGCAGGCTTACCGCAACGACGATCTCCGCACAGCCTGGCAGCACTATGGCAATGTCCTGCACAAAGATGCAAAGAACCGCGATGCGTTACTGGGCATGGCAGCGATCGCCCAGCAGCAGTCGCAGGACGCCATCGCTGCCCGTTACTACAACCAGGTGCTCATGCTTGATCCACGCGACCCGATCGCCAATGCCGGCATGTCGGCACTGCTCGGGACGAGTGATGCAGCAGCCACGGAAAGCCGCCTGAAACTCCTGCTTGCACAACAATCCCGGTCATCAGCCACCGCACAATCATCCGCCCTGCACTTTGCGCTGGGTAACCTGTATGCGGAACAATCGCGCTGGGGCGATGCCCAGCAAGCCTATTTCAATGCCTATAATCTGGAACAGAACAATGCGCAGTTCGCTTTCAACCTGGCGGTCAGCCTCGACCATCTGGGGCAAGGCAAGCTCGCCGCACAGCACTACCAGCGCGCGCTGCAACTGGATGTATCGGATAACCCCGGCTTCAACCGCGCGCAAACACAGCAGCGTATAAATGAATTGATGGCGCCCTGATGACAACACGAGAGAACGTCGTCATATCGCATATCCAACAACCGCTGGGACGCCTGCTGGTAGAGAAAGGCGTCGTCAGCGAAGACCAGCTGCGCATCGCCGTCCAGGAGCAGAACAAAAACCACCAGCCGCTGGGACGCCTGCTGGTGGGCTTGGGCTTCCTGTCCGAAGCCACCATCCGCGACGTGCTGTCGGAAAATCTGGGGCAGGAAAGCGTCGATCTCACTACCGTGATTATCGACTCGGCTGCCATCAAACTGATCCCCAAGGACATCGCGCGGCGCTACCAATTGCTGCCACTGTCGGTTGATCTGCCCAACAAGCACCTCACTATCGCAATTGCCGACCCCGACAACATCATCGCGCTGGATCAACTGCGCGCCCTGCTCAAGGACGAATATCGCCTGACCACACAACTGGCGAGCGAATCCGACATCCTGCGCGCTATCGACCAGTATTACGGCTTTGAGCTGTCCATTGACGGCATCCTGCATGAGATCGAACCGGGCGAAATGGAGTATCAGTCGCTGACTCAGGGAGTCACCGAATTCAGCCAGCCGGTAGTGCGCCTGATCGATGCCCTGCTCACCGAAGCGGTGCAGCAAGGCGCGTCCGATGTCCACTTCGAACCGGAAAGCAGCTTCCTGCGCATCCGCTACCGTATTGACGGTGTATTGCGCCAGGTGCGCAGCCTGCACAAGAGCTTCTGGCCATCCATGGTAGTGCGCCTGAAAGTGATGAGCGGCATGAACATCGCGGAAACCCGCGCACCGCAGGATGGCCGCATCTCACTGCGCCTTTCCGGCAGGGCCATCGATTTTCGCGTCGCCTCGCACCCCACCACACACGGCGAAAACTTGGTGCTGCGCGTACTGGACCGGCAGAAGGGCATCGTATCCATCGACAAGATCGGGCTGGACGATGCGGGGCTCAACACGCTCAGGCTGATCATCGCCAAGCCGGAGGGTATCGTACTGGTGACCGGACCCACTGGCAGCGGCAAGACCACCACGCTGTATTCGGTGCTCAGCCACGTCAATACCGAATCAGTCAACATCATGACCCTGGAAGATCCGGTGGAATATCCCCTTCCGCTGATCCGCCAAACTTCGGTGAATGAAGCGGCCAAGCTGGATTTCGCCAGCGGCATCCGCTCCATGATGCGGCAGGATCCGGACATCATCCTGGTCGGCGAGATCCGCGACCACCCCACGGCGGAAATGGCATTCCGTGCCGCCATGACCGGACATCAGGTTTATTCGACGCTGCATACCAACTCGGCCATCGGGGCCATCCCGCGCCTGCTCGACATCGGCATCCTGCCGGACATCATGGCCGGCAACATCATCGGCATCATCGCGCAACGCCTGGTGCGCGTGCTGTGCCCCCACTGCAAATATTCCTATCGCCCGGACACCATGGAGCGCAAGCTGCTCGGCATCCGCAATGATGATGAAAATACACTGTACCGGGCTGCAGGCTGCGACCTGTGCCGCCATCAGGGCTATAACGGACGGATCGCCATCATGGAACTGCTCAAAATGGACAGCGACCTCGATGATCTGGTGGCGCGCCGCGCCAGTATCCGCGACCTGAAACATGCCGCGCTGGACAAGGGGTTCCGCCCGCTCGTATCGGATGGCCTGCAGCGCGTGCTGAAAGGCATCACCTCGCTGTCTGAAGTGGCGCGGGTGGTTGATCTGACCGACCGTATGGGTTAAAGAATCCAAGTGGCGCTGTATTCCTACAAGGCGATCAACGACCAAGGCAAGGCCTCCAAAGGCCTGCAGGATGCGGCCAATGTGGTGGATCTCGAATTGCGCCTGAAGCGCATCGGCCTGGATCTGGTTCACGCCAGGGAGGATGAAAAAAAATCTACCTTCGGCATAAAAAAAATCAAGCGCACGGATTTGATCACTCTGTTCTTCAACATGGATCAGCTTCTTCGCTCCGGAGTCCCGCTACTGGAGTGCCTGGCTGATTTGCGCGACAGCATGGATGACCAGCAATTCCGTGAGATCCTCGCCAGCATGGTGGAATCGATCGGAAACGGCAGGAAACTGTCGCAAGCCATGGCAGAGCACCCCGAGGCGTTCGACAAGATATTCATCAGCCTGACCCATGCGGGCGAGGAAAGTGGCCGTCTGGCTGACGTGTTCAAACATCTCACTGATTCATTGAAATGGCAGGACGAGATGGCTTCGCAAACCAAAAACATGATGATTTATCCGGCATTCGTCGGCACCGTGGTGATAGCCATCACTTTCTTCCTGATGATTTATCTGGTGCCGCAGCTGGTCGGTTTCATCAAGGGCATGGGGCAAGAGATTCCATTCCAAACCCGCTTGCTGCTGGCCACCTCAAGCGTGTTCGTGAATTACTGGTACGTCATGCTGTCACTGCCGGTAGTATTGTTCGCGATCTTCAAGCTGTCGCTGGCCTACAATCCCGGCCTGCAATACCATCTGGACAATCTCAAACTGAACATCCGGCCCACCGGCCCCATCCTGCGCAAGATCATCCTGGCGCGCTTTGCCAATACTTTCGCCATGATGTATGGTTCCGGCATCACCATACTGGATTGCATCGCCAACTCGCGTGACCTGGTAAACAACCAGGTGATCGCCAAAAGCCTGGATCAAGTTGCGCGGGAAATCGAGTCCGGCAAGAATCTCACACAGAGCTTTCAGAACACCGGCGTATTCCCGCCACTGGTGATACGCATGCTCAAGGTGGGCGAAGCCACCGGCCAGCTGGATCTTGCGCTGCTCAATGTGAGTTATTTTTATGACCGCGACGTGAAGGATTCAATCAAAAAAGTGCAGGTCATGATTGAGCCGGCCATGACTGTCATTCTCGGCATGCTGCTCGGCTGGGTGATGCTGTCCGTGCTGTCGCCGATTTATGACATCATTAGCAAGGTGAAGATGTGATAAGAACTATGCATCCTGAATTCAATAATAATAGGCATCCATAATGTCCTGTAAAACCCTCATGTTCCTCGGCGCTGACAGCTTCCATGCCTACACGTGGAAGGATGGCGCACTTTCCGGGGAACAGCGCTTTGCCGACAATCCGGAGGGCAAGGAGCAATTTGCCACATTCCTGCAAAACCATCCCGACCCGGCCTACCTGCTCACCGACCTGATCGAGGAAGATTTTCGCTATGAGACCGTGCCGCATTTGCACGGCGGCGAGCGCACCGCGCTGATCCAGCGCAAGTTCGAACAAAACTACCGCAACACCCCGTTCCGGCAAGCGCTACAGTTACAACGCCAGAAAGAGGGGCGGCGCGACGATGACATGCTGTTCTCCGGGCTGACCAATCCTGCTCTCATCTCCCCGTGGATAAGCGCGATACTGGCGCGTAGCACGCCGCTGGTCGGCATTTATTCCGTGCCCAACATCAGCGCCCCGCTGATCAAGGATATTCCCTCCAGCCATCTATTGTTGCTGTCCTGGGAAAAACATGCGGGATTACGCCAGACCTATTTCGACGCCAAACTGTTGCGCTTTTCGCGCCTGACGCCGATGAACAACGGCAACTCCTTCAGTGAGACAGTCGCAATAGAAGCTGCGCGCACCCAGCAGTACCTGAAGAGCCTGAGCCTGTTGCCGCCCGGCCAGGCGCTGAACGTGAGCATAATCTGCCATGCAGATGACAGGCGCGAGCTGGAAGCACGCCTTAGCGACAACACCGACATGCACTATACCTACCTCGACATTCAGGAGCTGGGACAGCGCATCAAATCGAAAACAGACTATGCCGACTCGGACGCAACGCCGCTATTCCTGCATCTGCTCGCCACCAAGCCGCCGCGCAGCCACTACGCCGCCGCCGCCCACACCCATTTTTTCCAGTTGTTGCGGCTCCGCCGCAGCCTACTTTGGCTGAGTGCGGCACTAACCGCCGCCAGCCTGCTGTGGAGCGCCGCCAATGTCTGGGAAGGGCGCTGGCTGAACGATGAAAGTGAATCGCTCAAGGTACAGACAAACAGATCGTCGCAGCAGGCGCAACAAATCATCCGTAACTTCCCCAACACAATTGCTTCCGCCACGGACATGAAAACTGCCGTCCTCCTGGCTCGCAAACTGAGCAGCTACACCCCTCCGCCACAAATGATATTGGAGGGTATCAGCAAAACATTGGAGGATTTTCCGCGTCTCCGCGTGGACAAACTTTCCTGGCAAACCAGTGCTGCACCCGATACCCTAATTCCAAACACCACGCCGCCGGGTAGTGCGGCACCGAATTCCCCCGCGCAAGTAATCATGCTCAGCGGAGAGCTGACGGAATTTGCCGCAGGCGACTACCGCAATGCGCTGAATTATCTGGAGCGCTTCCAGCAAGACCTGACGCAGCGCGGTTACAGTGTAACGGCGTTGACCCTGCCGCTGGATATCAGCCCGAAAGGCAGCATTGCAACCGGCGCTGGTGACGACAACACAACACCTGCGAAATTTTCGCTAAAAATTATCTGGAGGCCGGCATCATGACCTTCTCCAAATCCGACTTTCCGCATATCAAATGGAGCCTGCTCACATTCCTGCTGGTGCTGGGTATGAGCAGCATAATAATTGTAGCCAGCGAAAATTTCGTCGCCCAATCGCAACGCGACCAGCGCAATGCGAAGCGCCAATTAAGCGAAGCGCGCAGCCAGCTCGCCACCGCCAAAGAAGACCATGAAAATATGCAGACCTACACACTGGAATATAACGCCTTGCTGAAGCGCAATGTCATCGGCAATGACCAGCGTCTGGACTGGATCGAAGGCCTGGAAAAAATCCACAAGCAGAACCGTGTGCCGGGCTTCATGGAGTTCAAATACGCCATCGCCCCGCAAAAGCCCTACATACCAACCCCGCCGCTCGACAGCGGCAACTTTAACCTCAACCTGAGCGGCATGACTTTGCAATTTGATTTGCTGCACGAAGGGCAACTGATCGCTTTCTTCGATACCCTGCGCACCGACATCAATGGCTGGTTCATTATTGACCACTGCGCCATGGAACGCACCGCCGCCACGGCAGACGCTGACGACTTCGGCATAGCGCACCAACTCAAGGCGGAATGCAGCGGCGGGTGGTTGACGCTGAAGAATAGGAACGCAAAATGATTCACAACAAAAGCCATCACGATAGCCATCGTTCCCGCGAAGGCGGGAATCCAGCAGGTGAATCCAAAACATTTTTTAATGGCTGGATTCCCGCCTTCGCGGGAATGACGAAAATTCTCATCATCATATATATGCTCACCCCCCTTGTGCTTACTAACTCAGCACAAGCTGGCAGCCTCGGACGCCTGTTCTTCACACCGGAACAGCGCACGCAACTTGAACATGAGCGCGCGCGCAATGCAACCGCTGAAGATGGATCAGCATCCTCCGTACTGACCATCAACGGCATCGTACAAAGACATGGTGGAGCGCGTACCGTTTGGATCAACGGCGTGGCGCAGAGCGCGGGTAACAGCGACGAACACAGCCCGGAAGCACTGCCGGTTTCCGTGCCCGGACAGCCCCATCCGGTTAGAGTAAAAGTCGGGCAAAAACTCATATTGGATCAACCCGCACAACAAAACCCGCCCGCGTCCGCGCCACAAAAACAACCCGCGTCCGATGAGTAAGCCATGCCACATCCCTGTCAGGCCGGTAATTTTCGCCACTATCAACACAAGCAACGCGGCGCGGCGTTGATGATCACGCTGGTGATTATGGTGATGGGTGCTGCCACCTTTCTGGTCAGTTCACTGAACAACACCGCATTGCAAACCAAGCGAGACGAAATTAGTGCTGATGCCTTGGCTCAAGCCAAGGAAGCGCTGATTAGTTATGCTGCTTCCGTAACTCTTACACCGTCAGGCAGCAAACGCCCTGGTGACCTGCCCTGCCCCGACACCAACAACGACGGCTTGGCGGAACCCTCTTGTGGCAACGCTTCCGGCAGCACTGGACAAAATCTGCGGCTGGGCCGTTTGCCATGGAAAACGCTGGGGCTGCCGGATTTGCGCGACAGCAGTGGCGAAAGGTTATGGTATGCAGTCTCTAACAATTTTAAAAATAATACGCGAACTGCCCTGCTGAATAGCGATACGCAAGGAACCATCACTGTATTCGCGTCTGCCGGCAATATCTTGTACGACGGCGGCGCCAGCGGAACAGGCGCAGTAGCAGTCATCATCGCCCCCGGCGATATCCTGCAACGTACCGACCAATCCACTCCGCAGGACCGCAGCAGTGCAGGCATCAACAATCCACAAAACTATCTGGACATCGCTCTTGGCGAGGACAACGCCAATTTCGTGGATGGCTCGCCCACTAATGGATTTATTCAAGGCAGAATCAAGGACAACAACGGCAACATAATTCTCAACGATCAACTATTGGTCATCACGCAAGACAACATCATGCGGGCTATACAGAAACGTGTTGCCTCAGAAGTAAAGCAATGCCTCAATGAATATGCCAAAGACCCACAAAACAAGGGGCGCTATCCATGGGCCACCAAACTTGACCCAGCAAACCCTGTCAACTACACTGACAGTAGCAATCAACTGTTTGGGCGCATTCCGGACAACCCTTTTGACAATACCGTAAATGACAGTAACGACCAGATGAATGATACATGGATGGGCAACTGCAACATCAACTCATCTTCCGGCTGGTGGCTGAACTGGAAAGAAGTGGTTTTTTATGGCCTGTCCGATGCCTATAAGCCGGTTAACCCCCTGCTCGCCCCTGCCGCAAATGCCTGTGCCAGCACTGGTGCCTGCCTTAGCATCAACCCGCCTTCCGTGACGGCGGACAAAAAATTTGTCGTGGTTGTCGCGGGCAAAAAACTGCCAGGACAGGTACGCACCAGCAATACTGACAAAGGTACCCTAAGTAATTATCTCGAAGCACCCAATAACGGAGGTGCAACGGCATTTGCGCAGGGGGCCTTTTCGGCAATCTTCAACGACACGGTGGTGTTCCCGTGATGAATCATATCAAATCTCACCAAACGCAAACCGGATTTTCACTGGTCGAAATGGCCATCGTGCTGGCTATTGTGGCTCTGCTTCTGGGAAGCTTATTGCCAACGATATCGGGCCAAATTGAACAGCAGCGCAGGAATGAAACACGCAAATACATGGATGAAGTGCGCGACGCGCTCTTAGGGTATGCCATCGCCCACAAACACCTGCCTTGTCCCGACACTAATGATGATGGCTTAGAAAATACGCCCTGCGTCGCTTCTCAGGTTGGTACACTACCTTACAAAGATTTAGGTGTAACTGACAAAGATGCCAATGGCGTAGTCTTGATATATGCCGTCACAGCTGGGTTCGCAGATGGCGCAACACCTTTTACACTGACCACTACGGGAACGATGATTGTCTGCCCTTCAGCAGCTACCTGTCCCGCTACCTATCTTACCAACAACGCCGTAGCAGTGATTATTTCGCGCGGTGCGAATTGGGCAACGGCATCCTCAGCAGATGAATTAGAAAACACCAATGGCGACACTAAGTTTGTCAGCCATGATTTCGTGCAGAATGGTTTTGACGATCTGGTGGTTTGGCTGTCACCCAACACCCTATTCAACCGCATGGTCGCGGCAGGGCAGCTTCCCTAGGCGCGTCGCCAAGTCGTTCCCGCCGCGCTATCCTCCAATACAACTCCTGCTTCCAGCAATTCCTTGCGGATACGATCCGCCTCGGCGTAGTTCTTGGCCTGCTTCGCGGCGATGCGGGCGGCGATTTGTGCGTTGATTGTTGCATCATCCAGTTCGCTCGCGGCAATTCCAGCTTGCAAGAAGTCCATCGGGTTGCGTTGCAGCAAACCGAGCACTCCGCCCAGCGCTTTGAGTTGACTTGCTGCTTCCACTGACTGGCTGCGGTTCAATTCATTCGCCAGATCGAACAGCACGGCCATCGCTTCCGGCGTGTTGAAATCGTCGTCCATCGCAGCCTTGAAGCGAGCGACGTAGGGAGCGTTCCAATCAACATCGCCCTCTCCCCTAGCCCCTCTCCCGTCAACGGGAGAGGGGAATGTACTTCCCTCTCCCACTCGTGGGAGAGGGATTGAGGGAGAGGGTGCGCTCTTCAATGCCGTATAAAGCCTGGTCAGCGCACCCTTCGCATCATCCAAATGAGCGTCGGAATAATTCAGCGGGCTGCGGTAGTGGGCGCGCAGGATGAAGAAGCGCACCACCTCGGCATCATATTTTTTTAGCACTTCGCGGATAGTGAAAAAATTGCCCAGCGACTTGGACATTTTCTCCTCATCCACGCGCACGAAACCGTTGTGCATCCACACATTCACAAACTGGCACCGGTGCGCGCCCTCGCTCTGGGCAATTTCGTTTTCATGATGCGGAAACTGCAAGTCCGCGCCGCCGCCGTGAATGTCAAAATGCTTGCCCAGAATTTCCGAGCCCATCGCCGAACATTCGATATGCCAGCCGGGCCGCCCCTTGCCCCACGGCGAATCCCATTTTACCTCTTCCGCTTCTTCATCCCTGGCATGTTTCCACAGCACAAAATCGAGCGGGTCGTTCTTGCCGCTGTTCACGTCCACGCGCTCTCCGGCACGCAAATCTTCCAGCGACTTGCCGGACAATTTCCCATAGCCGTCGAATTTTCTGACGGCGTAATTCACATCGCCATCCGCAGCGCGATAGGCCAGGCCGTTCTTTTCCAGTTGCCCGATCATCGCCAGCATCTGCGGCACATATTGCGTCGCACGCGGCTCTTGTGTCGGAGGCAGGATGCCCAAGGCGCGCTCGTCCTCATGCATGAAGTCAATGAAGCGTTGCGTCAGTGCATGAATGGATTCGCCATTTTCCGCCGCGCGCTTGATGATTTTGTCGTCTATGTCGGTGATGTTGCGCACATAGGTCACATCTAAACCGGAGGCCTTAAGCCAGCGGTACACCATGTCGAATATCACCATCACGCGCGCATGTCCAAGGTGGCAGTAGTCGTACACCGTCATGCCGCACACATACATGCGCACCTTACCGGGCTCGATGGGAATAAAATCCTGCTTGTCGCGAGCGAGGGTGTTGTATATTTTCAGCATGCTTACCCCGGCTCCTTCGCCCAAGAGTCCTTCAATGTCACCGTGCGATTGAACACCAGCCTGCCGCTAGGCTGATGCTCGCGGCGATCGGTGCAGAAATAGCCGAGGCGCTCGAACTGATAGCAGGTTTCCGGCGCGGCATCGCGCACGACCGCCTCGATCCAGCCTTGCACTACCGTCAGTGATGCAGGGTTAAGGTAAGTGCAAAAATCTATATTCTTATCCGCGTCCGGCTCCGGCACAGTGAACAGCCGGTCATACAAACGTATCTCAGCTGGCAGTGCGTGTTCGCACGACAGAAAGTGGATTACGCCTTTCACCTTGCGCCCTTCCGGATTCTTGCCCAGCGTGTCGTGGTCGATGCTGCAACGCAACTCAACCACCTTACCCACCGCATCCTTCACCGCTTCGTCGCAACGCATCACGTAGCTGTGGCGCAGACGCACTTCACCACCGAGGGTGAGGCGCTTCCAGCCTGCTGGTGGCACTTCGGCGAAGTCGTCGGCTTCGATGAACAACTCGCGGCTGATCGGCACGAAACGCTTGCCGAATTCCGGATGATTAGGGTGGAAATCGGCCTCGCGCGCCTGTGCGCCATCGAAGTTGGTGAGAGTCACTTTCAGCGGTTTTACCACCGCTACCACACGCGGCGCGCGCGCTTCCAGGTCTTCACGGATGCATGCCTCCAGCACGCCCATATCCACCGTGTTGTCGCTTTTTGAAATACCGATGCGGCGCGCGAATTCGCGGATACCTTGCGGCGTGTAGCCGCGCCTGCGCATGCCGGTGATGGTAGGCATGCGCGGGTCGTCCCAGCCGCTGACATGCTTCTCCGTGACCAGTTGCAGCAGCTTGCGTTTGCTGGTGATGGTGTAATGCAATTCCAGGCGCGAAAACTCGATCTGCTGCGGGTGGCAACCGATGGTGATGTTGTCCAGCACCCAGTCATACAGCGGGCGATGGTCTTCAAACTCCAGCGTGCACAGCGAGTGGGTGATTCCCTCCAGTGCGTCGGAAATGCAGTGGGTATAGTCGTACATCGGGTAGATGCACCACGCGTCGCCAGTGCGGATGTGATGCGCGCGGCGGATGCGGTAAATTGCCGGGTCGCGCATGTTGATGTTGGGCGAAGCCATATCAATCTTGACGCGTAGCACCTTGCTGCCATCGGCAAATTCCCCGGCGCGCATGCGCGTGAACAGATCGAGATTTTCCTCCACCGAACGCTCGCGGTACGGGCTGTTTTTACCGGCCTTGGTCAACGTGCCGCGATACTCGCGCATTTCCTCGGCGGAGAGATCCTCCACATAAGCCCTGCCTTGTTTGATCAGCTCAACCGCATAGTCGTAAAGCTGCTCGAAATAGTCTGATGCCCAACGTACAGGGCCATGCCACTGAAAACCCAGCCATTGCACGTCTTCCTGGATGGAGCGCGCGTATTCCTCGCTTTCCTTTTCCGGGTTGGTGTCGTCGAAACGCAGGTTGCACTGACCTTTATAATCGAGCGCCAAGCCGAAATTCAGGCAGATGGATTTGGCATGGCCAACGTGCAAATAACCGTTTGGTTCAGGTGGGAAGCGGGTGACAATGCCGGTGTGCTTGCCGCTCGCCAGGTCGGCCTCGATGATGTTGCGGATAAAGTGTGGGGCGGGCGCTTGTGCGTTGCTGCTCATTATTCGATTCTTCTTTCCATGACTGGGGAACGCGCAGATTTTACCCGAAAACCCGTACGCCCAAACTAGCGAAGCACAGGCGGGTGCGATAAATTGTAAACAAACGGGCTTATTTGGTAGAATCCAAGCCACTTTAGGGAACCCCATTTAGGTCTGCCTTGCCAACTTTGCTATAAACAATTCAGGAAAAACACAACTCCATGTATATGCTCAACCGTTTTTGCCAACATGCCGCACTGTGCGGCGGCGCGCTGTTACTGTGTTTCAGCCTTACCGCACACGCGGATGAAGTTCAGGACATCAACAAACTGTTCAAACAGGGACAACACGAACAAGCGCTGGAACGTGTCAACACTTATCTGGCGGGCAAACCCAAAGATGCGCAGGCACGCTTCCTGAAAGGGTTGATCCTTACCGAACAGGGCAAGACCAATGACGCCATCCGCACATTTTCCGAGCTGACCGAGGATTACCCGGAATTGCCGGAACCGTACAACAACCTCGCCGTGCTGTACGCCAGCCAAGGCCAGTATGACAAGGCCAGGGTTGCGCTGGAAATGGCGATCCGCACCCACCCCAGCTATGCCACCGCGCATGAAAACCTGGGCGACATCTATGCCAGGATGGCGAGCCAGGCTTATGACCGCGCGCTGCAACTGGACCGCAGCAACACCACCACGCAAACCAAGCTGGCACTGATTAAAGACTTGTTCACTACCGGCACTGCCAGTGGCGGCAAACCCGGCAAGGCCACGCACACCGGTACTGCTGCAAGTGCGGCCAAGCCACAATCCACTGCCGCTGCTATCCCTGCGGAAGCGCCCGCCCCGGCACCGGACAAAACGGCCGCAGTACCCGCAAAAGTTACACCGGCACTACGCAGCGAATCTTCCGCAGCTGCCGGACAAAAACCAGCCACCGCCAGCAGCAGCAATGAAGTGCTAAAGGTGGTCCATGAATGGGCCGCCGCGTGGTCGTCCAAAAACGTGAAGCGCTATCTCGCGCTCTACGCCGAGGATTTCAAAACACCGGACGGCGAAAGCCGCAACAACTGGGAAGCGCAGCGCCGTGAGCGCATCAGCAAGCCCAAGTCTATCAAGGTCAGTATCAACGACCCCAAGGTCAAGCCAATCGATGACAGTCACACTAGCGTATCCTTCCGGCAATCCTATCGCGCCAGCCACCTGAAAAACACCTCCAGCAAAACGCTGGTGCTGGTAAAATCCGGCGGCAACTGGCTAATCCAGGAAGAACGTTCGGGAAAATAGCGGCATGCGCACCCTTCTCATGTTACTGGCACTGGCACCCGCACTCAATCCGGCGTATGCCGGGGAGCATGGAGGCACACTGAATTCGCGCAGCATGGAAGCGTTGCTGGTGGAAAGCCTGTTGTCGGTATCCAGCAACAGGCTGGATGTGGCGCTGAACGAAGTAGATTCTCTGCTCAAGATCAATCCCAATTTCAAACTTGCACAACTGGTCAGGGGCGATCTGTTGCTGGCGCGTGCCCGCCCGCTCAGCGGCTTCGGCAATGCGCCGGACGCGTCGCGCGAGCGTATGGAAGACCTGCGCGATGAGGCGCGTGTGCGGCTGCACCGCTTTCAGGAGCAGTCGCCTGTCGAACTCGTGCCGAAATTCCTGTGGCAACTCGATGCACAGCAACGTCACGCCATCGTGGTGGACACCAGCAAGTCCACGCTATACCTGTATGAAAACGTCAACGGTGAACCGCGCTATGTGGCTGACTTCTACATCAGCAGCGGCAAGGCCGGCTCCGAGAAGGCTTCCGAGGGCGACCAGAAGACCCCGCTCGGCGTGTATTTTGTCAATGCCAGCCTGCCCAAAAGCAAGCTCACCGATTTCTATGGCAGCGCCGCCTATCCGCTGAGCTACCCCAACGAATGGGACCGCAAGCAAGGCCGCGATGGCCATGGCATCTGGCTGCACGGCACGCCAAGCAATACTTACAGCCGTCCGCCGCGCGCCAGCAACGGTTGTGTGGTGCTGTCCAACGAGGATCTGGAAAGTCTCGGCAAGTTGCTGCAGATTGGCGTCACCCCGGTGATCATCACCAACCAGATGGACTGGAGCGACGAGCAAACCAAGGCCGACCGCGCCGCGCTGCTGAATGAAATTGAGCAATGGCGCACGGACTGGTCCGGCCTCGACACCGATACTTACCTCAAGCACTATGCGCGCGATTTCTCCAGCAGCGGTGCGGATTTATCCGCCTGGGTGCGGCAGAAAAAACAGGTGAATGCCGGCAAGTCATGGATCAAGGTGAATCTTTCCAACATCAGCGTATTTGCCTACCCGAACCAGCCCGATCTGGTGGTGGTCAATTTCGAGCAGGATTACGCCAGCAACAACCTGAACAACCGCATGAAAAAACGCCAGTACTGGATGAAGCGCGACAACCGCTGGCAGATTGTTTATGAAGGTGCGGCATGAATCTCCTGAAAGGCTTTTCCCAACTTTCCATACAAGGAAACACCGCATGAATCTCGCAAAAGCTCTCTCCGCACTATTACTCGGCTGGCTGTTGTGTTTCAACGCGCAAGCCGCAACCGATTCCAAACCCTCCGCACACAAAGGAAAACATAGCATGGTCAAACTGCATACCAACCACGGCGACATCACTATCGAACTGGACGCCGAGAAGGCACCGGCCACGGTCAAGAACTTCCTCGATTATGCGAGCAGCGGATTTTATGACGGCACCATTTTCCACCGCGTGATAAACGGCTTCATGGTTCAGGGCGGCGGCTTCGAACCCGGCATGAAACAGAAACCAGTCAATGCACCGATCCAGAACGAAGCGGCCAACGGCCTGAAAAATGACAACTACACCGTTGCCATGGCACGCACCTCCGATCCGCATTCGGCCACGGCGCAATTCTTCATTAACGTGAAAGACAACAACTTTCTCAACTACACCGCACCCAATAACCAGGGCTATGGCTACTGCGTATTCGGCAAGGTAGTGGAAGGCAAGGAAGTCGTGGATGCAATTCGCCAGGTCAAAACCGGCAACCGCAATGGGTTCCAGGATGTGCCGCAGGAGGATGTCATCATCACCAAGGCCGAAGTGCTGCAATAACAAAAACGGCGCCTCAGGCGCCGTTTTTAATTATGGCCATGACACATAGCCTGCTCATCTCCGACCTGCACCTCTGCGCAAAGCAGCCGCGTAGCACGCATATGTTCCTGCACTTCATGCAGCACACGGCGCCCAAGGCAGAAGCACTCTATGTGCTGGGCGACCTGTTAGAATCCTGGGCAGGTGATGACGATCTCGATGACCCATTCCATCAGCGAATCACCCACGCATTGCGCACCCTTGCCGCAGGAGGCACACACCTGTTCATCATGCATGGCAATCGTGATTTTCTGATGGCTGAAAAACTGGCAGCGGCATGCCATGCCACGCTGCTGCCCGATCCCACGTTCCTCGACCTGTATGGCACACCAACGCTGCTCACCCACGGCGACACCTTATGTACCGACGATGCCGCCTACCAGAGCTATCGCAGCCAGGTGCATGATCCGGCTTGGCAACAACAGTTCCTCAACCAACCGCTGGCGCAACGCAAGAACTTCATCGAACAACTGCGCGCACGTAGCGAAGATGAGAAGCAACACAAAAGCAGCAACCTCATGGACGTAAACGATGCGGCAGTGTCGAGTCTGTTGCGTAAGCACAACTACCCGCGCCTGATCCACGGACATACCCACCGGCTCAACCACCATCTGCACACGGTGGATGGACATGGTTGCGAACGCTGGGCATTAGGGGATTGGCATGAAACAGGAAATGCCCTGCGTTGCGATACGGCGGGGTGCCGCACAATCAGTTTTTGATTCTCCTGCGGGGGCAAGATTTATACCAAAGGCAGGCGTGTCAATTTTGCATTCGGCTGTGTCACAACAACAGCAACTATTGCAGCATGCTTAAGTTAGTGCCATTGGGTTCCGAGCTTATAGGAACCAACATTTTATCCAGCTTTCCCCATCCACCCATGTTGGCAATAGCGGCCAGGTTATCTTCTTCATTGACAAACTCCACTGCACAGGCAAATTCATGCGGCAAGAGCGGCTCCTGTGCAGCCTGTAACTTTTCCAGCACGGCGATATCTGCTTCAGAGGCATCGTACGCCCCTTTATGCCGCAGCTTGATGCGTGCGCTCAAAGTGGCTTTGTTTGCCTGCATCGAGGCGATGGCAAACGGAACCGCCAGTTCATGTGCGAGTTCGCGAAACTGTCTGCGCTCTTCCTGTTTGAGAAATGCCGCGTCCACAATGACCGGAAAACCTGCCATGAGCAGTTCACGCGCCAGCTCGTGGAGGCGTGCGTAGGTGCGCTGTGTTGCGTCGGCGCTATACATGTTGTTGCCGATGCGCGAACTGTCTGCCAATGGCGCCAGCCCGAACAGGCGCTTGCGCTCCACATCGGAGCGGATACGGATTGCCTGCAGCCGCTCCAGCGCGGCTTGCGCGAAGGTGGTCTTGCCGGATCCCGGCAGGCCATGGGTAATGATCAGTGCGGGGTGGTGCCGGGCAAGATATGCCTCACCCAACACAAGGTAGCTGCGACAGGTTGCCAGCGCATCTGCTGCGCCGCGTTTTGACATACCGGCCTGGAATGCACGGATGGCATTGACCTTGGCGCGCACCGTAGCGCGGTAGGCGACATAAAAGCGCAGCACAGACACGCCGCTGTAATCCCCCGTGGCTTCCAGATAGGCGTTCAAGAAACGGTAGGCAAAATCGGGGTGCTTACGATGCAACAGATCCATGACCGCGAAGGCGGTTTCATCCATCACGTCAATCCAGCACAGGGTGGGGTTGAACTCGATGCCATCGAAGGGAATGGGTTCATTACCAATGAGCACGATATTGCCGAGATGGAGATCGCCATGGCACTCGCGCACACAACCCTGCGCGCGGCGTTCCTCGAAGCGCTTTTCGCAGGCGGTATAGGCAACCTCGGTGGCGTGGCGCAACGCAGCCACCGCATCCAGGTCGGCTGGCTGTTTCAGCAACGGCTGCAACTGCTCAAAATTTTGCAGGGCCGATGCACGTATGGCAGCGGCAGTGCCGAATGCCGAGTCGGCTTCCGCCGCAGGCAGTCCGCTGTGAAAGCGCGCAAGCGTGGCGGCCAGGCTATCCCAGTGCCGGGGTAGAATCTTGCCGCGCGCCAGCAACCGGTCCATCTGATTGGCAAAGGCGAAGCGCCGCATCCTGACGGCATATTCAATGGCTGGCTGCGCACCCAATTCAGGCTCCTCTAGGCTGCCGCCGATGGAAATGACATCGAGATAAATCTTCGGCGCCAGGCGGCGGTTGAGGCGGATCTCTTCGGCACAGTAAAAGCGGCGCGCCTCCAGAGTGGTGAAGTTGAGAAATCCCAAGTCGAGCGCCTTCTTGATCTTGTACGCGTAGCGCCCAGCAAGCAACACCCATGAGATGTGCGTTTCGATCAGCCGCACGGTCTTTGCCGGATGCGGGTAGCGGCGGCTATCCAGCAAGGCGGTGACAAGCTTGCTCTGGGCTGAACAATCGGTTTGGCAGTTACTCATCTGGTATTCCCGTGTTAACGAGTGCAAGTGAACTATTTGCAAAGCCGTGCGGCAACGCGGCTCATGATGGACTTTATCAGAAGTTCCGTTAATGAAAGGAGGCTCTAAACATCATCATCGCGTCCGCGTGCGTAACCGAACACACCCGCCAGAAGGAGCACTGCGGCATAACTCAGACGTGCCAGCAGGTGCCTCCACACGCCTTGTTTACGCCAGACTGCATGGGCAACAGGATGCGCACCTTGTGCCATCTCTTGCAACAAGCTGGCGCGCAAGGATTCTGCAAACACTGCATCACGCACTGCCAGGTTCGCCTCCCGCGCCAGCCACAGGCTGAATGGGTCAATATTGGATGAACCTACTGTTGCCCAATATCCATCCACCACCGCCACTTTGGCGTGCAGGAAACTGGCATGATATTCATGAATCTCCACACCGGCGCCCAGCAATTCGTCATAAAGCGCGAGCATGGCATAGTGCTGCAGGCGGTACTCCACCTGCCCCTGCAACAGCAGCACCACGCGCACCCCGCGCCATGCCGCTTGCAACAAGGCACGGCGCAAGCGCAACCCGGGCAGGAAGTAGGCATTGGCGATGATAATTTCGCGCTGTGCGCCACCAATGGCCTTAAGGTAGGCCAGCTCAATATCGCGTCGATGGCGTAAATTATCGCACAGCAGGAAGTCTATTTTTTGCTGTACCACGTTGGTGTGTGCCAACTGGAATTTGGCGTGCTCGCGCTGCCGGCGGAAATTCGTCCACGACACCAGCAGCCACAAACGCCGCATGGCCGCATGGATGCGCGCTACCGTATCACCTTGCACCTCCACCGCATAATCCAGACGTGGTGCCGCAAGCTGTCCACCCGGCACATCGTTGATGATATTTATACCGCCCACAAAAGCAATACGCCCATCCACCACCGCCAGTTTGCGGTGCAAACGGCGCAGGCGGTGGCGGCGCAACTTGAAGCGCGCGATTTCCGGGCGGAACCACAATACCTCCACACCTGCCGAACGCAACTCATCCACCCAATCATGCGGCAATTTGGCGCAACCGAAACCATCCAGCAACAGGTGCGCCCTCACTCCACGCCTGGCCGCACGCTGCAAGGCTTCTGAAACTAAACGTCCGCTGGCATCGGCGGCATAAATGTAGGTTTCCAGATAAACCGAACGGGCTGCACCGTCTATCGCGGAAACAAGGCGCGGAAAATATTCTTCACCATTGTGCAACAAGACTAGCTGATGACCATCAACCAGGTATGTGTCGCTCATGGCAGAATAAGCGCTGCGGACAAGGCCACGTGGTCGGAAATTTTTCTCCACGCATGCACGTCGCTGTGCCGGATTTCCATGCCACGCACGTAAATACGGTCCATCCTCAGCAGCGGCATACCTGCTGGAAAACTGCGTGCCGGCCCGCCGTGGCTCTTGTCAAACACCTCATGCAATTGCAACTCATGTACCAGCAAGCGGCTGGCATGGTTGTTCCAGTCGTTGAAATCCCCGGCGATGATCAACGGCGCACGCTCCGGCACCAGCCGGTTGACGCGATCCACCAGCGCGCCGAACTGCCGCCCGCGCCCGCGCTTGAACAGGCCAAGATGCACGCACAGGCAATGCAGGGTGTCTTCACGCTGCGGCAATGCCAGCTCGCAATGCAGCACGCCGCGCTGTTCAAAGCCATGCGCGGAAATATCCTGATTATCCCAGCGCAGGATGGGGTAGCGGCTGAGTATGGCATTGCCGTGGTGCCCGGAGTCGTACACCGCATTCATGCCATAGGCGCAGTGTGGCCAGATTTCGTGTGCCAGAAACTCGTGCTGCGGCTGTTCCGGATAACCGGTATGGTGCCGCGCAATGTGGTTGCGCTCACCCTGCACTTCCTGCAGAAATACGATGTCGGGGTTGAGTTCACGCAAGCGTTCACGCAATTCATGCAGCACGACGCGCCGGTTGAAATGGGAAAACCCCTTGTGAATATTGTAGGTGGCGATATGCAAAACTGTCATAACGTATCAATACGAATAAAACAAATTTTGTCACATCCCCCTTCTCGATTTACCATTTTCGGCTCTCATTATTTAGACAAGAAATAAAACTTTTGCCAATTTTAAAATTCGCCAATCTTGTCAAGCACACCTCTTAAAGCCTTCCACACCAATATTGGCGCCCACCCCGACAAAAAAACTTTATATTGGTATGCAATATGCATTGTTAATTATACAAGGGCAGCAGATTCAAGTTCGGAAGCAAGAGACTGCGTAAAGTGCATTTTATAGATGGAGGCTATCATGCTTAAGCTAAATCGCGAGTTCAAGTTTGAAGTGCAACGCCTGACTTGAAGAATACCTGACTGGGTGTTTTGTATTCAAGCCTTTTTCTGGGTCGGTTGTTCAATCGTTCCATTG
>CAITJF010000190.1 GCA_903892645.1 uncultured Nitrosomonadales bacterium | reverse complement strand
TCCACGGACATCGAGATTGTTCGGCATTACTGGGGTGCCAAGTCGGCTGGATCACCGATTCTTTATAAGCCGGATAATTATTCGACTGACACGCACGAAAAGCGGCTACGTTATATCATCGCACCAGGTGCCAACGTCTACGATGTATCCCAAGGAGTTAATAATCCCAACCGCACTGTAAAACTCGTTCCGACTTCATTCACCGGAACAACGGCGGACTTTTCATCTGGAGATTCGTTGGAGCAGGCTATCGGCCCTGATCCATTCAAGCCAATTCCATTTCGGAGTTGGATGTGGGATGCGGTTCCTGGAGCTTTTCCAGCGCCGGTGTTCGATATCGGGAATATGGGGTCAGTTATGCGTGACAGCGTTTTGCTTGTCCACGGCAATCCCTCGATCAGTATTGAAAAAGACAACGCTGAACGCTATGACCGGAATCCGCCGTGGAATAAATATTTAGAATTTGATGCAAACTGCAATTTCGGGATTCGGTTTGCCGCCGATACGAGGTACGCCGCGATTCAATTTCTGCAACCACACAACCGTCCCCAGCCAATCAAGTGGCGGTACGGCGGTAATCAGGAGGCGGCAATGATAGTGTCACCGGAATCAGGTGAGATGCAATTTAGTGGCGGAGCGCGATTTGGTGGCTCGGTGAGTGTTCAGGGTTTGTCCGGCGATGCTAAGGCAGCGCACAATCTACGTGGTAAACATGTGGTTGTAAAAGCTGGCGAAAAAAGCGTAAGCGTGACGTTCCAGTCGCAGGAAAATGACGATGATTACGCGGTGTTTATCGAACAAAATTGGATTGGCAATCGCGCTGTTGTAAAACGTGACGCTTTTGGATTTGTTGTCCAGTTTGACCAACCGGTGCCGGAAGGTGCGCTAATAGATTGGTTAATTGTTCGTTAACCTGTGACGGGAAATACCGCAATGAAGTGCGACTTTCTGCTGTTGCTAGCGCAATTAGAATAGGCTAATACTCTGCCGGTATGCCTGTTCTAAAAATTAACCCGGCAACGCCTCAAGAATACCTGTTTCGTTGGACAGGACTGAGCTGCACGCTCGGTCGTGCGGACGCCAATCAACTGCAATTGCAGAGTGATTCAGTCAGTAACTACCACGCCAGCATTGAATTGCGCGGGGAGACCTACTGGTTGTTGGATCTGAACAGCACCAACGGCACGTTTATCAACGGATTGCCGGTCTCGGAAGCACGACTTCACGATGGCGATGCGATTCGATTAGGCGAAAACGTGCAGTTACACTTCACCTGCCAAGCGGATGAACCGAGCGTGGTGACCCTGACTGTCGAGCCAGCGGCGGTGCCAATTTCGGATTCGACGACAGGAACAATCGGCGGTACTGGCATGGTGGTTCAGACGGCTGGCTCGAATACGGCGATGATGCCCCAAGGCGTGCAATGTCCGGCCTGTCGGACGTTTGTGCCGTTTGCTGTCAATTTCTGTCCGCGTTGCGGCTTCAACTTGACACAACCAACAGGGTTGGGGTTTTCGATGCAGCAACAGCCGGCCGGGTTTGTCCGTCCGGCAGAGCATTCAGGTGGGATGAGTGTCGGGCTGCTTCCAGTACTCGCGTTGTTATGCGGGTTGTCCGGTATCTTTTTCCCGTTTGCGATTATTCTCGGCTTGCTGGCCCTGGGGCAGATTCGGCGACATGGCGGGATGGAATCGGACCGCAAGCAGGCCATCTGGGGACTGAGCCTTGGATTTGCCTGGGCGCTTATTGCGCTTGGCATCGGCGGCATTTACGGCTGGCGCATTTACCAACACAACCGCGAAGAGCGGGTGGCAGAGCAGCGAGTGATTCTCGACAAGCAGATCGCCGAGAATGAGGTCAATACTGTCACGGTTTTGAAAGGGGT
>CAITJF010000189.1 GCA_903892645.1 uncultured Nitrosomonadales bacterium | reverse complement strand
CCACCTTGCACGACGGCATCGTCACTATGCCGTTCGATGAGTTTGAACAACTAATGGAGAACGCAGCTCAGCGCGGTGCACGCCATGCCTTGTCTGATGTTGGGCTCGACGGTCCCGATGCGGCACGTGACATTCAGGAATTGCGCAGCCTGCTGGATGCCTTCAACGAAGCCAAGAAAACTGCCGGCCTGACGATTGTAAAAATGCTGGTTACCGGACTGGTGATGGCGTTGCTCACCAGCGCTTTTCTGAAACTAAAAATATTTGGAGGTGGGCAATGATCGATAGTCGTGACTTGAAGGAGTTGTCGCCTGCCGCACGCAAACGTGCGCAAGCCTTCTTTGCAATGTGTGCCGCTGATCCGTATTTGAAAACGCAGGGCATCACAGTAATTGCGACCAGCACCTATCGCGACTTTGAAGCGCAGAGTGCTATCTATGCCCAAGGCCGATCCACCAAAGGAAAAGTCGTGACCAACGCACAGGCCGGTGACAGCTGGCACAACTGGCGCTGCGCGTTCGATGTGTTGCCACTGCGTTGCGGCAAACCGGTGTGGGGAACGACCGGCCCAGATGCTGAAGTGTGGCGCAGGCTCGGAGATATTGGCGAAGCCTGTGGGCTGGAATGGGCTGGGCGCTGGAAAACTTTCCGTGAACTGGCGCATTTCCAGTACACGGGTGGCTTAACGCTGGCGGATTTTAAGGCTGGCAAAACGATGTTGGCATAAGGAGAACGAGATGGGAGATTTTGATTGGAAGAAAGCGGTAGCGTCGATTGCGCCGAGTTTGGCAACGGCACTGGTGCCAGAACTTGGGTTGGCGGGTGTGGCAGTGCGTGCGATCGGGCAGGCCTTCGGTTTGACCGAGGCCACTGAGCAGCAAGTGTCCGAAGCGTTGGCAAAAGCATCGTCTGCTGATCTACAGGCACTGAGCAATGCCGATCAGCAATTTCAGAAAGAGATGGCTGCCCTCGGTATTGATCTGGAAAAGATCGCATCCGAGGATCGGGCCAGTGCGCGCGACCGCGAGATCAAAACGGGTGATAGCTGGATGCCGCGCATTTTAGGTTCGGTCGTGGTGGTAGGTTACTTGGCGGTGCAGTGGTATCTGCTGTCGCACATCGTGCCGACTGAAATGCGCGAGATCGTACTGCGCTCGATGGGGACGCTGGATATGGCGTTGGGGTTGGTGCTCGGGTATTACTTTGGCTCCAGTGCGGGCAGTGCGCGGAAGGATGCGGTAATTGGGAAGCTGCGCTAACGAAGTTATTTTGTTGCGCGATTAGGTCAACATCGAACGTCTGTCGCGAAGAAAGCTTTCCGTCCTTCTTACTTACGATGTGAATACGATTGCCCAACGAAAGCCCCGCCGACTTAAGTCCCATTCCATATTTGGACAAACTGTGGGGGCCATACTTTCCATTCGCACCAAGGGAAAACGCAGCACGAATTTCGTCATCGGTCATGCCCACGCCGTTATCAACAATCTGATATCGCTGGACGCTATTTCGATTTTTAAGGGTCTTTCCCGGGGCAAGAAACAAAGAGATACGAATCGTCGATGCCTTGGCTGTCACCGCGTTGTCGACGATGTCCATTAGCGCGATTTGCGGTTCGTATCCAATTCGAGCAATGGCCTGACATAGCCGTGCTGCATGGACATCTATACTTTGAAATGCTGCATTCATAATTCGCAATCCCTCTGAAGTTGTTCAAAAAATCCCCTGTCATGGAGCACTATTCCATTCGTCAATCTAAACCGCCGAAGCGGAGAACAAGACCAACGGAAAATCACCCGATCATTATGGCGGAATATTAAAAATTCACTTGGTGCACCGTTTACCAACACGCAAGTCACCATGGGGTGTCGGCATTTGCACTTTGCTTGTCACTTAGATATGACGTTCTTGCAATTCCCAAAATGCCAGATCGCGAATCTTCTGGAACTTCTTATTGCCATCAATAAAGATGCTGTAGTGTTTTTCTAGTTTGCGGACGTTCTCCATCAAGGCTTCCTGCTCGGACTTGTCGTCGGTGTTGAATATGGACTTTATGTCGGCGTTCTTTATTTCCGACACCCGATGTATAACCCAAGTCAGTACATAACTTGCGTAATTGTTTTCTCCAGTTTTAAAGTGGGTGATGTCTTGGGTGGAAAGAATGATGCCAACACCGTATTCGCGCCCCTCTTTGAGTATCTTGCGCAATGATGAAAAATCTTGCGACATGAAGTTGTCCGCTTCGTCCACGAATATCATTTTTGAGATCTGACGGAAATCTCCTTGGACAGTCGGTTTTCCTTTCTTCTGCATTTGAGAGTAGAACAGATCTAGGGTCAGGGCAACTACGAGGTTCTGGATCTGGGGCGAATATCCCGCCAGCTCAATGACAGTCACCCTCTCGACGAGATCGTAGAGGCTGGATACCTTCGATGGGTCGCTCTCGAAAATCTGGTAACTGGCTAGGCTATCCAATGCCGCGTAAAGCGAATCCTCTTCCACCTTTTCCTGGTTTACGAATAGTTCCCAAATGTCTTGGAGAGTCGGCGCTGGTCTGCTCCAGGTCGAGGCGTCGGACCTGCTGATTCCGGCAAGCTCGTAGGCGTCGAGAATCAGCTTGCGAAGACGCAACTGTTGCTTTTGCCCAAGATTGAATGCGCGTGCCATGGTTTCCGCGAATCCTGTGGCAGTATGGACGGGCAACATCGGCATATCACCGTATAGGCTCAGTGGGTTGTAGGGCAATCCGTGCAGTCGATATTTCTTGGCTTCGGTAGCGTTGATGAATGCATCATCGACGTAGTCCGACTTGTAATCGAAT
>CAITJF010000188.1 GCA_903892645.1 uncultured Nitrosomonadales bacterium | reverse complement strand
GGGCACATGCAGGTTGGTGATGCCCTTGTCGGAATTGACCATCGCCAGTTGCGGCTGGTTCTTGTAGCAGGCCTGGATGTCGGCCTCAATCTCGGTACGCTTGGCTTCCGGCAGTGTGGCAATCTTCGCGACGAGGTCGCCAAAACCGTTGTTGAGGTTGACGCCCAGCTCCTTGAGGGTTGCGGCGTGTTTCTCGAGAACATCCTTGTAATAAACAGCAACGGCATGGCCGAACATGATGGGGTCGGATATCTTCATCATGGTAGCCTTCAGGTGCAACGACAGCAGTACGCCAGGTTGCTTCTTCGCGTCCGCGATCTGCTCTTCGTAGAATGCACGCAACGCGCGGCGGCTCATGACTGCCGCATCAATCACCTCGCCCACCTTCAGCGTGGTCTTTTCCTTCAGCACCGTGATCTTGCCATCCGCGCCGACAAACTCGATACGCACTGGGCCGGCTTCGGCTACCGTGACAGATTTTTCGCTGCCGTAGAAATCCCCACTGTTCATGTGCGCCACATGGGTCTTCGAATCTGGACTCCATGCGCCCATCTTGTGCGGATGCTTGCGCGCGAAATTCTTGACCGAGAGAGCTGCGCGGCGATCCGAGTTGCCTTCACGCAGCACCGGATTGACGGCGCTGCCCAGCACCTTGCCGTAGCGCGCCTTGATTTCCTTCTCTGCATCGTTCTGCGGATTTTCCGGATAGTCAGGAACTTTATAGCCTTGTGACTGCAATTCCTTGATCGCCGCTTTCAACTGCGGAGCTGATGCGCTGACATTCGGCAGCTTGATGATATTGGCTTCCGGCTTCAGTGTCAGCTCGCCCAATTCGGTCAGCTCGTCGCCGATCTTTTGGCTCGCGGTCAGGTTCTCTGGGAAGTTCGCGATGATCCGTCCCGCAAGGGAAATGTCCCGCGTGTCGACGGTAACACCGGCTGCCTTGGTAAAGGCCTGGACGATAGGAAGCAAGGAATAGGTTGCCAGTGCCGGGGCTTCATCGACCATCGTGTAAAGAATTTTTGCTGCTGTCATAATTTTTTCCTCATCAATTAAAAATTCCAGTAGGTCGGATTTCAACCCGACAAGTCGGGCCAGCTTTGCGTAGCCATTCGACTAGGCCGCCAAAAAAAACGGCAGCCAAGTCGCTGGTTAAAGCCCGACCTGCGCCCGATGGATAATCCGGGGTTTAGTTCAAGCCGCCTTCATCTGGCTGGCGAACAACGAAAGCGCGCCGCCTGCGCGGATCATGGGGATATCTTCCTTACCTTGTGCAAGCTTGAGAGGCATATCGCCGACGCCATCCACCACCAGCTTGAGCTGGCCGCTTTCCAAGCCGGAGGTATCGAGGGACACTTTGGCGCCCTGTTGAATGCGCTCAAGATCAGCCGGATTTTCGAAGGTCAGTCCCAGAATGCCGAAGTTGGCAAGGTTGGCCAGGTGGATGCGCTCGAAGCCCTTGGCAATAATGGCGCGAACTCCGAGGATGCGCGGGCACAGCCCGGCATGCTCGCGCGAGCTGCCCATGCCATAGCCGTCGCCCGCCACGATGAAGCCGTGCTTGCCCGCATCGCGCACTGCCGCCGCGCGGGTGCTGAAGGTCTTGTCCACCTGGACAAAGGTCGCCTGCTTGGCGTATTCATCCGCGTTGGAACGCAGCGACAGATACTTGCCGGCAGGCTGGATATGATCGGTCGTGATCTCGTTGCCGAGCTTGAGCAGAACCTCTCCGGACAATTTGGCCGGCAAAGGATCCAGCGTCGGCAGCGGCGCAATGTCGGGGCCGTAGCGCATTACCACTTTAGCGGCTTCTGCAGGCGGCAGCGGGGCGACATAGGCGTCCATATCGACCACCGGCGGAACCAGTTTAAACGCGAAATCGGGATTGTCGCCGAGCAGGTCGCGCGGGTCGGTCAGGACGCCCGTCACGGCGCTAGCGGCGGCAGTGACCGGACTAACCAGATGCACGGCAGCGGTTTCAGTACCGGAACGGCCTTCGAAATTGCGGTTAGCGGTGGACAGCATCACGCCATTGCTGGGTGGGCTGAAACCTTGACCGATGCAGGCGCTGCAGGCGTTTTCCATCACGCGCACGCCGGCGGCGTAGAAGATTTCCAGATAGCCCGCCGCTGCCAGTTGGCGCGCGATGGCTTGCGAGCCGGGCGCAATGGCGGTATCGACCTTGACTTTTTTGCCGCGCAGCAGCTCGCCGACGCGCGCCAAGTTCTCGTAGTTGGAGTTGGTGCAACTGCCGATGAACACGGCATCGATCGGCATTCCGGCATGCTTCTTGACCGGCTCCATGCCCTTCAGGCGCGGATACAGCGCGATGGTGGGTTCCAGCGCCGACAGGTCGATCTCGACGGTGCGCGAGTAGGTCGCGCCAGCATCGGCGGCCAGCGGCTTGAAGTCGTTTGCACGCTTGCGTCCTTCGAGGTAGGCCTTGGTGATTTCATCGGAGGGGAAAATCGAGAAGGCGACACCGGCCTCGGTGCCCATGTTGCAGATGGTGGCGCGGTCGGTGACATTCAGGCTCTTCAGGCCCGGGCCGGTATATTCCAGGCAGATATCCTTGTTGCCCTTGATGCCGATGACCTTGAGCACGTTCAGGATCACGTCCTTGGCCAGCACGCCCGGATGCAGCGCGCCGGTGAGGTTCACTTGCACCACTTTCGGCATCTCGATCTTGTAGGAAGTGCCGGCCATCGCGAAGCTCACGTCCGTACCGCCTGCGCCCATGGCCAGCATGCCCATGCCGCCTGCATTGGTGGTGTGCGAGTCTGAACCGATCACCGACTTGCCGGGAGTCGCGAAATCCTCGAGGAACACGCTATGGCAGATACCGAGACCGCCGCGCGAAAACCAGCAGCCGTACTTTTTGGAGAAGGTTTCCAGATAGCGATGGTCGTCGCCGTCGATGTAGCCAACTTGCAGGGTCTTGTGATCCACCACGATGACGGAAGTAGTCTTCACCCGATCCACGCCCATCTTCTCGAAGGCCAGCGCGGCGGCCGTGCCGGTGGCGTCCTGATACAGGGTGTGGGTGAACTGGATTTCCAGCGGCTGCCCCGGTTCGGGGAGTTGCTTCAGCCCTCCGGCTGCATTGGCCAGGAGGATTTTTTGTGCGACGTTTAATGCAGACATAAGCTCTCCAAAATTATTGCGTCAAATAAAAATCAGTAGTCGTCACAGGACGGGTGAAGCAGTGCAACCCATCGGAGATTGATGAACTGTATGATGGGTTACGCGCTGTGCTCCACCCATTCTGCGTTCCTCTCCAAATAGCTGCGTTAATAAAACGAGATTATCGCGTAAAAATTGGGGGTTTTCCAATGGTTTGTAGTCAATCTCGCAGGTATCAACAGAACCCCGGTTTCGCATTCTGGATAACCATCGGAACTGGCGGGGAAAATTCGCTGAGTGGGCTTTGGATTAGGCCGAAACAATAATGAAACCGAGCTCTGCTCCTCTCCACGAATTAATGCGAACCCGATGCGTTGCGCATGGCGTGGTTCAGGCGGCGACCGGAGAGCATCGACATCACGGTGGATCACGGCATATCAGGCGGCACACGACAGCGACGCGAAGCGCGCAGTGCGAAATTTTGATGCCGCCCTGTTCGGCCACCTCAGCTTCAGCCTGAGCAATGCGGTGCGCGCGCTGATATTCGGACTCACCGGCGGACGCGGCATTCCGGTTCC
>CAITJF010000187.1 GCA_903892645.1 uncultured Nitrosomonadales bacterium | reverse complement strand
GTGTCGCGGAAAATTTCCCAGGTCAGGTCTTCGGCCTTGCCGTTCACTTTTTCCAGCGCCTGATAAATCGGCACCGTTCCAATCGGTACGGGCGAATTGCGGATGATCCATTCGCGCGTCTCGTGGATGTGCTTGCCGGTGGACAGATCCATCACCGTGTCGCCGCCCCAGCGGATCGACCAGGTCATCTTTTCCACTTCTTCCTGAATGCTCGAACCCAGCGCCGAGTTGCCGATGTTGGCGTTAATCTTCACCAAGAAGTTGCGCCCGATGATCATCGGTTCGGCTTCGGGATGGTTGATGTTGGCGGGGATGATGGCGCGGCCTGCGGCCACTTCACTGCGCACGAATTCCGGCGTGATCTGTTTGGGCATGGATGCGCCGAAGTTTTCACCGGGGTGCTGTTGCAGCAACATTTCGGAAAGCCCTTCGTGGCGCTGGTTTTCGCGTATCGCGATGTATTCCATTTCCGGCGTGATGATGCCTTGGCGGGCGTAATGCATTTGCGTGACATTTTTGCCGGGCTTGGCGCGGCGCGGTGCGCGCTGAAGGTTGAAGCGCAGCTCCGCCAGCTCGGGATCGTTCAGGCGCTGCTGGCCGTAAGCGGAAGACAGTTTGTCGAGCGTTTCGGTGTCGCCGCGTTCGGTAATCCAGCCTTCGCGCATTGCGGGTAGCCCTGAGCGGATGTCGATCTTCACTGCAGGGTCGGTATAGGGGCCGGAACAGTCGTACACATAAATCGGCGGATTTTTTTCAACACCCATTCCGGCAGGTGTATCGGCCTGGGAAATTTCGCGCATCGGCACGCGAATATCGGGACGCGAACCCTCGACATACACCTTGCGCGAATTGGGTAGAGGCGCAATGGCAGCGGCATCCACGCGCGCGGCTTGGCTGAGGAACTTGGGATTGGCATTCATGGTGTGTTGCTCCAAAAAAGTAAGGAGCATCTAGAAACTGTTTAAAAATACTACGCTTGCCATTTTAGGTTTGCGCGGTGCTCGGAATCCTCATGTACTACCTGTACATTCCGGTTCCTGTGCTTCGGGCGCACCTAAACTGGTTGCGCTCGCTACTTTTTAAAACAGTTTCTAGGGACGCTTCCCTACGACGGCATTATCCGTACAGGTTCAAAGGGTCTATCTCACCTTGCCTACTGACAAGGACCCCTACGCAAGCGCAAAGGTACTGTAAAGCTGCTCCAATGGCAAGTTGGCAATTCACGTTGAGCGGGACCGATGGCCTTGTTATACTGCCCGCGCAGGACAACAATAATGCTCGGGAGCGGAGTGAGATGAAAAACGTGGAGCAGGTGCGCTTTAATATGGTGGAGCAACAGATCCGGCCTTGGGATGTGCTGGATATGCAGGTGCTGGACTTGCTGACCAAGGTCAAGCGCGAGCAGTTCGTGCCGCACGCCAGGCGGGAGATGGCATTCATGGATATGGAAATTCCGCTTGGCTATAGCGTTTGCATGTGGCAGCCCAAGCTGGAGGCGCGTGCATTGCAGGCGTTGCAGCTTGGGCGTGGCGACCGTGTGCTGGAAGTTGGCAGTGGTAGCGGCTATCTGACGGCATTGTTGTCCCATCTCGCGGCGCATGTGACCAGCGTGGAAATCGTGCCGGAACTACATGCCTTTGCAGAAAAAAATCTGGCGGCGCAGCATATCGACAACGTGACGCTGGCTCTGGGCGATGCGGCGCAGGGCTGGCCGGGTTCGTATGACGCGATCGTGCTGACCGGTTCCGTGCCGATTTTGCCGGAAGCTTTCCAGAACAGCCTGACACCGGGCGGGCGTCTGTTTGCCATCGTTGGCGATGCACCGGCGATGCAGGCCAAGCTGATAACCCGTGTGGCGCCCGGCGTATTCGAGAGCACCACCCTGTTTGAAACCAGCGTCGCGCCGTTGCAGAATGTGCTGCAACCCAAGCGTTTCGTATTTTAAGACCTCTGCACAACATAGCGGGTGCACGGTTAAGCTGCCCGCTTGAAATTAAGCGCACGGGTGTATAGTATTAGGAATATCTAATATTCAATGCGGGCTATGACTATCACCAAATCACTTTTTTTTACGTTGACGGCGTTGAGCGCGAGTTTTCCTGCGGGTGCGGCGGACTTGCTCGAAACCTATCATGCCGCACAATCGCAGGATGCGGTTTTCGCGGCGGCGCGCGCGACACATCAGGCCGGGCAGGAAAAACTGCCGCAGGGGCGCTCTTTGCTGTTGCCCAGCGTGAATCTGAGCGCCAACAGTACATTTAACGACAACTCGATTAAATATCAAGGTACTACGCCATTCAGTTCCGGTACAAGCCGTTTCAACAGCCATGGTTACGGCGTGAATCTGACGCAGCCGCTGTTCCGCCAGCAAAACTGGATGGCTTATACCGAAGCCGGATTGCAGGTGGCGCAGGCCGATGCGCAGTTCAATGGCGCGGAGCAGGATCTGATCTTGCGTGTGGCGCAAGCCTATTTCGATGTACTGATCGCGCAAGACAGCGTGCAGCTGGCCGAGGCGCAAAAGACGGCCATTTCCGAACAGCTGGAGCAGGCCAAGCGTAACTTCGAGGTGGGCACTGCCACCATCACCGACACGTACGAAGCGCAGGCGCGCTACGATCTGGTGGATGCGCAGGAGATCGCCGCGCAGAGCAATCTGGAAGTCAAGAAGCGTACGCTGCAACAATTGACCAACACCATGCCGGGCGATCTGCGCCAGTTGGGTCAACAGTTCAAGCTGGAGGCACTGCAACCGTCCGATATGGAAAAGTGGGTGGATGAGGCGCAGCAGCACAATTCACAATTAGCCGTGGCGCAAGCCGCTGCGGAGTTGGCCGGGAAAGAAGTGGCGCGCAATCGCGGCGGGCACTATCCGACGCTAGATCTGGTTGCCAATTATTCCGAAAACTTTGCCAACGGCGGCAGCCTGGGGGTGGGCAGTGACAGCCGCAATGCTGCTGTCGGAGTGCAACTCAACATGCCGTTGTTCCAGGGCGGTGCAATCCAGTCCAAGGTGCGTGAAGCCGAGGCCAACCGCAATCGCGCCGGGGAAGAGCTGGAAACTGCGCGCCGCAACATTGCCCTGCAAACGCGCCAAGCCTATCTGGGCGTGGTCAACGGCATAGCCCAGGTCAAGGCGCTGCAACAAGCGTTGAAGTCCAGCGAGAGTTTGCTGGAGGCCAGCAAGCTGGGACAGGAAGTCGGCGTGCGCACCAACCTGGATGTACTGAATGCGCAGCAGCAGCTTTACTCAACACGCCGCGATTTGTATCAGGCCGAGTACAACTACCTGATCAGCCAACTGCGGCTGAAGGCTGCCGTCGGAACACTGGTCGAAGACGACATTGCCAAGGTTAATCAGGCGCTCTATTGAGCGTCAGCGCCCGTCAGGCATTCCCGCAGTGATACCCCCCAATCCGGTAATTGAATGCCAAACTGTTCAAGCAGTTTGGCATTGGATAATACCGAATACATAGGACGTTTTGCCGGGGTGGAAAATTCCGCGCTGCTGATGGCGCGTAAAGCTGGTGGATGAGCAAGGCCGGCAAACAGGCCGTATTCTGCAGCGGCTTGCGCAAAACCAAACCATGAAGTTTGTCCTTGTGCGGTGAGGTGGTAAATCCCGTTAATCTGTTTCGGGTCGGGATGTGCCAAGTACGAGGCTATGGCTTGCACCGTAGCCTGCGCAATCTCGCGGTTCCAGGTCGGTGCGCCGACTTGGTCATCCACGATGGTTAGTTCAGGGCGTTGTGCGCCTATGTGCTTTATCGTCCCCAGAAAATTCCTGCCTTGTCCGTCATACACCCATGCTGTACGGAAAATCAGAAAGCGCGAGGCATTCGCACAAATTATGCGCTCCCCTGCCAGTTTGCTGCGCCCATATGCATTCAACGGATTGGGAGTGTCCTGTTCGGTATAGGGAGAAGGTTTTGTTCCATCGAATACGTAATCGGTGGAGTAATGGACAAGCAAGGCATTTAGCCGGGCTGCCTCTTCCGCCATGACACCGGGCGCTATGCCATTAACCGCCATGGCAAGATCGGGCTCGGATTCTGCCTTGTCCACGGCGGTATAGGCCGCTGCATTGACTATGACATCCGGCCGCAAGCGGCGAATTTGTTCACGGATTCCATCCGTGTTGCTTAAATCCATGCCTTGTCTGTCCAAGGCGGTTAACTCTCCCAAGCGTGCTAGTGTTTTTTCCAGTTCCCTGCCAACCTGCCCATTCTTGCCGAACAACAGGATTTTCATGGCAAAATTTTCACGGGAAAAGCTCTGCTTTGCAAAAAGGTACGGCCTCTTGATCCTTCATGGATAAAATAGGTGCGTTTTCTTTTAGCGGCCAATCAATAGCCAGATCCGGATCATTCCAAAGGATGGAACGTTCATATTCAGGCGCCCAGTAATCGGTCGTCTTGTAGAGAAGCTCCGCATATTCACTGAGCACGACAAAGCCGTGAGCAAATCCTTCAGGCACCCATAACATCTGCTTGTTTTCGGCAGAAAGAATGTTGCCCACCCACCGCCCGAAGGTGGGCGATGATCTGCGGATATCCACGGCAATATCGAACACCTCGCCGGCCACCACGCGAATCAGCTTGGCCTGTGGCTGCTTGATTTGGTAATGCAGCCCGCGCAGGACATTTCGTGCGGAGCGGGAGTGGTTGTCCTGCACGAAGTTGTCCGTGCGCCCAGTCAACCGCTCGAATATCCTCTGGTTAAAGCTTTCGAAAAAAAAGCCGCGCGCATCACCGAACACCTTGGGCTCGATAATCAACAAATCGGGTATCGCGGTTTGAATGATTTGCATTTAGTAAGCCCGCTCCTTCAGGATGCCAAGCAGGTATTGGCCATAAGCGTTTTTGGCCAGTGGCGCGGCCAGCTTTTCCACTTGTTCTGCAGTGATGTAATGTTGGCGGTAGGCAATTTCTTCCGGGCAGGCGACTTTCAGGCCTTGGCGTTTTTCAAGGGTTTGGATAAACATCGAGGCTTCCAGCAGTGATTCGTGTGTGCCGGTATCCAGCCAGGCAAATCCCCGGCGCATGACCTGTACATCCAGCATATCCATTTCCAGGTAGCGTTGCATTACAGCGGTAATTTCCAGCTCGCCGCGAGCCGATGGTTTGATGGACTTGGCAATATCGACCACCTGGTTATCATAAAAATATAACCCGGTTATCGCATAGTTGGATTTCGGCTTGAGTGGCTTTTCTTCAATGCTGATAGCACGCCCGGTTTTGTCGAACTCGACTACACCATAGCGCTCAGGATCATGCACATGGTAGGCAAAAACCGTTGCCCCATTTTTCTTTGCGGTGGCGGGAATCAGCAAATGCTCAAAGCCATGGCCATAAAAAATGTTGTCACCCAGCACCAGCGCGCATGAGTCGTTTCCAATAAACTGCTCACCGATAATAAACGCCTGCGGAAGGCCGTCCGGCGAGGGTTGTACGGCATAGGAGATATTTATTCCCCACTGTGAGCCGTTCCCCAGAAGCTGTTCGAAACGCGGCGTGTCCTGTGGAGTGGAAATCACCAGAACATCACGTATCCCGGCCAGCATCAGCGTGGACAGCGGATAGTAAATCATCGGTTTGTCATAAATCGGCAGCAATTGTTTGGAAATGGTATGCGTAACCGGATAGAGCCGGGTACCTGAACCGCCCGCGAGTATGATGCCTTTCATGATATTTTCCTGTCGCCGTAATTTTGCTGGATCCAGTTCTGGTATTCGCCGCTGATCACAGCATTGGTCCAAGCGTTGTTTGCCAGATACCACGCTACTGTTTTGCGCAGCCCGGTTTCAAAGGTTTCCAGCGGTTTCCAGCCCAGTTCTCTGGCGATCTTGCTGGCATCAATCGCGTAGCGGCGGTCATGGCCGGGCCTATCCTGCACATAAGTGATGAGTGATGCGTGCGGCGTGCCCTGTGGATGAAGTTCATCAAGGATGGCGCAAATTGCGTGAACGACTTCGAGATTGGTCTTCTCATTCCAGCCACCGATGTTGTATGTCTCCCCCAATCGTCCCCGCTCCAGCACCAAGCGCAACGCGCGCGCATGGTCGTCCACATACAGCCAGTCGCGGATATTGTCGCCCTTGCCATAGATGGGCAGTGGCTTGCCGTTGCATGCATTCAGGATAATCAGCGGGATCAGCTTTTCGGGAAAATGGTAAGGACCGTAATTGTTGGAGCAGTTGGTGGTGACTACGGGCAGGCCATAGGTGTGATGCCAGGCGCGCACCAGATGATCCGAAGATGCCTTGCTCGCCGAATAGGGCGAGTTCGGCTGGTAGGCGGTGTCCTCGGTGAAAAAGCCGGTGTCGCCCAAGCTGCCATACACCTCGTCGGTGGAGATGTGGTGGAAGCGAAAAGTGTTCTTGCGCTCCGCCGGCAGCCCGCTCCAATACTCCCGTGCAGCCTCCAGCAGGGTGTAAGTGCCGACGATGTTGGTTTCGATGAATGCCGCCGGGCCGCTGATGGAGCGGTCCACATGGGATTCGGCAGCCAGGTGCATGACCGCATCCGGCTGGTGCTCACGGAACAGGCGCGCGACTTCGGTCGCATTGCAAATATCCACGTGTTCGAAACAGTAGCGGGGGCTGTCCGCAACAGATGCCAGGGATTGCAGATTGCCGGCATAGGTCAGCTTGTCGACGTTGATGACCGTGACAGCGGTTTCCTCGATCATTTGGCGAATGACTGCGGAACCGATAAATCCGGCACCGCCGGTAATAAGAATTTTATTCATGGTTGGGTTGATGATTTACCGTGCCATTTAATTTGCGTGATTTTACTGGAAATGATGGCGGCAAGTTGCCGTCTATTTGCTTATGAACTGGTTAATGTGCAACAGCGCTTGTTCCGTTGCGCCGCGATTGGAGTTTACAAAGCGCAGCCCGGCATTGCCGATTTCCACCATCTGATGTGGGTTGGAAAGCATATTTTGCAGGGTTTGTGCAAGATCACTTGCGTTCTGCACGCGTACAGCCGCACCGCTGGCGATAGCAAGCTGGCTGGCTTGCGCAAAGTTATAGGTGTGCGGGCCGATGATCGCAAGCTTGCCGACAGCACAGGCTTCGATCAGGTTTTGTCCGCCGAACGGCAGCAGGCTGCCCCCGATGAAGGCGAGGTCGCAGGCCGCATAGTATGCGAACATTTCGCCCATGCTGTCGCCCAGCACCACTTGCGTGTCCGGTGCAATGGGTCGGTTCTCACTCCTGCGCTGGAAGCGAATGCTGTGCCGCGTGAGCAGGGCCGCCACTTCATCGAAGCGCTGCGGGTGGCGCGGCACGATAACAGTGAGCAGATGCGGAATATCGATTTGCCCAAGTGCATCAAGCAGCAGCGCCTCTTCCCCTTCCCTGGTACTGGCCGCAAGAAAAATTTTTCTACCTTCACCGAACTGGCTACGCAATTGCCCACCCAGTTCCAGCATTGCGGGCGGCGGCTCGATGTCAAACTTCAGGTTACCCATGACGGATACGTTGCCTGCGCCCAAGGTCGCCAAGCGCGCGGCATCATCAGTGGTTTGCGCGGCAATGGCGGTGAGCTCGCTTAATGAGTGGCGGGTCAGCCGTGCAACGCGCGTATAGCCCCGCGCAGATTTTTCCGACAAGCGCGCATTGAGCAGCAACAGTGGAATTTTTTCGGCATAACAGGTGTGAATCAGGTTGAACCAGATTTCAGTTTCCAGCAGGACGCCGATACACGGGCGAAAGTGGTTCAAAAACCGCCTGACCGCAAAGGGGTAGTCGTAGGGCAAATAAACGCGCAGCACATCATCACCGTAAAGCTGTTCACTGGCGGTGCGCCCAGTGGGAGTGGTGTGCGTGAGTAGCAATTGGTGGTCCGGGTAAATTTCCCGCAAGCGCTGCACCATGCGGGCCGCTGCTCTGGTTTCGCCGACCGATACGGTGTGCAGCCAGATCACCGGTTTGTTGCTATGAGTGTGGTAGAAGCCAAAACGCTCGGCAATGTGTTTGAGATATTCGGGTTGTTTGCGCGCCCGCCACAGCAGATGGAAAAAAATATAAGGCAGCAGTAACCACAGGCCCAAGGTATAAAAGATGCGCGGGTTAGTCATGGCCGGTTATTTGTTCAAGTACCATGATAACTTCAGCGATAGTTGGCGAAGAGTGCTTTCCGCCAAGATTAACCGCACGCTTGCCTGCATAGAGACCGGTCAAGCCCGGATCGGTGGCGGTGTAAATGCCGATGGTCGGTACGCCGAGTGCAGCAGCGAGGTGGCTCAAGCCGGTATCCACACCGATTACTGCATGAGCACGTCCCAGCATCGCCGCCGCTTCTTCCAGGTTGATACGCGGGGCGCAGATAGCACCCGGAATGGCTGAACATAAGCGTTCGCTACGCGTCTTTTCCTGCTCGTTGCCCCAAGGCAGCACGGTGCGTATCCTGGCTTGATTCAGTTGGTTACCCAGCGCAACCCAGTTCTGTTCATCCCATAATTTGTCGTTACGGCTGGTCGCATGTAGCAGCACGGTATAGGGTTCAGCCGGCAGCCAAGGCAGCATGAGGTCGGGTGCGCGTATGCCATAATTCGGCGCTCCCTGCGGGGTATAGCCTAAAGCCAGTCCGGTTAATTGGCGGTTGCGCTCTACTGCATGCTGGTTCTTGGCGACAGCATAGGCCCGGTCATAAAACAGGCTGGCCAGCGGTTCGCGCGCGCTTTTCCAGTTAAAGCCGCAATGTATAGCAGGCACACAGCGAGTAATCAGCGCGCTCTTCAGCAGGCCTTGGGTATCCAACGCAAGATCGTAATGGCGGGTACGCAGTTCGTGGCAGCTTGCCTGCATCTCGCTACGAAATTGCCACCATGACTTGCGCCAACGGCGCATGGCCACGGGAATGACCCGGTTGATTTTGGGGTGTAGTTTAGGCAGCAGTGTAAAGTTTTCTTCCACTATCCAATCAATGCACGCATCCGGAACGTATTGGCAAATATCCGCCACAATCGGAAGATTGTGCAGCACATCGCCCAAAGAAGATGTTTTGATCAAAATGATACTTGGTGAGCTTTTCATTTGTCGTCACATTGTATCCAAGTGTGTAGCGAGTGTAAGGCGGCAGTTGCCGTTGTTGCGCATTGCCTCTTGCAATCTCTCTAAAAACCTGTTCAAATTGCATGCGTTCAATCATTGAACACATGCACTTTGGTACCCGCGCCATGCAAACAGACGACTACCGGTACAAGATATTGAGACAATTGGAAGCTAACCCGGAAATGACTCAGCGGGATTTGGCAAAAGGACTCGGCATCAGCCTGGGTAAGGCAAACTTCTGCATTCAAGCGCTCATCGAAAAGGGCTTTATAAAAGCCAACAATTTCCGGAATAGCCAAAACAAAATAGCCTACATGTATTACCTTACGCCCAAAGGAATAGAAGAAAAGGCCAGCATTACCTTGCAGTTTCTCAAATACAAAATGGCGGAGTATCAAGCCTTGAAAGCAGAAATAGAACACCTGCAGCAAGAGGCAAGGTTGATTGATCGTGTTACCCACAAAAATTTATAAAGCCAATGAAAAATTCAGAGTGCCTCAAGGTACGTAAACACACATCAACTGAAATTAACAATAATTTGCGCGCTCTCACTTCGATCAGGATACCAAACCATGAATCAGCGAGAGCGGAAAATAACGGCCCGAAACTGCATTGTTGGCAAAAAAAGAAATGAGCTTCATACCAATAACTTTAATCCTTGGCTCACCATAATCAGGTTGATATGAGTGCGTTCAAAAAACTTTGGTACATGCTGAGCCTGGATCAGCGCCGTGCGGCAATCATTTTGCTGGTCATGATGTTGATTGGTATGGTGCTGGAAACCTTGGGCATCGGCTTGGTTGTGCCCGCGCTGGCCTTGATGACACAAAGCGATTTGACCGCCAAGTATCCAGTGTTGGTGCAGTGGTTGGATAGCATCGGCAACCCCAGCCGCGAGCATCTGGTTGTCGTCGGCATGCTGGTCTTGGTCAGTGTGTACACAGTCAAGGCGCTGTTCCTCGGTTTTCTTGGATGGATGCAGACACGATTTGTATATGGGATAAGGGCCGATTTATCACAACGCCTGTTTACTGGCTACCTGCGCCAGCCCTACGTTTTCCATCTGCAGCGCAATTCAGCGCAATTAATTCACAATGTGGTAAATGAAACCAATATAGTCGCCAGTACCGGACTCATTCCAGGGTTTACGCTTATCAGCGAAATCTTGGTATTCCTCGGTATATCTACCATGTTGCTTGCCGTCGAGCCGCTCGGCGCATTACTCGTTCTGAGTACGCTCGGCTTTGCGGGATGGGGCTTTAGCCGCATCACTCGGAATCGTATTTTACGCTGGGGCGAGGCGCGTCAGTTGCATGAAGGGTTGCGTATGCAGCATTTGCAACAAGGGCTGGGTGGTGTTAAAGACGTAAAATTGCTTGGGCGCGAGGACGAATTTTTTGCACAATACTGGCTACATAATGTCGGCAGTGCACGCTCAGTACAGCATGAGCAAACACTCCAGCAGTTACCCCGGTTATTTCTTGAGCTGCTCGCTGTCACTGGGCTAGCCGCCTTGGTATTGGCCATGATTGGTCAGGGCAAGCCTTTGGACGCACTATTACCCACACTAGGCTTGTTTGCAGCCGCAGCCTTTCGTCTCATGCCTTCAGCCAACCGCGTACTTTTGGCCATCCAGAGCACACGCTATACCTTGCCGGTGATCGACGTCCTGTATGGCGAAATTTGCCTGTTTGATGCCACCTTGGAGCCGCAGCAGAGCCATCCTATACTATTCAAGAGCACGTTGACCCTAGACCAGGTCAGCTTTCACTACCCGTCAACTGAAGCATTAACTTTGCACGCAGTTAACCTGTCGATTCCCCAAGGCGCATCTGTCGGCTTTATTGGGGGCAGTGGAGCGGGCAAGAGTACATTGGTGGATATCATTCTCGGCTTGCTTACTCCGGACAGCGGAGCAATAAAAGTTGACGACATTGACATACAGACCAATCTGCGGGGTTGGCAGGATATGGTTGGCTATGTGCCACAGTCCATATTTCTTACCGATGATACTCTGCGCCGTAACGTCGCGTTTGGTATACCCAACGAGCAGATTGATGAAGCCGCAGTCTGGCGTGCCATCCATGCCGCGCAATTGGAGCAATTCGTCAATGACTTGCTCCAAGGGCTTGACACAATGGTTGGTGAGCGCGGTATCCGTATTTCGGGGGGGCAGCGTCAGCGCATCGGGATTGCCCGCGCGCTTTACCATGACCCTCAAGTGCTGGTGCTGGACGAAGCCACCAGTTCGCTGGATACTGTTACCGAACGCGAAGTAATGGACGCTGTGCGTGCCCTGCAAGGTGACAAAACTCTTATTATCGTCGCGCACCGGCTTAGCACAGTTGAACATTGTGATTACCTGTACCGCTTCGAACAGGGGAAGGTGGTAGAGGAGGGAGGGGCGGCAGTGATGCTAAAGAAAATTGTTAACGCAGCCGCATAGCACCACACATTTATGCTTACGCGTTTCAACTCATTAAATCAAAAGCACCAATTTACTAAGGCAATCTAAATGTTCGACAACAAATCCATATTAATCACGGGTGGTACCGGTTCCTTTGGCAAGCAATACGTTAAGACCCTGCTGGAGCGTTACCGGCCCAAGAAAATAATCATCTTTTCCCGAGATGAACTCAAGCAGTTCGAGATGGAACAGGATTTTCATCAGGAATGCATGCGCTATTTCATTGGCGATGTACGTGACCGAGATCGCCTTATCCAAGCCATGAATGGTGTGGATTATGTCATCCATGCGGCTGCGCTCAAGCAGGTGCCGGCTGCTGAATATAATCCAATGGAATGTATCAAAACCAATATACATGGTGCAGAAAATGTTATCTACGCAGCACTGGCGAATAACGTTGAAAAAGTTATTGCTCTTTCCACCGACAAGGCGGCTAACCCGATAAACCTGTATGGCGCAACCAAACTTGCTTCAGACAAATTGTTCGTTGCTGCCAATAACATTGCCGGGGGCCACAAGACCCGATTTGCTGCGGTGCGTTATGGCAACGTGGTGGGATCGCGCGGCTCAGTAGCGCCTTTCTTCAAAAAGCTTATTGCCGAAGGTTGCGATCATCTACCCATCACCGATGTGCGCATGACACGCTTCTGGATTACCTTGCAGCAAGGGGTGGATTTTGTGTTGAAGGATTTTGGGCGTATGCATGGCGGCGAGATATTTGTGCCCAAAATCCCATCGGTGAACATGGTTGATCTGGCCAAGGCAATGGCACCCAACTTGCCGCATAAAATTATTGGCATTCGCCCCGGCGAAAAACTGCATGAAATTATGTGCCCGGCGGACGATTCACACCTGACCCTGGAATTTGCAGACCATTTTGTAATCAAGCCGACCATCCTGTTTCAGGCACCAATCAATTTCGCAGTCAACAACTTGGGCGAGAGCGGGAAAATAGTCGAGCAGGGATTTGAATATCATTCGGGCAAGAATCCACATTTCCTCACAATTGCGGAAATAGTGGCTTTCAATCAGCTCGCGGGTGTTTGATGATTCCGTATGGTCGTCAAGACATTACCCAGGCCGACATTGACGCGGTGGTAGAAGTTCTGCATTCGAACTTTCTAACCCAAGGTCCAGTGGTTCCTGCTTTCGAACGAGCCGTTTCTGAGCATGTTGGTGCCAAGCATGCAGTGGCAGTCAATAGTGCTACCTCGGCGTTACATATTGCGTGCCTTGCACTAGGTTTGGGAGAAAAGGATCGTCTCTGGACGGTACCTAATACCTTTGTTGCATCAGCCAATTGTGGGCGTTATTGTGGTGCAGAAGTTGATTTTATTGACATTGATCCGATCACATGGAACATGAGCGTCCCCCGGTTACGGGAGCGGCTCATCCTGGCAAGAAAAAAAAACCAATTGCCAAAAATAGTGGTTCCGGTGCATTTTGCCGGCCAGCCAACCGAGCAGGAGGTTATTTGGGATTTGGCGCAGGAATATGGCTTCAAGGTACTGGAAGATGCTTCACACGCCATTGGCGCATCAAGAAACGGTGAACCTGTCGGAAACTGCCGCTGGTCTGACATTACTGTGTTCAGTTTTCACCCAGTGAAAATCATTACCACGGGTGAAGGAGGCATGGCTCTCACTAACAATGATGCATTGGCCGAACAAATGGCCATGTTGCGCACCCATGGCATTACCAGGGATCCGGCACGCTTCGCGCAAAAGCCGACGGGCGCTTGGTATTATGAACAGCAAGTGCTTGGCTTCAATTACCGCATGACCGACATCCAGGCGGCGTTGGGCAAAAGCCAGCTTGCGCGACTGGATAGTTTCATCGAACGCCGTAATGACTTGGCTGGTCGTTATAACCATGCCCTGAAAGGCTTGCCACTGCAATTGCCGGCTATGCAATCCGGAAATCGATCCGCATTTCATTTATATGTGGTCCGGTTGAAACATGATATGGCGGTCAAAACTCACCAACAGGTGTTCGAGGAGCTGCGGCAAAGGGATATTGGCGTCAATCTCCACTACATGCCGGTGCATCTGCAGCCGTATTACCGC
>CAITJF010000186.1 GCA_903892645.1 uncultured Nitrosomonadales bacterium | reverse complement strand
TTCGATATGTACTACAGCCTGTAAGACTTGCTTCGTTCCCGCGCTCCGCGTGGGAACGATTCTTAAGGTAATAAAACCCGTGTGGCCTCTGGCTCCGCGGGTTTTTTTATGGCAAAAGTTTTAGTCATTCGGCATAATGGCCTGTGAATATTTTCAGAGGTATGTTTTTAGCCTGTTGTGAGACACATCCATCGTTGGCGATCTCTCGCATCATTTCCGTAACCTATTGGATTGTATAGGCATATTGGATATTCCGGTTGTCCGCATAAAATTCTATATGGGACTTTTGAGCCGCTTGCTTAAATACACCCCGTTATGGCGCAAACCCTAGCGGGCCATGCGTAGCCCAATAAAATGGGCAACCAAGCCGGATACCAAAATGGCCATATAAAATTGGCCTGCTATCATTTCAAAATAAGCGACAGTCCTGAGCAATGGATTTAAGGGTGTAATATCACCATAACCGGCGGTGGTCAGCGTCACAAAGCTGAAATATAAAAGACTGTCGAATTGGGAAGACTTGCTATCGAATACCAGCCCTTGGAATGCATCTTGCGGCCAGGCATTTAGAAAAAATGCATAGATCAACGTCCAGATCAAGCCTAGCAGCAGGTACACGCATACTGCTCCGATCAGGCTGTTCCTATTGGTATCGTAAAAACCGAACACATGCCGCCCAGCGATAAAACAGCTCAACACTGAGAACAGGATGACGGATATGAATGCGCACAACTCAAAAATAAAACTGTGAAAAAATAGAAAGGCGACCGCAATAGCGATGTTCAACAATGCGAGGGAAAGCCCGATATTAAATACCCATCTATCCCGATAAAGACTCCAAACGCTAATCATGCTGAATAAGCTAAACCAGCCTATCAGCGATGCCCGCATCACCTCCAGTTCGACGGTGGTCGTGCCAAGATATATGCGCAGACTTGGGGGCAGCACAAAGAGCAGCAGTAAGCCACAAAACAGGTAGGAGAAGTTATTTTGAGCGGGTTTGTTCATGGTTTTTCTTCGTTAGATGGGTTTGGGAAACAATAGTACAGATTGGGTGTTTTTGACTAAAACCGCGAAGGGTCAATTTTTGCCTAAACAGTAGGCAGGGGTAAGCGGATCGCCCTCAATCCATCGGCTTTGTGCCTACCCAACCAACGAAAAACCAGTCTACAGGACAGTTGTGGCGTGGCATGCCGTGAGGTGGTGCATTGAGGTTTATTTCCACGTACTCAAAAGCGATTGCCAACTGAAGCGCCTGCATCTGGAGACTCACGCGCGGCTGCTGCCATGCTTGGCCTTGTACATGGTCGTGGCATGGCGGGTGTTGTTCGCGCTGATGCTCGGGCGGGGTTGCCCGGACACGAGTTGCGAGATCGTCTTCGACCCCAAGGAGTGGAAGGCGGCTTACACCGTGGTCAAGCGCTGCCAGCCCGCCGAACCTCGGCGAGGTCGCCGCCTTGGTGGCGAGCCTCGGCGGTTACTTGGGGCGCAAGCACGACGGGCCTCCCGGCCCCAAGGCCATGTGGATCGGCTTGCAGCGTTTGCGAGATTTTGTCATTGCCATAGATGCTCTTCAGTCTCTTGGAGAAAGATGTGTATAACGATGAGCGCTCCGCGTGGGATCGTTTCTTAAGGCAATAAAACCCTTGTGGCCTCTGGCTACACGGGTTTTTGCCTTTCTGTACTATGGTTTTGAATCTTTTCAAAAGACAGATCGAAAATCCCGCTCAAAAAGTCATTCCGTAGTAAATTTCAAAACAAACTTTATATTGCCGTCTTCTCGTCTTATCAAATTCCGAAGTCCCAGCGCTATAAAATTTGGCTCCTTATGTAGCCCTTTTTTATAAGCATCTTCAACTTTCAGGGCGTAGTCATTGTCTGCGCGGTAGGTAGTGGAATGCAACTTTGACAGTTTATTTACAAACTCAATGGGTAGTTTAAAGCTTTCCAATTTCTCTAGCACTACACCAAAAGCAGTGATAAATTCCCTCCGACTAATCCTGACAGGAATTTTTGACTGTACACTTTTCAAATCATGAGTATGAATCGAAAACGAAAACAGGTTTTCGTCAAAGAAGACAATTTCGGGGCTGATGGACAAACGAAATACAATATCACGGTAATTTTCAATGATTAAGTCTGAAC
>CAITJF010000185.1 GCA_903892645.1 uncultured Nitrosomonadales bacterium | reverse complement strand
TGTTCTGCGAATATGCGCAAACGCGCTACAGCAACCATCAATGATCTTGATTAAATCCAGCTTTATGCAAACACTCATACCACCCCAATGATTAGTTAATATTTACACTAAATCGCCATGAAGTATATTTTTAGTTGACTTTTAATGTATAGTAAATCTATACTTTTGGAAACTAGCGCGAGGGTTTTCACATGACCAAACAAAATCACATGACCAAACAAAATATGCTTCCGGCTCCACCCAAGATGGCGACATTCAGCCTCACTATCGAAGAGAGTGAGCGAGCCAAACTGATGGCGTTTATGAGCTCGGATTCATGGGAACGTGCCGAAAAGGTACGTCATGCAACGATTCAGGAATGCACCAAAAGTCTTGAGCATTGCGTCAGGTGGGCGGAGCGCGATTGCGGTAGTTCGCGCGTGTTCGCACAGTTTCTCGCTTCACTCTACAACGGTTATCGCGTCAAGGCAGATGTGAGCGATATTGGGGCGCTTGACCCGGAGAATTTTGAGCACCTGATAAATGTATTGCGCCTGTGTTACATAACCCAGCGCGAACCACATACTTTCATAGATAACGGCAGTGAGGTATTCGAGGGAATTATCCGCCAGTGGGGTATGGAGAATAAACGCAATGGTTAGCACTGTGACAAGCTCCGCCACACCCGCCGTATTTATTTTTAACGGCACTCAAATTCACGCCTTCGCCGATGACAACGGTGAGACGTGGTTTTCTGCCGGTGATGTTTGTGCTGCTCTTGGCTATAGCAACGACAGCGAAGCCATCGAAAAATACTGCCGTGATAAGGGTGTCACGAAACGCGCCCCACATGCTGAAAGTGAGAATCCGGGATTAACCTACATCAACGAAGGCAACCTCTACCGTCTGATCATCAACTCCCGCAATGAAGACGCGCATGCCTTTGAAGCGAAGCTGACTGAGGAAATTCTTCCCGCCATCAGAAAAACGGGAGGCTGCGCCACACCACAAGATGCCAGCGCACTCTCCCCCGTCCAGCAGAACGCCTTGTGGCAGATCGTCTCCCAGCGTTCGGGGAACGCCGATATCTGGATTCGCTTCAACGATCATTTCGAGATTGGCAACTACAGTGAGTTGCCCGCAGAGCGCTTTGTTGATGCAGTTTCTTTTCTTGCCGCGCTGCCCACGAACGAGACGTTGCCAGGTGCGCGATACCAGTATCCACGCGCCATGCTTGATCAGCCGCACTTTGTTGCGCCGGATGCTGGTAAAGCCTGCTTGTCGCTGTCCATGCTGTCAGACCCGGCACAGTTCGAGTCACCGCTTATGTTGCTGCTGAATCAACTGTACAGTGAGGGGCACGACATCACCGCGCCGCTTGATGAGGCCGTGGCCATGCGCGCGGCCATGCAGCAGACGGACAAGGTGCTGGATGAAATCCGGCTGATTGCGCTCAAGGCAAGGTCGGGGAGGCTGGGATGAATGCTTCTCAACTCAAGTTCGACATCATCGGCGACAATCCAGCGCAAGAACTGACGCTGGCTCAAGGTATCCAAGTGCGCATGTGTGGTAGCAGCGTCTGCTCACCTCTAGCAACGGTACTGGTGCTCACCAATCTCGCAGGCATGGCTGCAAAACGGGGGAATGAATGAAACCAACCTACACATTCAACGAGGCTGCTCAATACCTCAATGTCTCGACGGGATCGCTGTCCGACCTCATCGCCACCGGCGAATTACCAGCCGCCAAGATCAGCAAAAGCTGGGTGTTTCGGGGAGCCGATCTGGATAACTACCTCGCAGAAGAGGTTCGCATCCAGACCGAACAACGGCGTGAAGCCTATCAAGCTGGGCGAGTGGTGAAGCTCAAGTCATCGGTTGCCGAAGTGCGCAGAGGCAGGCGCGTGTTGCCTGTATTGCCGCCGTTGCCGGTGGCGGCATGATTACCACAGCCGTTCCGCCAAGTTCGACCCGCGCAGGTTTGCATAGCGCATCAGCATTTTCATGGACGAATGGCCTGAGATTTTCGCTATTTCCAATTCACCAAGGGTGGTGCGCTCGAACAATCTACTCACGGCTTCATGCCGCAAATCGTGGAAACGCAAATCTGCGCATCCTGCCGCACTGAAGATTCTCGCCCACTGCTGGGATACCTTTGTCGTCGTAGCCTTCAATGCACCAGCAGTCATCTTTCCATCCCAGAACGGGAATATCTGATCCTCTTTGTGGACTGCCAAGTAATCCTTTAGAGTTGCCAGCGCGACTGAACTCATCGGCACTTGGCGTTTTGATCCATTCTTTGTTAGATCAAGAAATATGGTGCGCTTTCTAATGTCAATCTGATCCCGTGTCAGCGTATATATCTCCCGCATTCGCATAGTTGTCTCTAGTGCCAGTACAAACATCAGCCTCAAAGCATCAGCATGGGGCAACGCTAGAGCCCTTTCCCTGCCATCCGGCTTTTCTTTGCTGAGGATGGCTAGGATGCGGATTTCCTCTCCATCCTGAAGCCTCCTATCGCGCTCTACGTCCTTCAGCCCAGTTGCTGTGGTTGAATAGCGTTTAGGCAGCACCCTGAGTGGGTTGCTGGCCAGCATTGTATTCTCTCGTCGCAACACCCAATCCAAGCACCGGGCAAGTGCTCCTACCCGCTTGCGGATCGACGAAGGAGATAATCCGCTAACCTGTAACTCCTTAACCCATTCCTCAGCCCATGCGTACTTGATCCTGGAAAGATCGAGTCCTTTTAGAATCATGTGAAAACTGTTTAATATCTGTATATCCTCGTCCGTCACATGAACAGTATCGAGATATTCCGCTATTGCCATACCAAGCGTGGTGACCGGTTTTGTTTTTTCCTTAAACTCGTCGGGCACGATGCCTTTCGCCAGCAGTTTTTCAAGGTGGGCGACATACGTATCACCTTCGACTTCATCATGGAATGTCAAGCTGAGTGGTTTTGGAAGCACACCTTTTTTCTTGACGATGTACTCCCAACTCCCAGTGCCACGCTTCCGCTTCGATGCCATTTGCTATCCCCCGGTTATCATAATTACAAACTTGCGTGAACGGATTATCGTGCGAAAGTCGGTTGGTTTTGCCAACCTGCTAAGTTGGTTTATGGGGGAATTATGAGGGTTTACTGAGGGAATGCGCAATACTTTTTACCACCCTACAAAGCAATAACCACGCTGCAAGTGGCGTGGTTATTGGGTTGCGGGGTGGAGGCGGGGGTCGGAATCGAACCGGCGTAGACGGATTTGCAATCCGCTGCATAACCATTTTGCTACCCCGCCGTGCAGAAGATTACCGGGAGCGAAAAATTAAGGGAAAGCAAGGCGCTTTCCCATAAAATTGGAGCGGGAAACGAGACTCGAACTCGCGACCTATACCTTGGCAAGGTATCGCTCTACCAACTGAGCTATTCCCGCAAAAAACGAAGTCCGCATTATAGGGATATTGAAAGCAGTGTCAAGAAAAACGCTTCAGAGACCTGATGCAGGCACCATGTTTCCTCCACCGAGATAGGCATCCCTGTATAATGTGCCGCTGTGCGATAGCGCCTTCAACTCCCGCATTCCAACCTTGCTTTATCTTGCCCGGGTGGTGAAATTGGTAGACACAACGGACTTAAAATCCGTCGGGGAGAAATCCCTGTACCGGTTCAAGTCCGG
>CAITJF010000184.1 GCA_903892645.1 uncultured Nitrosomonadales bacterium | reverse complement strand
CCCTTTCACGGCGATAACACGAGTTCGAATCTCGTTGGGGACGCCACTAAAAACAGTGAGTTAGCGTAATTCTGCATAACTCGGTATCACTGTATATCACATGGTTTATCGAGTATTTTAGACTAGATTAGACTAGGACTTATAGCTGCCTGACTGCCCGCAAGATGTTGGCAAGTTATGTTTGGTGGCAGTCAACTCACTCCAGAAAATCCCAGCAACATATGATGAGCTAATCCTTGGCGCCGGCTAAGTGGCTTTGATGTCTTGTGAACTCCGTGCTGCAACGATGATTTTGGCAATAAAAATCCAACTCGCCACCTTTGGGAAACTGACGGTTCGAAAAAGTTGGAAGCGAACATTCCAGAAGGCCGCGCCGACAGCCATTTTAGAAAATTGCCACCGTCCGCTTAGGCACCAAGAAAATGACGGCCAGGTTCAAAACCTATATCCCCTCAACTGTGGATAGTTGCCAACTTAGCGCAATGCTTTTTCATTCCACTGAAAATCGCCTCTGCGAGATCCATAGGAAAGTTGTCAGGCAACAGTTTGCTCACTTCGTTAATCACAGCATCCGTTGACTCAATGATTTCCTCAATCAACTGCTCTGCCGCTTCTGCCCCGAGCCCGACTTGTTGGGCTTGGGCAATCCAGTGCCGTCGCTGGATTTTCTCGATCAGGTAGTAATTGGCACTTCCCCGCACTGCCATTGCGAGTTTTGCTTTCTGTAGCGGGATTTTATTCTTTCCTTTTCCTATTACGGGATGAGCAGAAAGTACGTCATAGATTGGTGTGGCGTGATAGCGTCCCCTTGCCAGATGAGTAATGCTGAAGTTTTTTCCGTGGCCATCGGTGGCGGCAAGCACCCAAAAAATGAGCTGCGTCTTGAAGAAGTTTCTCCGGTCTTGTTCGGCATTGTCCGACCCATGAAGTAGCGCCATGATTTGAGCGATACCAGGCCCACCGTCTGGCTGATATTTATGTAGTGGTGACGTACCCGTTGCTTGACACATGTCTTCCTGAGGAAGACGGATGATCCAACTTCCATCGCTTGAGGGTGTCCGGTCGAATCGTTCTACAACGAGAGCTTTCTGGTCTTCGAAGTGTTTTATTTCGCACTTCGCTATCGGAATTTTGTAAGCATTCACGATTTTCGAAGACAACCATTCGTTCTCAACCGAGGTACGCATATCGGCCTGCATATGGCCGACCAAGCCCAAGGGCAGTTTAAAAATGTGAGTTGTCGGAGTACACCCATGGGGCAGGAGCCATCGCCCCTTATGGCGCAACAAAGCGGTTTTTTCTTGAGCGCCCGCAATGGAAAGCCTTAAATCTTCATCGTGACCTTGCCCCAATGTTTGAGCTGACGTGGTGGTGCGTAGCAGTTGGGCGACCTTGGCTACGCTCAATATTTCGCCCCTGATTTCAAACAGGTCCGATGGCGTTTCATCTTCGGGGAGAAGTTGTATTGCACCAGCGCAGTCGCGGCCTAGCTTCGCCAGCAGTTGAAAGGCATCAATCCCCCCTGTTTGGTGACGCTGAGCCAAGCGACGGCGAATAGAGTCGTTGTCGGGCAAGAGATTGTCGAAATAGTCATTAACGATCTGGCCTTGGTAGGCCGCGTTTCCCGGCAAAAAGGGGAGTGATAGCGATAAAGGGCGGGCTTGTTCATCAGTGAGCCACTCATTGAAATAGCCAAGTCGTTCGCCTTGCCGGGTGGTGTCCCAGTACCCTACCGGAATACCGTTCATCCAGATGTTTAATTTTTTTGTCTTTGAGCGACGCCCCATGATTACCAACTTTCCTTCTTCTGTCTGGTGGAAATAATGCGGCCCGGTTTTATAACCGCTGACGATTTCTTTTTCTTAATAGTTTCTGCGCTGGCTGTTTTGCGGATCTTCTGATTTGAAGTTTTGACAACAGTGACGTTCTTGCCCATAGCAGAGGAAATACGACTCATGCTTGTGACGGAAACGGCTTGGCTCAGAGAGATTTCAACACCCAATATGCGCAGCACCATGAAAAGCCTATCAAGCGTTGCTGTCGCTGGACTGGCTTCAAAGTAGGCACAACTTTGCTGAGTGATTCCCAACTTTTCAGCCATGGCTGCCTGAGTTAGTCCGCGCTCTTTGCGAAACCCCTTGAGAATTAAAGGTAGTTGGCTGAGGGTCTTAATGGGATAGTTCACTTTTACCTCCGTTATAAACTTGGTGTTAATACAAACATAGGGCTGTAAAGTAAGTTTACAGCCCTATGTTTGTATATTACATTTACATAGTGTGGCTTGTAAATAGCATTTACAGCTTGTGCTTTGTATTTTTTGGTGTCAGTTTTTGTGATTTGTTAACTGCTTGTTTGGTTATGGCTGGGTGTCCCACCGTCTGACTGATATTTACGTAGTGGTGGTCGCACCTGACTCGGCAACTACACGAGCTTGAACAATCACGGCTTCCAATGTTTTGCGATGTTCGCGGACAAGGGCTATTTTCATGTAGGCCTATTTTCCTAGCTTCTAACAAAGGCCAACAGCGGCTGGATGTTGCCACTGTCGGCGGCACGCAAGGAGTCGATGTAGCTTATGCGCGTTTCTGTCGTTTCAGAGAGGCTTTTGCTGCCCCAGGTAAATCGTGGCTGGCCAAGTTTTTGTATCAACAAATCGGCCATCATCCGCGCATGACGACCATTGCCGTTTGGAAATGGATGAATGGCGACCAGACGATGATGAAAGCGTGCGGCGATTTCGTCGGGAGAGTAAGTAGCGTGGTCGATCTGGTAGCGCATGTCGTCGAGTAGGTCACGCAATTTCACACCGACGTGCTGCCATTCGACACCGATATTTTTGTCTGACTTGCGGAAGCTGCCAGCCCAACTCCAAGTTTCACCAAACATCTCCTTGTGCAGTTGGCGCACGAATGACTCATCGAGAATATCTTTACGTTGCCGCCGCGCCCATGTTTCTCCATGCTCAATGTTGAGCTGCTCCCATTCGTTGAGCTCGCCCTGAGTGGTGATATGTTTAGGTATCAAACAGGCGAGTTCGTCAGCATCCAGCGGGGTGGCACCTGGCAGGTAATCGAGTTTTACCGCCATAGCTCCCGCCGGGATCCTTTGAGGAGGCTCTCCGCCAATTCTTTCACTTGGGTATCGACGGTTTCGCTTGAGGTGGCCTGCGCTTCCAGTGCCATCGTATGCACAACCGCCGCCATGCGTTCACGGGCAACTTTGTTGGCCTGAGATTCCATGGTTTGTGCGATGGATTGTCTGGGCACCAGGGTATATTGCAATTCGCAATCCAGCGCTTCTGCCGCTCGTCGCAAACTGCCCAAGCTGATAGTGTCGTCTGCCTCAGAGGTTTCCAGCCGAAGCACCGTTGAAGGCACCAGCCCCAGCCTTTTGGCAAGGTGTGCCGCTGGCATGCCTAGTGCCTCGCGGATCGCCTTTATCCAGCCCGAAGGAGGGCGCGCCGGTAGCTCTGCGGAGCGCCAGCGTACCAGCCCTGCATCGAGCTGACGTTGCTTGAGGTCTTTAAAGCGCGATTTCATGTTTATTATTATGCACTATACCGCACTAATGTCAAGCTATATGTTGCGCTATAGAGCAATGTATAAATATTAAATATTGCATTAAAATGCATATGTGGAATGGGTAAAGCTGCACTGAGCCGCGAGTAAGTTAGGCTCGTGCTGCCTTGTGGGTTTGGGTTGTTTTGAAGGTTTGCATATTACGTTCGCGAAGCGAACAGGGTGTTTTTGTTTTTGATTTTGGGGCGGAAGCCCCCACTTAAACCCACGACCAAGGTGGTCAATACTGCGTTGCTGGTAGCACCCATGAACACAACGTAGGGCTGCCCCAAGTTAAGTTAAATCAACACACCTTCGGGTTGACAAATGGGCACAGTAAAGAAGCTGACGGTAGGTAAAAGCGCAAACTAATTTAGCAAATATCATCTACCCACACGCACACAGCCCACTAAGTACAGCTCTCCTGCGTCAATATGGTGCAAAGAGGGGTGGGGAAAGTACAATTTTCATAGCACCATACACAGCCTGATTCAGGGCACGCAGCAGGAGCACACGGAGCAGCTCACCTCAGAGCGCAAGGTGGCGGATGTTGCCCTCGACAAACTGAAAGAGGCATCAGGCGGTTCAGTCGGTTTTGTGTGGGATGGGGAAGGCATGCTCGCTGGCTGGGCTTGTTCTTGGTAATTGTGAAATGAGCACGCTCACCCTGTCACAAGCCGCCGAACTGCTCAAGATTCATCCGGTCACTTTGCAAGATAAAGCACGCGCTGGCGATGTTCCTGCTGCCAAGATTGGTAAGTGCTGGGTATTCATCGAAGTTGACCTGCTTGAGTATATCCGCTCACAATACAAGCGGCGGGTGTTGCAGGGTGAACATATGGAGGTTCAACTATGTCACTCTTTCAACGCAAAGATTCACCGTATTGGTGGATCAAAATTATCGCCCACGATGGACGACGCATACAGCAAAGCACTGGCACTCCCGACAAAGCAAAAGCCGAGGAGCTCCACGACAAGCTGAAAGCGTCGATGTGGGATCAAGCAAGGCTGGGGGTTAAACCTCGCCACGCTTGGAATGAAGCGGTTGTCCGTTATTTGGCAGAAACCACGCACAAGGCTTCTCAGTGCAGCGACAAGACGCATTTGCGCTGGCTGGATCGTTTTTTGAATGGTCGAATGCTGGATGAAATCAACCGTGAGTTACTGGATAGCATCATGGCTGCGCGCATGACTGAGAATGTAAGGAACAGTTCGGTCAATCGCGTCAATGAAGTGATTCGGGCGGTATTACGCAAGGCTTGCAACGAGTGGGAATGGATAGATCGTGTCCCTCGCATTCGGATGTTGCCTGAACCTAATCGTCGGGTGCGCTGGATTACCCACGAAGAGGCTGACAGGCTTATTGCGGCATTGCCAATACATCTGGTGCCAGTGGTGAGGTTCTCTCTGGAAACAGGCTTGCGGCGTTCCAATGTCACTGGCTTGTTGTGGTCGCAGATTGATCTCACTCGACGCACCGCATGGATACACCCGGATCAAGCCAAGGCGAGAAAAGCAATTGCAGTGCCGTTGAGTGCTGCCGCTGTGATCGTGATACGTGAACAGATCGGCAAAAATTCAACGCATGTATTCAGCTATCACGGCAATCCGCTAGTGCAGGTCAATACGAAGGCATGGCGGAAAACACTGGTGCAGGTTGGCATCGAGAATTTTCGGTGGCATGATTTGCGTCATACGTGGGCAAGCTGGCATGTGCAAGCAGGAACACCGCTTCATGTGCTGCAAGAGTTGGGCGGTTGGGAGTGCGTCGAGATGGTGAGAAAGTATGCTCACTTATCCAGCGAACATCTAGCCGAGTATGTGGATCGCCTGTCCAGATTAACGGTAATCGAGAACGAACAGGAAAATCTGGCTACGATTGGGCTACGCTGTAAAGAAAAAGGGCTAAGCATTTCTGCCTAACCCTTTGATTATATGGTGCGCCCGAAGAGATTCGAACTCCTGACCCCTTGGTTCGTAGCCAAGTACTCTATCCATCTGAGCTACGGGCGCGGAAAACATTTTTAACCAAATTTCCTTGGCGGAGAGAGAGGGATTCGAACCCTCGATACAAGTTTAAGCTCGTATGCGCCCTTAGCAGGGGCGTGCCTTCGACCTCTCGGCCACCTCTCCAAAAGGTCGCGCAGATTACCGCAATCCATGCCAAAGGTCAATTGATAGCGTCTCCCAATATGAAATGATTCTGGGGGTGCGGTACATTCCCAGGAAATGTAAGAACGCATACACGAAGATGATTTCAAAGGCTGGATGGTGCGGGCGGCGCTTGAGTACATTGGCCGCGAGTCTGGCGAGAACTTCAAGCCAATGGAGTGCGTGTTTGGAAAGAACGGGTTCGGCGGCTCATGAAGGAACACGGCATTAAGGCACGAGGAAAGCATAAATTTGTTGTCACCACCGACAGTAAACATAACCTGCCGATTGCGCCGAACTTGCTCAACCGCAACTTCCAGCCGGATGCGCCTGACTGCGTATGGACGAGCGACATCACTTATATCCAGACCGATGCGGGCTGGTTGTATCTGGCGGTGGTTCTTGATCTTTACAGCCGTCAGGTTGTGGGCTGGAGCATGCAGCCGCACATGCAGGCCAGCTTGGTGACAGATGCGCTCAGGATGGCGTGGTTCAGACGACGGCCAGAGCCGGGGCTGATCTTCCACTCTGATCGTGGCAGCCAGTATTGCAGCCACGCATTTCAGGACATACTGGCTGAATACGGCATGCAAAGCTCAATGAGCCGCAAAGGAAACTGCTGGGACAATGCGCCAACAGAAAGCTTGTGGGGATCGTTGAAGGTGGGCAGATTGTACGGCATGCGATTTGAAACACGGCGTCAGGCGATG
>CAITJF010000183.1 GCA_903892645.1 uncultured Nitrosomonadales bacterium | reverse complement strand
CTTCACCACCATTACACAGAAGGAGATTGATACGGCAATGGAACGATTGAACAACCGACCCAGAAAAAGGCTTGAATACAAAACACCCAGTCAGGTATTCTTCAAGTCAGGCGTTGCACTTCAAACTTGAACTCGCGATTATTAATTATCTATTGCCCTTGCTAAAAGGCATGGAGCTAGTTGAAATAAATGGTGATCGCCCAAATACAACATGGCTACAGTAAACAAGCCCCATGTATTGATGTATTGCGCCGCATACCCCAAAGGAAAATAGCATGAAGCAACCACTTTCTATTGCTGGTTTATTAATGTTGACCGTAAGTTATTTATTGTCTGGATGCTCAGCCATGGTACCTTTAGCATCTATTGACAAGGATGCTGAGGCGAAACTATTTAAAGTCATTCCAAATAAATCGAATATATATGTCATTCATACTCTCGCTTACTCTCAACGATTACACGATGTAACTTTAGATGGGGGAGCGAGAGTTTCTCTTGCAGCAAAAACGTATACAGCATTTTCGGTCAATCCGGGCGTTCATACAATAGCCGTTTACAGTACAGAGAATAGAGAATTTATGAAACTAGAAACGCAAGCTGGAAGTAATTATTTCATCGATATGGGATGGAAAATGGGAAGTGGCACTGGTGATGTAAAAGTGACTGTTGAGTTAATGAGTGAGTCAGAAGGCATGAAAAAGATTAAGGAAACGCAATTAATTTCTTCCGATGGCTACTGATATTATCGAAAATTGAAGCTTGGGGAAATCAACAGCGTTATCAACAGCGTTATCCATTACCCTTGTAATCACGCTATTAAAGAATCTCCTTTTTGCCAAATGAAACTAAAAGGTGAAAATTTTGCTATTTTTGTGTTTCTTCGGCGCAATTTGCGACAAAGAGCCGATTACTACTCTAAGGAAACACGGATTAATTCGTCATCCCCGCGTAGGCGGGGATCCAGTGTCTTTATTTAACTGGGTTCCCGCCTGCGCGGGAACGACAAAATCGAATAAATCTGCGTTTCCCTAAACCTACAATCGAGCGGGAGAGGCCATAAGCGGTCTGCCCCTCATTTTTTAAAAAATATGCATCCATTTGAATTTTTCGTGCTTTTCGTGTGTTTTGTGGACAAAATGATTTTTCAGGGCTGAACATGCAATTTTCCGAATCGTGGCTGCGCTCATTCGTGAATCCATCGCTCTCCAGCGAGGAACTGGCGCACCGGTTGACTATGGCGGGGTTGGAAGTGGAGGGGATGACAGCAGTCGCGCCAGCCTTCGACAGAGTCGTCGTCGCGCAGGTGTTAACCAAGGATAAACATCCCGATGCCGACCGCTTGAACGTATTGACCGTCGATGTTGGGCAGGCTGAACCGCTATCCATTGTATGCGGCGCACAGAACGTGAGCATCGGCATGAAAGCACCTTGTGCACTGGTCGGCGCAGAGCTGCCCGGCATCGAGATCAAGCAGGCCAAGGTGCGCGGCATCGCGTCCTTTGGCATGATGTGTTCGTGCAAAGAGCTGGGGCTGGCGGAAGAGAGCAATGGGCTTATGGAATTAACTGCCGACGCTGTAGTGGGGCAGAGCATACGCGAGCACCTCAATCTGGACGATTACCTGATTACACTCAAGCTGACACCGAATCGCAGCGATTGCCTGTCGCTGTATGGCATCGCGCGCGAAGTATCCGCATTGACTGGGGTAGCGCTGCAAGCCCTGCCCAAAGTGGTTTTTAATCAAAGTAGCAACAATGCCCGCAAAGTCAATGTGGCAGCGTCTTCCGCCTGCCCTCGTTATACCGGGCGCGTGATCGCCGGGGTAAACGCCAGGGCGGCGACACCGGTGTGGATGTTGCAGCGCTTGGAGCGTTGCGGTCTGCGCGGCATCAGCGCGCTGGTGGACGTGACCAACTATGTGTTGCTTGAACTGGGGCAGCCGCTGCACGCCTTTGACCTGAATAAATTGGATGGCGACATCGAGGTGCGCTTCGCGCGTGCCGGGGAAAGCCTGAAGCTATTGAATGAACAGATAGTGAATTTGCAGGAAGACATGCTGGTGATCGCCGACAGCAAACAGCCTGTTGCTTTGGCCGGAGTGATGGGCGGGGCGGATAGTGCGGTGGACGATGCTACCACCTGCATTTTTCTGGAAAGCGCGTTCTTTGCGCCCAACGTGATCGTGGGTAAATCGCGCCGCCTGGGTTTCGGTTCCGATTCTTCCTATCGTTTTGAGCGCGGCGTAGATTTCGCTGCTACGCAAGCGGCGCTGGATCGCGCCACACAATTGATCCTCGACATTTGCGGCGGGCAAGCCGGAGCGGTGACAGAAGTGCTGGGCAGCTTGCCCGCGCGCAATCCGGTGAAGCTGCGTGTGCCACGGGTGCAGCGTGTGCTGGGCGTGTCGCTGGAAGCGGAAGAGATCGCGCAGATACTTTCGCGTCTGGGCATGGTGTTTCAGCTTAGAGGCGATGAATTTAGCGTAACGCCGCCCAGCTACCGCTTCGACATCGCCATCGAAGAAGACCTGATCGAGGAAGTCGCGCGTGTTCATGGCTACGAACGGATACAGCCCGTGCCGCCACAAGCGGCAATGACCATACTGCCGCAGGCCGAAGCGCAGCGTTCTGTGGCGAAGCTGCGCCAGGCGCTGGTACTGCGCGATTATCAGGAAACCATCAACTATGCCTTCGTGGAAACCGAATGGGAGCGCGACCTGTGCGGCAACGCCGCACCTATTCGCTTGAAGAACCCCATTGCCAGCCAGATGAGCGTGATGCGCAGCAGCTTGCTGGGCGGCTTGCTCGCCGCCTTGCGCACTAATTTTGCGCGCAAACAGCCGCGTGTGCGCTTGTTCGAGATGGGCGGTTGTTTTGCCTCCGATGCGGGAAGTTATTTGCAGCACGAACGCATGGCCGGGTTGTGTTACGGCACGGCGTTGCCGGAGCAGTGGGGAGTAGCGGCGCGCAACGTGGATTTTTATGATGTAAAGGCGGATGTGGAGGCGCTGTTTGCGCCTGCTGCATTGAGCTTTGTGGCGGCAACACACCCGGCCTCGCATCCCGGACGCTCGGCGCAAATTTTGTTGGGTGGACAGGCTATCGGCTGGATAGGCGAACTGCATCCGCAGTGGATGCAGCAATACGATATTCCACAGGCAATGGTATGGTTCGAGGTTGATCTGGCTGCCCTGATGCAAGCTGCCGTACCACAAGCCAGCGAGACTTCAAGGTTTCCACCGGTGCGGCGCGACCTTGCTGTTGTGGTTGGCGAGAGCGTGGCGGTTCAATCCCTGCTGGATGCCATGCAAGTTGAAAAGGCGCCCAATGTAGTCGAGCTTGCACTGTTCGATCTGTATCGCGGCAAGGGTGTGGAGGAAGGCAAAAAAAGCCTTGCTTTCCGTGTGTTATTGCAAGATACTCAAAAAACACTGACCGACGTGGAAATTGACCAAAGTGTTGCGCGACTGATTGCTGTGCTACTGCAGCACGGTGCGCAGTTACGTACGATATGAGGCGAACATGACATTGACTAAAGCAGAACTTGCGGATTTGTTGTTTGAAAAAGTGGGGTTGAACAAGCGTGAAGCCAAGGATATGGTGGAGTCGTTTTTCGAGGAAATTCGTGCCCAGCTCGAACGCGGCGAAAGCGTTAAGCTGTCGGGCTTCGGCAATTTCCAGTTGCGCGACAAACCGCAACGCCCGGGACGCAACCCCAAGACCGGCGAGGAAATTCCTAT
>CAITJF010000182.1 GCA_903892645.1 uncultured Nitrosomonadales bacterium | reverse complement strand
GCGCGTCGCCAGCTTCGAGGAACCGGTCAAGAAGCTTGGCGATAAACAGGGCTACATTGACCTGTTCTGGAAAGGCATGCTGCTGGTCGAGCACAAGTCGCGCGGCAAGGATTTGGATAAGGCTTACACCCAGGCGCTCGATTACTTCCCCGGCATCAAGGAACGCGACCTGCCGAAATACGTGCTGGTCTCCGACTTCGCGCGCTTCCGTTTGTACGATCTCGAAGCAAACCCCTCTCCCCAACCCTCTCCCCGCACGCGGGGCGAGGGAGCAGAAGTATCCCCTCTCCCGCAAGCGGGAGAGGGTGGCCGCAGGCCGGGAGAGGGAGTCTTTTACGAATTCAAACTGCGCGACCTGCACAAGCGCATCAAGCATTTCGCCTTCATCGCCGGTTACCGCACGCAAACCATCGAGCCGCAAAACCCGGTCAACATCAAGGCCGCCGAGCGCATGGGCAAGCTGCACGACGCGCTCAAGGCGGCGGGCTACGAAGGCCACCCGCTCGAGGTGCTGCTGGTGCGCCTGCTGTTCTGTTTGTTTGCCGAAGACACCGGCATCTTCCAGCCCGCCAGTGCGTTCCGCGCCTGGATCGAAGAGCGCACCGCGCCCGACGGCTCCGATCTCGGGCCGCAGCTTGCACAATTATTCCAGGTGCTCAATACGCCGGAAGATCGCCGCGCGAAAATACTGGACGAGCAGAGCGCCGCCTTCCCTTACGTCAACGGCAAACTGTTCGATGAAATGCTGCCCATCGCCTCGTTCGACTTCGCCATGCGCGAGGCGCTGCTCGACTGCTGCGCGCTCGACTGGAGCGCCATTTCGCCCGCCATCTTCGGCGCGCTGTTCCAGAGCATCATGGACGCCAAGGCGCGGCGCAACATCGGTGCGCACTACACCTCTGAGGAGAACATCCTCAAGCTCATCCAGCCGCTGTTTCTCGATGCGCTATGGGAAGAATTCAACCGCGTGAAAGGCAACAAGAACAAGCTGTTCGAGTTCCACAAAAAGCTGCGCACGCTGACATTTTTCGATCCGGCCTGCGGCTGCGGCAATTTTCTGGTGATCGCTTACCGCGAGCTGCGCAAGCTGGAACTGGATGTGCTGCGCACCGTGCATGAAAGCACAGGGTCGCGCTTCCTCGACATCCACCAGGAAATCAGCGTGGACGTGGACCAGTTCTACGGTATCGAGATCGAAGAATTCCCTGCGCAGATCGCGCAGGTCGCAATGTGGCTGATGGATCACCAGATGAACGTGCGCGTGTCGGAAGAATTCGGCATGTACTTCGCGCGCGTCCCGCTCAAGACCTCGCCGCACATCGTCAACGGCAACGCGCTTGTGTTGAACTGGAATGATGTGCTGCCTGCGGAGCGCGCGAGTTATGTGATGGGGAATCCGCCTTTCATCGGCCACCACTTGCAATCAACCGATCAAAAAGCCGAGATGCTTGCTGTTTATGGGAGTGACGCAAAAGCCGCAGGAGTTATGGACTACGTGACGGCATGGTATTGCAAAGCAGCCGAGTATATTCAGGGAACACCCATCAAGGTGGCGTTCGTATCCACCAATTCGATTACGCAAGGCGAACAAGTTGGCATTCTTTGGCGCGCACTATTGCGACGCAATCCACTCTATTTGCACTTTGCACATCGCACCTTCCAATGGTCAAACGAAGCAAGAGGAAACGCTGCCGTCTATTGCGTAATCATAGGCTTTGGCGCTCTCGATACGGACAGGAAAGTCATTTTCGAATATGACCGTCCAGATGGAGAGCCTCATGTCATTCCCGTCAGACAAATCAATGCTTATCTTGTAGATGCACCTTGGGTGTTTGTGGAAAATCGCTCCAAGAATCCGTTTGGAAAACCGGAAATGATGTATGGCAGCAAGCCTACAGACGGTGGCAATTTTCTGTTTACCGATGCGGAGAAAGAAGCCTTCCTCGACGCGGAGCCAGTAGCAGAAAAATTCATCAAGCCGCTTATGAGCGCACACGAATATCTGCACGGCGAAAAGCGTTGGGTCTTGTGGCTGGTCGGGGCGTCACCTTCAGAAATAACTGCATTGCCAAAAGTTAAAGAGCGTGTGCGCGCCGTTGATGAGTTTCGCAAAGCCAGCAAGGCAGAATCTACACGTGCTTACCCTTACCCCACGTTATTCCGCCAAGTTACCCAGCCCAAGCAGGACTATGTACTGATTCCGAGACATACCTCTGAGAATAGGGCATTTATACCTTTTGGTTTCTTCGATAAGGATCACATCGTCAGTGACAGCTGTCTGTCATTACCGGGTGCCACTCTATTTCATTTCGGTGTGATTCAATCAACCATGCACATGGCTTGGGTGCGTGCGGTATGCGGACGATTGGAGAGCCGTTACCGTTACTCCAAAGATATCGTCTACAACAACTACCCTTGGCCCGACGAACCCACCGACAAACAGCGCATCGCCATCGAAGCCGCCGCTCAAGCCGTGCTGGATGCCCGTGCGCAATTCATGCTCCCCTCGCCCGCAAGCGGGAGAGGGGCCGGGGGAGAGGGGGAGCGTGTGAGCGTAGCGAACTCAGCCTCCCTCGCCGACCTCTACGACCCGCTCACCATGCCGCCCGCGCTGGTCAAAGCCCATCAGGCCCTCGACCGCGCCGTGGATGCCTGCTACCGCAAGCCATCCTTCACCAGCGACGCGCAACGCGTGGAATTCCTGTTCGAGCGCTACCAGCAACTCACCAGTTTGTTGCCGACGGAAAAAACAGCCAAGGCCAGGAAAAAGCAAGCACAGCAAAAGTAGCCCGGATGGAATGAAATGGAATCCGGGTAAATCAACAACGCCAGATAGGCCAGTTGGTGCATGAACTCTGCGGCCTCACCGATAAAAAGCTCGTGCAAGCGAGGGTTATAAAGCTCTGGCGCGGAGTAGACAATCGGGGTATGTTATGCCCCTTGAATCCTGCTACAGGAAGGGAATAACCATGCTGCAAACTATCGAAGCCATCATCGAACCCTCCGGCGCAATCCGCCTGCTGGAAGAGGTGCATTTCTCCAGCCCGAAACGGGCGCTGGTAACGGTGCTTGATACGCCTGCCAATGAAGATATTTCACCCGAGCGCGGCAATGCTGCGACGATCTTGAAATTTCTCAAGGACAATCCCTTGCCTCCGGAATGTCGCCGTTCAGCCGAAGAGATTGATGCGGGAATCGAAGCGGAACGCAACGCATGGGATTAAACCAGCCATTGGTGTATCTCGACACCTGCGCGGTTATATATTTTGTCGAGGCACATCCACAGTTCGGGCCGGCCGTCACACAAGCGCTGGAGTTGGCTCAAGCGAAACGGATTGCCATTTCCCCTTTGGTTGAGATGGAATGTTTGGTTATTCCACTGCGTGAGCATAATGCGCCGTTGGTGCGGCGCTATAAAATCTTCCTTGAGCAATATACCTGCTTGGACATGCCACCCGAGGTATATCGGCGCGCTGCCGAACTACGCGCCAGACACAGCCTTAAAACTCCCGATGCGCTGCACCTTGCTACAGCGCAATATCACGGCTGCACAGCGTTCTGGACGAACGATAATCGTCTAAATAACGCGGCAGACAATCTTGCCATAAATGTGCTCATCCAGAAACAAAATATCGCATAGCCATGCTGGGTGAGCACGTTTTAATGAGCAACACTAAACACAAACAAACCGGAAAAGAAAAAACTGCGCGCAACCCGATCAAGATCGTGCCGTTGCAGCAGCGCCTGCGCAAGCCGGAATGGATACGCGTCAAACCCGGCAGCGGGCAGGGTTATCACGATGTGAAGCGGCTGCTGCGCGAACATGATTTGCGCACGGTGTGCGAGGAAGCTTCCTGCCCGAACATCGGCGAATGCTTCGGCAAGGGTACGGCCACTTTTATGATACTCGGCGACATCTGCACGCGGCGCTGCCCGTTCTGCGATGTGGCGCACGGCAAGCCGCTGCCGCCGGATGCCGGTGAACCTGCAAGGCTGGCGCAATCCATCGCGCTGCTCAAGTTGAGATATGCGGTCATCACCAGCGTGGATCGCGACGATTTGCGCGACGGCGGCGCGCAACATTTTGTTGATTGCGTCACCGCCATCCGCGCCAGTTCACCGCATACCAAAGTGGAAATACTGGTGCCGGATTTTCGTGGCCGCATGGAACCGGCTCTGGAAGCGCTTTCCATCAGCTTGTCCGATGTGTTCAACCACAATCTGGAAACTGTGCCGCGCCAGTATCCGCTGGTGCGCCCCGGCGCGGACTACGCGCACTCGCTGCAACTGCTCAAGCAATTCAAGGCGCGCTTCCCGCAGGTAATGACCAAATCCGGCCTGATGCTGGGGCTGGGCGAAACCGATGAGGAAGTGCTGCAAGTGATGCGCGACCTGCGTGCGCACGATGTGGAGATGCTCACGCTGGGGCAATACCTGCAACCCTCTGATGGCCACCTGCCGGTGCTGCGCTATGCCCCGCCGGACATCTTCAGGATGTTCGAGCAGGCTGCGCTGGAGATGGGGTTTTCACATGCCGCCTGCGGGCCCATGGTGCGCAGCAGTTATTACGCCGATGAGCAGGCGCATCAGGCTGGGGCAACCATGGAAAACAGAAAATTCTAAAGCGATGCGACGCTAAAGTAGGTAGCTACCGCATTACGTGCAGCATAGCTGCCGGTACTGGGGAATTGAGCCGCCATAAATTGCTGTGAGTTTTTTTGTGTGTCCAGATAGCCCTGTGCTGTGTTGCGCGTATTTTCAAGTTCGTTGATCCGCACGCTCAAGTCATTCACTTTCTTGCCGATAGAGCCGTTAGCGGATAGCTGTTTATCTGTTGCCTGCGTGACGCGATTAGCGAGATCAAAAATCGTGGATAGCGCACTTGGGCGATTGTCCTGAAAAGATTTTTCCAACTGCTTCTGGTTGATGGAAAACGTGCCGTTGGCTTGCTGTGAAATACCCATTTTTTGCAACGCGGAAAGCCCGCTTTGATTGGCGCCTGCCACCGCTTGGCGAATATTGTTCAAGGCTTGCCCAGGGCGACTGTCCGCGCTAAGCGCACCCTGCTTTGATCCCAACTGACTGATGTTCTTGTTAAGCGAATTGAATGACTGCACAAAACCCTGCACGACCACCTGAAGGTCTCCGAAGGTGGGTGGCTTGCTGAAATTTTTGAGCGACTGTGCCTTGCTCTGCAAATCAGCGATGGAAGCCTTGACCTGGCCGAACGCGCTCAACTGTGCAATTGCACTGTCTTCCTTGTGCTGCAGGGTAGTGAGAGGATTTTGCGGATCAAACCCAACCTGCACCTGACTGGTTGGGGTGCCGATGGTATTGGGCGACAGATTGACGCTTGAGATGGCCATTACCGTTTCCCTCCAATTGCCCCCGTGAAACTACGCCTTTTCCCAATAAAAATCAATGGGCAGGCCAGACAATCAAGGGTCAGAACCCGCAAAACTCGGCGAATGATCCCGCAACGTTAAAGCTTCTCCGCCAGCACCTTTTCCAGCTTGATCTGATCCACGGTAAAACCACGGATGCCTTCGGCCAGCTTTTCCGTGGCCATGGCATCCTCGTTCATCTCCCAGCGATATTCGGCTTCGGTCATCCGCACCGGACGTGGCTTGGATGCACCCGGATCGGTCAGGTGGCGTTCCAGCTGGCCTTGGGCGGCATCCAGTTCTTTCAGCAAGGCCGGTGCAATGGTCAACCGGTCACATCCGGCCAGCGCCAGGATTTCACCCATGTTGCGGAATGACGCGCCCATGACGATGGTCTTGTGGCCGTGCGCCTTGTAGTACGCATAAATCTGGCGCACCGACAACACGCCTGGATCTTCCTCCGCCAGAAAATCGCGCCCACTGCGTGCCTTGTGCCAGTCGAGGATGCGTCCGACGAAGGGGGAAATCAGCGTCACGCCCGCCTCGGCGCAGGCACGCGCCTGGGCAAAACCAAACATCAGCGTGAGATTGCAGTTGATGCCTTCGCATTCGAGAATTTCCGCAGCCTGAATGCCTTCCCAAGTGGAAGCGATCTTGATCAGCACATGACTGTTATCCACGCCCGCCTCGTTATAGAGTCCGATCAGCTTGCGTGCCTTGTGCAGGGTGGCCTCGGTATCGAAAGAAAGCCGCGCATCCACTTCGGTTGAAATACGCCCCGGAATGAACTTGAGCACTTCCAGCCCGACACCCACCGCCAGCTTGTCCATGGCATCGTGCGCTTGCTGCTCGCGGTCACCGCTTTGCGCTTTGGCCCAGGCAATGGAATCCGCGATGATCGGAATATATTCCGGCAGTGTCGCTGCCTTGAGCAGCAAGGAGGGATTGGTCGTCGCATCCTGCGGACGGTGATGGTGAATCGCCTCAATGTCACCGGTATCCGCCACGATGGTGGTCATGGACTTCAGTTGTTCCAGCAGACTAGCCATATTACCCCCTTAATGTTTCATCACGTAATTTTGATACTGCTTAATGGTGGTGGAACACGGAACCGAACCCGCGTCCGCATTCCGACAAGGATAGCAAGGTTTTGATCTTGAGGGCGTGGATTCGAGTATTTGGCCGAATTCAATTCCGCCTGCGACCAGCAATTAGCGCGCATTGTCTGGAAATCAGCGGTCAGGCTTGAGCACGCAAGGCGGATCGCTCGGATGTCATCTGTGAAATCAGATCCCGCAGTTTTTCCGTCGCCCGTGCCGCGTCGTGGGGCAGTGAGGTGAAAACGACCTTCTTCCCGTGATCGAGGCTCCACGGACTGTATTGCTCTGCTGGTGTAGGCGAGAGTTAACTCCGGCATTCATTTCTCTCCCGTCGCGCGTTTGCGATACATCCGAACAATATCGCCCACGTCCTCTCGCATGTCCGGCGGGAGGCGACTGGCTTCGATGAACGCCTCATCGGGGTTCTCACCAAGAATTTCTGCAGCTTTGCGGATCAGTTCGTCCTTGGGCGGTTTTTCCATCTCGCGCTCAATACGCGACCAATAGGCCGGTGAGATCTCGAGTTGGCGCGCAAAGTCATTCATCGCGATGCCCTTCGCGTCTCGTTTTTGCCTGATGTAGGTTCCGAAACCCATAATGTGACCCAGTTGCGTGATTGGTTAATTGACGCAATCATAACGACAGCAATCACAGCCGTCAACTGTTTTGTTAACGCGCAATCTACGAATCACGATGTCCGCAAGAAATGACCGCCGATTGCTCTCCTTTGCCATCCGCTTCGGAAGATCGGATTGATCATTTGTGACAGTTGCTATTCCCCGGAGCCGTCATGAACAACATCGAAATCAGTTCCCCGTCCGAGATGTCGGCCAGCGCCCGCGCTGCCGAGATCACGACAATCCTTGCGGCCGCCATCGTCCGCACCCAGCTTGCGCAGGCCACCAAACAGAGAGAATTTGACCTTGGCTTACTGCCCGACCAGCGCGTTCATACAACCCCTTATCAAGAAAAGAGGTTGTCATGAACGAGAAACAAGCATCCGTCGCCGCGCGCATCTCCGAGCTGTCGTGCCTGCCGATGGCCGAACTCTGGACACTGTGGGATCGGTATTTCACGCGCCGTCCGCCATACCCGAACCGCACCCACGTCGAGTCCCGCATCGCATACAAGCTACAGGAGGATGCCTTCGGCGGCCTCGCGGTAGCCACCCGCCAGCGGCTGGAGGCCATTGGCGCGAAGCATTCCAAGATCAAACAGCGAGCCAAACCTCGTGAGTTCAATTTCGCGCCGGGCACGGTGTTGCTGCGCGAATGGGGCGAACGGGAACACAAGGTCACGGTGTCTGCCACCGGCCAGTTTGAATACGAGGGTCGCCCCTTCAAGAGTCTGACCGCTGTGGCGCGGTACATCACCGGCGCGCGCTGGTCTGGGCCCTTGTTCTTTGGCTTGGCGCAAGGAGGTGCGAAATGAACGAGCCAGTGCAAATCGCATCCAGCAAGCCGCGTAAACGCTGTGCCGTCTACTGCCGGGTGTCATCGGATGAACGACTGGATCAGGAATTCAACTCCATCGATGCTCAGCGGGAGGCGGGCCACGCCTACGTCGCCAGCCAGCGAGCCGAGGGCTGGATTCCGGTGGCCGACGACTACGACGACCCGGGATTTTCCGGTGGGAACACGGATCGCCCCGGGCTGAAACGCTTACTGGCCGATATCCAGCGCGGTATTGTCGACATCGTCGTGGTCTACAAAATCGACCGCCTCACGCGCAGCCTTGCCGACTTCTCCAAGATGGTCGAGGTGTTCGAGCGCCACGGCGTCTCCTTCGTGTCGGTCACCCAGCAGTTCAACACCACCACCTCGATGGGGCGACTGATGCTGAACGTGCTGCTGTCCTTCGCCCAGTTCGAGCGGGAGGTCACTGGCGAGCGCATCCGGGACAAAATCGCGGCGGCCAAGCGCAAAGGTATGTGGATGGGCGGCGTGCCGACTCTTGGCTACAACGTCGAGAACCGTTTGCTGGTCATCAACGAAACCGAGGCGGCGGTGGTGCGCCGCATCTTCGAGGAGATGCTGACCATCGGCGCGCCGACGCAGATCGCCGCCAACCTGACCGCCGATGGCATCACCACCAAGGCATGGACGACGCAGGACGGCCAGATCCGCAACGGGACGCAGATCGACAAAAAGTACCTGCACAAGTTGCTGCGCAACCGCATCCTCCTTGGCGAGATTTCGCACAAGGGAAAGTGGTTCCCCGGCGTACACGCAGCCATCATTGAACCGGCTCTGTGGGATCGCGTTCACGAGGTGCTGGCCAAGGACTCGCACAGCCGCTCGGTGGAAACCAAAATCCGGTCACGCACCGACGCGCTGCTGCGCGGCCTGCTTTACGCGCCGTCTGGCGAGCGGATGTACCCGACCTACTCGCGCAAGAATGGGCGCAAGTACCACTACTACGTATCCAAGTCCGAGAGCCGCTTTGGCGCACCGGGCAAAACTTACGAGCGCCTGCCTGCTCCTGAGATTGAGGCTGCGGTGATCGCACAGATCCGCACCGTGCTGACCAGTCCGGAGTCCATTGCATCGGTGGTGCGCTTCATCCAGCGCAATGGTGCCCAGATTGACGAGGCGAGCACGGTGATGGCGATGGGACGGCTGAACGACGTGTGGGAGCAACTATTTCCGGCCGAGCGTCATCGGATTGCGAATCTGATGATCGAGCGTATCGACCTTGTTCACACCGGTGAGGTTCAGGGCATCAAGGTGAAGTGGCGCGAGATTGGCTGGAACGCGTTGATCGAAGAATTCGCGCCGAGTGGCATTGGTGCAGAAATGCTGGAGGTCGAAGCCTGATGGATGACTCACTGGAAACCTTCGTGCCTTTGGCATTCCGTCGTCGTGGGGCCCGACGCGTTGTCACGGATGACCGTCACTTCCATGACGTAACGCTACTCGACGGACTGGCTCGGGGTTTCTATTGGCAGCACCTGATCGACACCGGCGCGATGCGCAGCGGCACCGAGATTGCGGACGCAGAAGGGCTGCATTGCTCGGTCGTGAATGAATTTCTGCGCATGACCTTGCTTGCGCCCGACATCATCGAGCGCTTGATGACGGGCAGACAGCCGCGCCGAATGAACCTGATCTGGTTCCAGCGAAACCCTGTGCCGGTGGATTGGGTGGCGCAACGCCAGATCGTGCAACGCTTTGAGGAGGATGTATGAGCAAGAAGCACCGGGGTCGGTACCAGGGTGACGCAGTCACTTACCAATTGCCGTCACCCGCAGGCGGCGTCCAGTTGGAGACATTCGTGCCCTGGACGCTGGTCAAGCGGGGCCTGAGGAAGCAGATCATCACGCCACTGGATGCGCCGCAGGAATTCATGGAGGAGGCACGCCGGGAGCGGCAGACTCGCGAGTCGGCGCAGGACAGCGCGCTGCTGCGCGCCCTCGGTCTTGCCTATCACTGGCAGCGGCTGTTGGACGAGCAGCGCGTGGGATCGGTGGCCGAGATTGCGGAGGCTGAGGAGATCAACGTGACACAGGTGCGCCGCCTGATGCGGCTGACACTGCTGGCCCCGGCGGTCGTTGAGCAGTTGGTCGGGACGTCGGAAACGGCGCTGGAGCAGTTGATGCGCTGCCCGTGGCCCACTGCGTGGAAAGACCAGATCAGGATGCTCGCGCCCACGGCGTGAACCATAACCCTCGTGCCAGCCGCCGCCTCCGGGCGGTTTTTTTACGCCTTCTTGCTTCTCGGTCGCCGCCTGTACAGCAGTTGCCATTCACAACCCGCACCCCGTAAACCCTCATGAATGCTGGATGTAGGGTCGAAAGCGCTCGCGAGGCAAACAGAGAAAACAGCGAGGAGAGAGGCTGAAAAAGTGCAGGAACAGGCGCAGTCGTGGAGGTGCCGCGCGCGAGGCAATAGCCCGGAACCGCGCCAACACTGGCGCTCCGGGCAAAAAAAATCCCAACCGATAAGGGTTGGGATTTCAAATTATGGTGGAGCGGAGGAGGATCGAACTCCCGACCTTCGCATTGCGAACGCGACGCTCTCCCAGCTGAGCTACCACCCCACGTTGGGCGGAATGCTAAACAGAAATCGCCAGCTTGGAAAGGGGTAGCCCGGCAATCCGGTAAAAGCGTTCGAGATCGCTTAAGTCATCAAACACTGCCGCCGCACCGGTGAAATTCTGCTTCCGTGTGTAGTTGTTGATGATGACGAATGTTCTGATTCCTGCAGCCAGGCTGGAGTGCAGGCCGTTTTCCGAATCTTCCAGCGCGATACAGTCTGATGCGCTGAGGCGGAGCCGTTCCAGCACCCAGTGGTAGATGTCCGGTGCAGGTTTTTTGTGCGGCACGATGTCGCCGCAGCCTATCACCGCAAACCAGTTTTCGCTGTCCGCTCCCAGCCCCTGTCGCAAGAGTGTAGCAACATTCTCCGGTGAAGTGGTTGTGGCGATAGCCAGCACAATACCTGCTTGCCTCGCAGCAGCAATCAATTGCTTGATGCCGGGGCGCATCGGGATGAGGCCTTCGCGCAACATGGTGGTGTAATGCCCGGTTTTGACCAGATGCAAGTCTTTCACGAAGCCATCGTAATCGGCCGGTTTCCTGAAGCTAGGCAGGCAGGTCTCAATAAAGTATTTGATGCGCTCCTTGCCGCCGGTTACCTTGAGCAACTTGTCGTACAACGCCACATCCCAGTTCCAGTCGAGATGATTTTCTGCAAATGCCTTATTGAAAGCGATGCGATGGGCATCTTCGGTATCGGCCAAGGTGCCGTCCACGTCGAATATGATGGCTTTGATGGTCATGGTTGAGTGATTTTGATCGGTGAGATAAAGGCAATACTAGCCACGGATTAACAGAGCGTAGTTGTTGCCGCTTTAGCGGCTGTACAACAACGCTCTGTTAATCCGTGGCTAAATTCTGGGGTGGTTTATCAGAGGTCAGCGGCCCATGCCGGGCAATTTTCCGGCCATGCTTCGCATCAGTTTACCCATGCCGCCCTTGCCGAACATCTTCATCATTTTCTGGGTTTGTTCAAATTGGCTCAGCAACTGGTTGACGTGCATCACCTGCACACCCGCGCCTGCAGCAATGCGGCGCTTGCGCGAGGCTTTGATAAGTTCCGGTTTGCTGCGTTCAAGCGGGGTCATCGAGTTGATGATGCCCTCGGTGCGATTGATGGACTTGTCATCCACCTTGGAGCCTGCGGCAGCCTGGCTAAGTTGCGCGGGCAACTTGTCCATCATGGCCGACACGCCGCCCATCTTGCGCATCTGCACAATCTGCATCTTGAAATCGTTGAGGTCAAATCCTTTGCCGCTTTTGATTTTTTTTGCCAGCTTTTCGGCTTCGGCCTGATCTACTCCCCTGTGTGCTTCTTCGATCAGCGACAGCACATCACCCATGCCCAGCACGCGTGAGGCCATGCGTTCCGGATGGAAAGCTTCCAAGCCGTTGAGCTTTTCGCTTACGCCGACGAACTTGATCGGCTTGCCGGTGATGTGCCGCACCGACAGCGCCGCGCCGCCGCGCGCATCGCCGTCCAGCTTGGTGAGGATGATGCCGGTCAGCGGCAGGGCTTCGCCGAAGGCCTTGGCGGTGTTTACCGCATCCTGTCCCGTCATGGCGTCCACCACAAACAGGGTTTCAATCGGCTTGAGGGCGGCATGCAGTTGCTGGATTTCTTCCATCATCGCGGCATCAATGGCGAGGCGGCCCGCAGTATCCACAATCAGTATGTCGTGATGATGCTTGCGCGCATAGTCATGTGCCGCCAGCGCGATGTCCACGGGTTTCTGGCTGATGTCGGAGGCGAAGAAATCAATTTCCAGTTGTTGCGCCAAAGTGCGCAGTTGCTCGATGGCGGCGGGACGGTACACGTCGCAGCTGACCATCAGCACTTTCTTCTTCATCTGCTCACGCAACAGTTTGGCGAGCTTGCCACTGGTGGTGGTTTTGCCCGCGCCTTGCAGACCAGCCATCAGGATCACGGCGGGCGGCACGGTGGCGAGGTTGATGCCGACGCTGGCTTCGCCCATCAGCCTGGTCAGCTCGCGATGCACGATGCCGATCAGTGCCTGTCCGGGGTTCAGGTTGCCGATGACTTCCTGTCCCAGCGCGGCCTGTTTCACCTGAGTGGTGAATTCTTTTACCACCGGAAGCGCCACGTCGGCTTCCAGCAAGGCCAATCGCACCTCGCGCAACGTGTCCTGAATATTGCTTTCAGTCAGGCGCGCCTGTCCGCGCAGGCTTTTCATTACGCCGGAAAGGCGCTGTGTAAGGTTATCCAACATAATTACGTTCCTGTTTTTCCCCGGAATAGATGGTGTAGAATCTGCGAAGTCTAAAACATCCTGGCTGAAAATGTCGAACCTTCTTCTTTATTTGATTACCTTTTTCGCATATGGCGTGCTGGGCGCATTTTTTTGGCGTGCGCAATTGACCGGCAAGGCAGATGTGTTAAATCGTGGAATGTTGAGCCATGCCATATTATTCCCGTTGGCACTGCACGGTTATTTGCTGTATGACAATTTACTGGTCAGCGGCGAGCTGAATTTAGGGGTGATGTCCGCGCTATCGCTGATTTTGTGGCTGACCATGGCGGTGTATTGGATGGCAAGTTTTTTCTATCCGCTGGCCGGCCTGCAAACCTTGGTGTTGCCGCTGGTCGCCGTGGGTGCAGTATTGCCGGCGTTGTTCCCCGCCGTGCACATGTTGTCGCAACACAACTCATGGGCGTTTGATGCGCACATTTTTGTGGCGATGCTGGCATATAGCCTGTTCACCATCGCAGCCTTGCATGCTGGACTGATGTCACTGGTGGAAAAGCGCCTGCATCACGCCGCGCTGCCGCCATTGCTGCAATCCCTGCCGCCATTGCTCACCATGGAAACGCTGTTGTTCCGACTCATCGGCGCAGGATTTGTCCTGCTGACACTGACCCTGATTTCAGGCATGGTGTTTTCCGAGCAGATATTTGGCAAGCCGTGGCAGTTCAATCACAAGATGCTGTTTGGCTTTATTTCCTGGGGCGTGTTCGCGGGGCTGCTATGGGGGCACCGTTTTCATGGCTGGCGCGGGCGCACTGCGGTGCGCTGGACGATGAGCGGCTTTGTTTTCCTGCTGCTGGCTTATCTTGGCACCAAGTTCGTACTGGAAGTCTTGCTGCATCGCTAACAGTTCTCGGCAAGCCGTCCAGCACGGCGTTGCATATCTTGTTGCCATAACTCCGCAAAGTGTCGTAAAATTCGCGCCCTTTGGCATTTGCTAACGAAAAATAGGTTCGACTATGGTCATCATTCGGTTTTCACGCGGCGGCTCCAAGAATCGCCCGTTCTTTAATGTGGTTGTGGCTGATTCGCGCAATCGCCGCGATGGCAGGTTCATCGAGCGCATCGGTTTCTACAACCCGGTCGCCCCGGAAGGCCCGGACGGCATGCGCATCCAGCTGGATC
>CAITJF010000181.1 GCA_903892645.1 uncultured Nitrosomonadales bacterium | reverse complement strand
GCTTACCCTCCCGGTCAGCACGGGCAGAAGAAGAACACCCGACTGTCTGACTACGGCGGCCAGTTGCGTGAAAAACAAAAAGTGCGCCGTATCTATGGCTTGCTTGAAGGCCAATTCCGTCTGACTTACCGCTCCGCTGAAATGCAGCGCGGCATTACCGGCGAAAGCCTGCTGCAGTTGCTGGAATCGCGCTTGGACAACGTGTCCTACCGCATGGGTTTCGGTGCATCACGTTCCGAAGCGCGCCAGACTGTACGTCACAATGGTGTTCTGGTGAATGGCAAGCGCGTCAATATTCCATCCTATCAGGTTCGTCCTGGGGACGTGATCGAGGTTGCAGAAAGAGCCAAGGCGCAGTTGCGGATCAAGGCCGCATTGCAGGCCGCCGAACAACGCGGTTTCCCGGAATGGATTGAAGTCGATGCCAAAGCAATGAAAGGGACGTTCAAGGCGAAGCCACAACGTTCTGAACTGCCTGCCACGATTAACGAACATCTCATTGTTGAGTTGTATTCCAAGTAATCCACGCGGAGTCGGATATGCAAAAAACAGATTTTCTGAAACCCCGCATCATTGACGTGCAAAGAATTTCCAGCACGCAAGCCAAAGTGATAATGGAACCCTTTGAGCGCGGTTATGGACATACATTGGGCAATGCCCTGCGCCGCATCCTCCTGTCCTCCATGCCGGGCTACGCCCCCACCGAGGTCAAAATTGCCGGTGTGCTGCATGAATATTCCTCCATTGACGGCGTGCAGGAAGATGTTGTGGAAATCCTGCTAAACCTGAAGGGATTGGTACTCAGGTTGCATAATTCCAGCGAAGCCGTGCTGACCCTGAAAAAAGAAGGTGCGGGCGTGGTCACGGCGGGTGATATCGTTGTCGGCGCCGACACCGAAGTGATCAATCCATCTCACGTGATTGCCCACCTGACTGCGGGTGGCAAGCTGGACATGGAGATTAAGGTTGAGCAGGGGCGTGGCTATGTTTCTGCCATCGCGCGCCAGACCTACGGCGAAACCCGTGCAGTCGGCTATATCGCACTGGATGCCTCGTTCAGCCCGGTGCATCGCGTCAGTTACGCTGTGGAAAGCGCACGTGTGGAACAGCGTACCGACCTGGATAAGCTGATAATGGACATTGAAACCAATGGTGCCATTGATCCGGAAGAAGCTATCCGTTATGCCGCCCGTATTCTGGTTGAGCAGTTCTCCGTATTCGCCGCTTTGGAAGGCACGCCTACCCAGGTAGAGAAGCCACAAGCACCCAAGGTTGATCCGATGCTGTTGCGCCCGGTAGACGATCTGGAGCTGACCCCGCGTTCCTCAAATTGCCTTAAGGCACAAAGTATTCACTATATCGGTGATCTGATTCAATACACTGAAAATGACTTGCTGCGTACCCCTAATCTGGGCCGCAAGTCACTGAACGAAATCAAGCAGGTGCTGGCCGAGCATGGCCTGTCGCTGGGCATGAAATTGGAAAACTGGCCAGTATCTGTTGAGAGGTAAGAGAGGAAAATCATGCGTCACCGTTTAGGACTAAGAAAACTTAACCGCACCAGCAGCCACCGCTTGGCTATGCTGCGTAATATGACCGTTTCCTTGCTGCGTCATGAGGTCATCAAGACCACCCTGCCCAAGGCCAAAGAGTTGCGCCGTGTGGCAGAGCCGATCCTGACCTTGGGCAAGAACCCCAGCTTGGCTAACCGCCGCTTGGCGTTTTCCCGCCTGCGTGACCGCGAAATGGTGGTTAAACTGTTCAACGAACTCGGCCCACGTTATGCGGCTCGCAACGGCGGCTACTCGCGCATCCTCAAGTTCGGTTTTCGCAAGGGCGACAATGCCCCGATGGCACTGGTCGAACTACTGGACCGTCCAGCTGAGGCACAACCTGTCGAAGTAGCTGACGAATAAGCAGCGTTACTGCACCAAACAAAAAAGCCGGACTTGTCCGGCTTTTTTGTGCATGGGGAATTAAGGGTGTTGTCAGATGCCAATTTTCTGGAACTGACCTTGCCCCTGTAATCCGTACTTCTTAACGCGCTCATTATGCGGCCTTCTTCAACTGTGCCGCAAACCAGTTTTTCTCGAAATGCATCGGACTGATATAGCCCAGTGTCGAGTGAAGCCTTCTGTGGTTGTAGTACGTCAGCCAGTCAATCACTTCATCCATCGCCTGACGCCGTGTTTCAAATCGCATGCCGTACAATCTGCCCACCTTCAACGATCCCCACAAGCTTTCCGTTGGCGCATTGTCCCAGCAGTTTCCTTTGCGGCTCATTGAACTTTGCATGCCGTATTCAGCCAGTGTGCCCTGAAATGCGTGGCTGCAATACTGGCTGCCACGATCCGAGTGGAAGATCAGTCCTGGCTCTGGCCGTCGCCTGAACCAAGCCATTCTGAGCGCATCCGTTACCAAGCTGGTCTGCATGTGCGGCTGCATGCTCCAGCCGACGACCTGGCGACTGTACAGATCAAGAACCACCGCCAGATACAACCAGCCCGCATCGGTCTGGATATAAGTGATGTCACTCGTCCACACGCAGTCAGGCGCATCAGGTTGGAAGTTGCGGTTGAGCAAGTTCGGTGCAATCGGCAGGTTATGTTTACTGTCGGTGGTCACGACGAATTTACGTTTCCCGCGCGCTTTAATTCCGTGTTCCTTCATCAGCCGCCGAACCCGTTCTTTCCAAACACGCACTCCATTGGCACGAAGTTCTCGCCAGACTCGCGGCCAGCCGTATTCGCCTTTGTTGGCGGCATGCGCTGCCTTGATGTGAACTAACAAAGATTCATCATTGATGCGCTTGCTTGGCATCTCTGCCCGACCAGAATCTTTGCGCCGCTGACGCTCAAAGTAGCCGCTGGCACTGACGTTCAGCACTTCACATTGCAGCGTGATCGGCCAGAGTTTTTTATGCCGCTCAATCCAGGCATACTTCACGCTGACTCCCGCGCAAAGTACGCCGTCGCTTTTTTTAATATATCGCGCTCCATCTTGACCCGCGCAAGCTCGGCTCTCAAACGCGCCAGTTCCATCTGTTCTGCGCTTACCGGCTTGCTGCCAGCACCGGCCAGCTTGCCTTTCGCTGCCTGACGAACCCAGTTCTCAAGCGTCTGCTTCGGTATGCCTAGCACTTTGGCGGTCACCGTGCAGGCTTGGCCGCCCTGAACCAGACGCACAGCTTCAAGCTTGTATTCCAGCGTGTACGCCGCTCTCTTACCTTTTTCTGCTGTCATTTTTACGTCTCCTTAACTTGAATTTTAACCTCAGTTAAGAAATACGTTTTTCGGGGGCAAGGTCAGTTGTTACACCGGATTGCTTGATTCCTACAGAAAGCTAGAGCACTTTGAGTCAACGCGGCAGATGCCGAAAAAGGTGCAAAAATCACTCCATAAACTAAGCCCTAGCATTCGCGGTAATGTAATTAGGGGGATGGCATACGCTAATTTTGCCAGTGATGATTTGAAATCAGCTTTGGATAACTACCACAACGCGTTGGAGATATTTCATGTTTCCACCTTTGGTCAAGCGCACTGTCATCGTGGGCTGGGCGATACGTATATAAAGCTTGGGCGATTTGCTGAAGCAGAGGATGAGTTCAATCACGCGATGCGCCTATACGTTGAGGCCCGCAAAGAGCGGAGCTTGGGTGTAGGACTCGTAATGATCGGCAAGGCTAGACTCTCCTTTGCGCAGGGAAATCTTGAAGAAGCTCAAGCTAAACTAAGTGAAGTCATTAAACTTCTGGATAGCCGTAATTTAAACGAGCCTTATGAACAAGCACAAGCATATGAGGTTATGGGGCACACCCTTGTGGCCGCTCAGAAGAGCAGCTCCGCGTTAGGGAATTATCAGCTCGCCTTACAGTACTACAAGCGTTCAGGCTGCAATCGCCCAGCAAGGCGTATTGAAAAAATTATAGCCAATCTTCCAAAACAGTGAGATAGACGCTTGAAGTGCGCCAGTGTCGCTTGGTGTCACATAAGATAACGAGAAGCGCGAAGTTTACGTAAACAAAAAAAGGGGGCAGTCGATCTTCTTTTTACCCATCGGGTCAGCCTCGATGGGTTTTTCGGTTACCTTAATCTGACTACAGATCAACTACCAACCCATCGCTATCCGTTCCGTAGTTTGCCTCATAGTTCCAGTTATTTTTGTACGAATTGCTCTTCCATACTGCGTTGTAAGCTGAAGGGCAGTTGAAGTGAAGTGTCTTCGCAGCCTCCTTGTGCGCCGTTAAAATGCGAGCAATCGCTTCCTCGTCCGGGTGATTGAATTGCTGACCGTTAGTGGAGACCAGATAGTGTTCAGCCGGAAAGGCGGCGATCATTTCTTTGGATGTATTGTTCTTGCTCGCATGGTGTGGGAGCTTGAACGCATTCAACGGCAATATGTCTGTATTTAACGGGGCGCGTTGCAGGCTTTCCAGCAGCACACTGGGGTGTGCGTCCGCGCCGAATAGCACTCGCTTGCCTTCATACTCGGCAATAAACGCAATACTGCTACCATT
>CAITJF010000180.1 GCA_903892645.1 uncultured Nitrosomonadales bacterium | reverse complement strand
CATCGAAATCTTTCACTTCTCCAGCGATCTGCGCTGCCATCGCACTGGCATCAAAGTGGGTGGTTTTGGCAATACCGGACTTCCCCGCGACGATGTTCTGCCACACCGTGGAAATCCCTATCCCGACAGGGGAGATAATCCCCAGTCCGGTAATGACTACTCTGCGTTTAGACAAACTGACTCCGCTAACTGGGGAACGAAGAAAAAGGGGGAATTATTTCTGATGGGCGTTGACGTAATCCATGGCCTGTTGCACGGTGGTGATTTTTTCCGCATCTTCATCCGGAATTTCACATTCGAATTCTTCTTCCAGCGCCATCACCAGCTCAACCGTATCCAGGGAATCAGCGCCCAGATCATTGACGAACGAGGACTCGTTCTTCACTTCTGACTCATTCACGCCGAGTTGTTCAGCAACGATTTTCTTGACGCGTTGTTCGATACTAGACATGTAACTCTCCATACTTATGGTTATAAATTCAAAAAGCAGCGCGCATTCTACCAAACTTGCCCAGATTTCCAAACCGGATGGTGAATTTGTGTCAAATTGTGCATTTGGTCGCCGCAAAGAATCATCAAGCCGTTTGCTGCAAGTCCCAATCAAGAGAGGAAGGCGAAGCCCTCTGTTATCATTGCGCCATGCTCAACATCCAGAATCTAACTTATCTCCAGGGCGGCACCCCGCTGTTCCAGCAGGCAAATTTACAGGCATTCGCCAACCAGCGCATCGGACTGGTGGGCAAGAACGGCTGCGGCAAAACTACCCTATTCCGCCTGATACGCGGCGAAATCAGACCGGACGGCGGCGAAGTCTCGCTGCAAAGCGGAAAGACTATCGCCTATGTCGAACAGGAAATAGCCAACTCCATCCAGCCCGCGCTTGAGTTCGTGCTCGACGGCGATGTGCAGCTGCGCCAGCTGGAGAAAATCCTGTCGAGGGAACAGCATGACTCTGCATGGTTTGAAGCCCAACAGCACTTCGAGGCCATCGATGGCTATGGCGCCAAGGCGCGCGCCGCGCAACTGCTGAATGGGCTGGGTTTCGCCAGCGACACGCTGGAACGCCAGGTAAACAGCTTCTCCGGCGGCTGGCGCATGCGCCTCAATCTGGCACGCGCGCTGATGCACCGCGCCGACCTGCTGCTGCTTGACGAACCGACCAACCACCTCGATCTGGAAGCCATCCTCTGGCTGGAGCAGTATCTGGCGCGCTATCCCGGCAGCATCCTGCTGGTCTCGCATGACCGCGAATTCCTCAACGCCACCATCAACCGCATCGCCCACGTCCACGATTGCGTCATCGACAACTATGCCGGCGACTACGACGATTTCGAGCGCACCCGCGCCGAAAAAATCGCGCTACAAAATCAGGCATACCAGACGCAGCAGGCTAAAATCGCGCACCTTGAAGACTTCGTGCGCCGCTTCCGCGCCAAGGCGACCAAGGCCAAACAGGCGCAAAGCCGCGTCAAAGCGCTGGAACGGATCACGCGCATCGCCCCCGCGCATGTCACCGACGGCCATTTCGAACTGGAAATTGAAGCACCCGAACGCAGCCCTGACCTGTTGCTGCGTGCAGAAAAAATGGGCTTCGCCTATGGCGAAAAAAAACTGTTCAATAACGTCGAACTGGTGCTGCGCTCAGGCGCGCGCATCGCCCTGCTCGGGCCAAATGGCGCAGGCAAATCCACACTGATCAAACTGCTGGTCGGTGAACTCCAGCCCACCTCGGGCAAACTGGAAATTACCCCGGACATCCGCATCGGCTACTTCGCCCAGCACCAACTGGAAAACCTCGACAGCACAGCCACCCCGCTGCAACATATGGAGCGGCTGGCACCCAAGGAAACCACGCTGGCGCTACGCACCTTCCTCGGTCGCTTCGGCCTGGCTGGCAACGACGAAGACCGCCCGGTGGCAAGTTTTTCTGGCGGCGAAAAAAGCCGTCTCGCGCTCGCGCTGCTGGCCTGGCAAAAGCCGCATCTGCTGCTGCTCGACGAACCCACCAACCATCTCGATCTGGACATGCGCGATGCCCTCACCATCGCGCTGGAAGAATACACTGGCGCGGTAGTGCTGGTGTCCCACGACCGCAGCTTAATTCGTGCCGTAGCCGACGAACTGTGGTTGGTAGCGGATGGCAATGCCAAGCTGTTCGACGGCGACCTAGAAGATTACAAGAGCTGGATCGAAGCGCGCCGCCCGCGCGAGGCGGCGCAAACCAAGCCGGAAAAACCTCTCCAGAAAGCCGCGCCCAAGACTAACAGGAAGGCGCTGCTGTCGAAACAGACCAAACTCGAAACTGAGTTAAGCAAAGCGCAAAACGAACTGGGTGAAATCAACCGCCAGCTCGGCAATCCGTCCACCTATAGCGAATGCAGCAGCGACTTCATCGCCGATCTGAATGTCCGACGCGAAAAACTGGAAAGCAGAGTCGCGGAATTGGAAGAAAGCTGGCTGGAACTGGAGATGAATCTGGAAGAAGCAGCGTAGACCTAATACTGAGACCTTCCGCTTTCAGTCAGTTAACAACTATGGCGGACTGCTCCCATAGTGATTATTGACAGACAGCAGCTTTGGAGCGTCCAGTTCGCAAGGATGATTTTCCTTGGTGGACATGGCTGTCGGTAGGTAACACTCGGAAGCGAGTGTTCTTTGCTACTATTGGGTTTGTAAATTTTTTATCAGGCCAATTCAATTTCGGCAAAGGATAATCACTAATGGACAGCGAGAAGACGGACAGCAAGAAAGAAGCTATAAGGAAGAAAGCATTAGGCGAGCTTGGCGAGTTGATCGCACTTAAAACTCTTGTTGATAATGGCTTTGAAAAAATTTCGTATCTTAACGATACAAAAAGAAGAAATTTTCCTTTTGCTGATCTTCTCGCAGAGAAGGATGGTAAAAAATATGCGCTAAGCGTCAAAGCCAGGAATAAATTTCAGAATAACGGTGCGCTAAATAATAGGTACAACCTGAAGCAGACGCATGTTGCGGCGGTGGAAAAAGAATTGGTTGCAGAAGCCTACTGGATGGCGATTCCGTTCGATAAAAATTCATATTCAGTCCGATTTGGATCTGTCATGGAACTCAAGGACGCAAGGGGAAAACCATTGAGCGGAATCCCGATGGGGGAAGATTGTGCGTATGGAGAAGAATGGGTAAAAGATAAGCCCCACTACTTTGACTTCAGTTTCTTTACAAACCAGAATTAAGCAAGCGTAGCCCGGATGAAATGAAATGGAATCCGGGAGGAATGTGGCTTCCCACGTTCACACCCAGACCACCCTACTCCATGTACATCCCGCCGTTCACATGCAGTGTGACGCCGGTGATATAAGCCGCGCCTGGACTGGCCAAAAAGGCCACGGCGGCGGCAACATCGGCGGGTTGTCCGAGGCGTTTTAGCGGCACGTGTTCGACCAGTTTCGCACGTTGCTCTTCACCCAGACCTTGGGTCATGTCGGTATCGATGAAGCCGGGGGCGACGCAGTTCACGGTGATGTTGCGGCTGCCGATCTCCTGCGCGAGGGATTTGGTGAAGCCGATCATGCCTGCCTTGGAAGCGGCGTAATTGGCCTGTCCTGGGTTGCCCATGCTGCCGACCACCGAGCCAATACTGATAATACGCCCGCCCCTCGCCTTCATCATCGCGCGCAACACGGCACGGCTGAGGCGAAATACCGATTTGAGGTTGGTCGCCAGCACGTCGTCCCATTCTTCTTCACTCATGCGCGCCAGCAGGTTGTCCTTGGTGATGCCGGCGTTGTTCACCAGTATCGAGATTTCGCCGAATTGTTTGCGCAGTTCGCCCAGCATGTGTTCGGTTTGCGCAACATCGTTGACGTTTAACACCATGCCCGCGCCCTTGATCTCCGCCGCATCCAGATAGGCGCTGATGGCTTGTGCGCCTGCTTCGCTGGTGGCCGTGCCGATCACCGTTGCACCCTGCTTGCCGAGTTCCAGCGCAATGGCTTGGCCGATGCCGCGGCTGGCTCCGGTGACTAGTGCGATTTGTCCTTGCAGTGTCATGAGTATCTCCAGAAAGTTGTTAACTTCCCCCTTTTGAAAAGGGGGGAATAGAGGGGGATTTAAAACTCAAGCCACTGCAAATCCCCCCTCGCCCCCCTTTGCTAAAGTGGGGTATGTCGTGTCTCACGCCAACAGAGCCAGTGCGGCTTTAAGCGCTTCACCGTCGTTGATGGCCAAGGTCTGCTGGTTGGTGTCGATGCGTTTGTTCAGCCCTGCCAGCACCTTGCCCGGCGCACATTCGGCGTTGTGGGTGATGCCCTGTTTGCCGAATTCCAGCACGGTTTCGACCCAGCGTACCGGCGAATACAGTTGGCGCACCAACGCATCCTTGATTGAGGCTGCATCCGCATAGCTTCTCACATCGGCATTATGCAGCACCGGAATAGCCGGGGCTTGCACGGCGACATTGGCGAGATATTCGCACAATCGTTCCGCTGCACCTTTCAATAATTGGCAATGCGACGGTACGCTCATCGGCAGCATGATCGCGCGCTTTGCGCCCTTGGCCTTGGCCAGCTCCATGCCGCGCTCCACTGCCGCGCGATTACCGGCAATCACCACCTGAGCGGGCGAGTTGTAATTAACCGCTTCCAGTACTTCGCCTTGCGCCGCTTCGACACACACGGCGCGCACTGTGTCGTCATCCAGACCCAGTATCGCGGCAATACCGCCCACGCCTTCCGGCACGGCTTGCTGCATGCATTGCGCGCGGTAGCGCACCAGCGGCAGCGCATCGGTGAAGCGCAACGCCCCGGCGGCAACCAGCGCGGTGTATTCGCCCAGGCTGTGCCCGGCCAGCATCGCCGGAGTCGCCCCGCCCTGCCCTTGCCATGCACGGTACACCGCCACGCCTGCGGTGAGCATGATGGGCTGGGTGTTTATGGTGGCGTTCAGATCGGCATCGCTGCCCTCGGCAACCAGTTGCCACAGGTCTTGTTGCAATACATCGGAGGCTTCGGCAAAGGTGTCGCGCACCGCAGAAAAATCGGCGTAGCCGTTCATCATGCCGCGCGATTGTGAACCTTGGCCGGGGAATACGAAAGCGAATTTAGTCATGTTTAAAACCTACCATTTGATAAGAACGGCACCCCAGGTAAACCCGCCGCCCACCGCTTCCAGCAGGATATTTTGCCCCGCCTTGATGCGTCCGTCGCGCACAGCAACGTCTAACGCCAGAGGAATGGATGCCGCCGAAGTGTTGCCGTGAGTGGCAACTGTAACAATCACATTATCCATGCTCAAGCCCAGCTTCTTGGCGGTGGCTTCCATGATGCGGATGTTGGCTTGGTGCGGCACCAGCCAAGCGATGTCCGAGCCTTGCAGGTTATTTTCTTCAAGCACTTCCTCGACCACTTCGCTCAGCACCTTGACGGCGAATTTGAATACCGCCTTGCCATCCATCTTGATGAATGGATCGCCTTGCACTGCGCCGTTGCGGACGTTGCCATCGGCTTTCAACATGCCGCGATGGCTGCCATCGGCGTGCAGCTTGCTGGCGACGATGCCGGGCGTATCCGAGGCGCGCAATACCACCGCGCCTGCGCCGTCGCCGAACAATACGCAAGTGGTGCGGTCATTCCAGTCCAGCATACGCGACAACACTTCTGCGCCGACTACCAGCGCGGTCCTGGCTTGCCCGCCGCGTATGTACAAGTCAGCGGTATTCAGCGCATAGACGAAACCGCCGCACACCGCCTGCATGTCGAATGCCGCGCCGCAATTTCTAATGCCGAGTTTGTCTTGCAGGATGCAGGCGGTGCTGGGGAAAATCTGATCCGGTGAAGTGGTTGCGACGATCACCAGGTCTATTTCGTCCGCACTGATACCCGCTGCTTCGATGGCACGCAGGCTGGCTTGCAAGGCAAGATCGCTGGTGAGTTCGTTATCCGCCGCAACATGCCGCTCGACGATACCGCTGCGGCTGAATATCCAGTCGTGCGAAGTTTCAACGATTTTTTCCAGATCGAAATTGGTCAGCACCTTGGCGGGTAGATAGCTGCCGGTGCCGATGATTTTCGAGTACATCAGGAAATCTTCGCCGCTTTTTGCTGGTTTGTATGATGCCATTTTTCGATGTGCTCGCTGATGTGGTGCAACATGCCGCCGCGCGCCTCTTCGGCTGCACGCTCGATGGCACACAGGAAGGCAAACGTATCGGCGGAGCCGTGGCTTTTTAACACAATGCCCTTCAGCCCGAGCAAACTCGCGCCATTGTAGCGGCGGTGGTCAACGCGGCTCCTGAACGCCTTGATCACCGGCATGGCTATCAGGCCGGCCAGTTTGGTAAATATATTGCGGCTGAATTCCTCGCGCAGAAAGCCGCGCAGCATCTGCGCCAGGCCTTCCGTGGTCTTGATCGAGACATTGCCGACGAACCCGTCGCACACCACCACGTCAGTCACGCCCTTGAAAATATCGTTGCCTTCGACATTGCCGTAAAAATTCAGGTCGCTTTGCTGCAGCAGTTCCGCCGCCTGTTTGACGACTTCATTGCCCTTGATGTCTTCGCTGCCGATGTTGAGCAAACCCACCGTGGGATTGTCCTTGTGCTCGATGGCGCTGACCAGGGCGGTGCCCATCAGGGCGAACTGCAACAAATGCTCGGCGTTGCAATCCACATTCGCGCCCAGATCCAGCATGCATATCTGCCCCTTGACGGTGGGCAGGAAAGAGGCAATCGCCGGGCGGTCTATGCCGGGCAGCATTTTCAGCACGTAACGCGCCGTCGCCATCAACGCGCCGGTATTGCCTGCGCTGACGCAAGCGGATGCTTCGCCATTCTTGACCAGATTGATAGCAACCCGCATAGACGAGTCTTTTTTGTTACGCAGGACCAGCTGGGGGGATTCGTCCATGCCAACCACTTCGCTGGCCGCATGGATGCGCAGGTGCGGTCCGGTGGAGGCTTTGATGGCGCGCAGTTCAGTCTCGATGGCGTCGGGGAGGCCGACCAGCACGATGGTGTCGTTGGGATTTTTCCGCAAGTATTTCACTGCGGCGGGTATGGTGACGTGTGTTCCATGGTCACCGCCCATGGCATCAATGGCTATCGTGACATCCACCAGGCGATCCTCGCAACGCTGTGATCAAGAAAGGAGAGACACAAACAAACACGCCGGTATCCAGCAGGCCGGGCGAGCGTGTCTGCTATCACAAAGGGCTAGCGCAAGGCGATATCAGTCGGCCTTGGTTTTGACAACTTTTTTGCCGCGATAGTAACCGCTCGGGCTGATGTGGTGGCGCAGGTGAGGCTCACCGGTAGAGGGCTCAACCGCCAGCGCCGGGCTGGTCAGAAAATCGTGTGCACGGTGCATTCCACGCTTGGATGGGGATTTCTTATTCTGCTGAACTGCCATGTTAACTCCTTACAAAAACAATATATAAAAACTACTCAATTTTCAATCCTGCCAGAGCCGCAAAGGGTTTTCTTTCCGGCTCTGACCAATCCAAACCTCCCGCTACAGGCTGGCATGCGCCCGAAAGATGTTTCGGTGCAAATGGCAAGCTCAGCAGTATCTCTTCCTCCACCAGGGCAAGTATGTCCTGATGGCCGTCGGCCAGAATGCTGTCCAAATCATCCTGTTCAACAGAAGATTCGTCCAGCTCACCCTCTTGCACCAGCAGCAGGCGCGAAACCAGCTTCACCGGATATGCCAGAGCATTCAAGCAACGCTGGCAGCGCAACTGACACATGCCATCCAGAGTCACCTCCAGCTTCGGCTTGCCATCCTTATCCTGAAAGCCGCGCACAACATAGCCGATTTTTCCCTCTGAAGCAGCCAGCATATCCTGCAACCGGGGCATTTCAGACACCGGTATTTCTCCGCGCAATTCCCTGCCGTTACGGGCAAAGTCCAAGCTATCAATGAAATGCCGTGCAAACATGAGGCGCGCATGATATATATTTCGGGTATCACTGTCAAAGAAGCATATGGAATGAATTCTCAACCGCTTGTTCTCGCCTCCACTTCGATTTACCGTCGCGAATTGCTGGATCGCCTGCAAATCCCGTTTCAAACTGCCGCACCCGATGTGGACGAAACCCCGCTCCCCGGTGAAAGCGCCAAACAAACCTCCTGGCGGCTTTCTCGGGAAAAGGCGCGCGCTGTAGCGACAAATTACCCGGATGCGCTGATCATCGGCTCGGATCAGGTCGCGTTGCTGGGGGAGCAGCAGATGGGCAAACCACTCACCCACGACAATGCGGTATGCCAACTGCGCGCCATGCGCGGCAAGAGTGTGATCTTTTATACTGCGCTGACCCTGTTAAATGCGCGCACCGGAGAAATGCAAACCGAAGTAGCGGAAAACCGCATAAGCTTTCGCGAGCTCAGCGACAACGAAATCGAATCCTATCTGCACAAGGAGCAGCCTTACCACTGTGCAGGCAGCGCAAAATCGGAAGGACTGGGCATCACGCTGATCAGCCGGATGGAAGGGGACGACCCCAATGCCCTGATTGGACTGCCCCTCATCCTGCTGGTGGATATGTTAAAAAAACAGGGCGTTCCCATTTTGTGAACCGCTCCTAACCGCCTGTTGTTTCAGGATGTGTCATGAATTTAGTTGCGATGCACTAGTGTTTCTGGTATTAAAGCGCGTTTCAAAATTTTGATTGCATGTTTTTTGGAGAGATAAATGCCGGTACAACCCACCAAGCCAGTCACCCCTTACAAAGCCAAAAAGGGAGAGGCTTACATGAACCCCAAGCAGTTGGGTCATTTTCGCGCCATCCTGAACGACATCAAGCTCGGGCTGGGCGAAGACATCGACCGTACGGTGCATACCATGCAGGATGAGGCTACCGTATTTGCCGATCCGAACGACCGCGCCAGCCAAGAATCGGATGTAAGCCTGGAGTTGCGCAACCGCGACCGTGAGCGGAAGCTGATCAAGAAGATAGATGAAATGATGGCCAAGATAGACAGCGGAGACTATGGCTTTTGCGACAACTGCGGTGTGGAAATCGGGCTTAACCGCCTGGAAGCACGGCCAACCGCAACGCTGTGTATAGACTGCAAGACGCTGGACGAAATACGCGAAAAACAAGTCGCCAGATAGTTCATCTCCCTGTTGCCGTTGCGGCGATATGGGGATACCAGCATCAAAGCTCAAATAAAAATCGGCCATCTGGCCGATTTTTATTTTTATCACCGAT
>CAITJF010000179.1 GCA_903892645.1 uncultured Nitrosomonadales bacterium | reverse complement strand
TGCTGCTTTGTGGGCTGATTTAACCAGCGCACCAACGAATGCGTCTGACCGCAGATCATTGGCTACCTGGCGCAGCACGGCGCCATCTACACGCGCCGCTTTGACGCTTTTCTTTCCCAGTCGATAGTATTCTCCGTCACCGTGCAAAGCGCTACCGTCTGCCGTTGACAGTATGCCAGTCAGCAGGTGTGTGGCGCGCGTCCTGTAGGTCTTTATTCTGCCCGATTCCAGTTTTTGCAGGATAGCTTCGGCCTCGGTATCGGAGATGAGCGCCTGATGTGTGTCGCGCTGCATAAGCCATTCGGATCGAGGCCTGCGTTTGACGCCGCCCTTGTATCCGTTATCGGTCTTTTCGTTATGAACATTCCAGACAGTATGCCCGGCATAAGTAAGTGCATTCCATTCGATCCCGTTTAGGCTGGTGCGCGCCATATCCAGCCCCAACTTTTCGGCCAAGTGCGTGCCAGTCAATCCTTGGGCGCGGCCTTTCAGGTAGGTTGCGATTTTTGGTGCATTATCATCTGTCACCAACTTGGACTTGGTGACAGGCTCACCTTCACGGATAGCCCCGGTTGGGATGTATTCAAGCTGATAGCCAAACGGTGCGCGGCCTCCTGCTCTAAACCCCTGTCGCACGTTCTCAGCCATGCCAGCCAGTCCCTTTTCACGGGACATAAAACTGTGAACTTGATCCATCGCGTGCAACACGGCGGGGAGGATGATTCCAGTGATGCCATCGAGTTCCGGCGTTTTGGCAAAAACAACCTCAATGCCACGCTTACGGCATTCGTGCATGAAACTGTGGGCAACGTACTGATTGCGGGCGAGGCGCGATGTATCCACCATCAGCACAACGTTCCAAGGGCGGGATTTGTTGCTGATCTGCCGGATTAGGTTCTGGAAACCGGGGCGGTTCGCATCTTTGCCGCTTTCCACAGCATCAGCAAATTCTTCAACTATGGTCAGGTTGCGGGACTTTGCCAGCGATTGAAGTTCTCGGCGCTGGGCGTCGATTGATACATCTGTCCTGTCTTTTGAGCTGCGCAGGTAAAAGGCGCAGCGTCGAGTGCTCTGATTGATTTCGCTCATGGATTTTTAGGAATAAAGGGGCGAACAACTCCGCCGCCAAGTTCGTGTCCGGTGCTCCGATAATGCGAACTGTAATCTCACGGGATTTCATAGTCAATTTATTGGACGGAGAGTTCAGGTTCATAGCGGGCATCTATGGTGCTCATATCAATTCGCCTCACCTATTCTGATTTCGTGCAATCTCCCCGCTTCCATTGGCTGTGTGAAATTGCAGTGGAATTGATTGCAGTATGAGTCTTCGTTTGCGCGGCCAACTCAGTCATGGTGAACCATCAATTGATTGTTGAGGTGCCTGACAAGTCCAAGAGATTTCGGCAAGGCAGGCGCATTCTTGCGAGGGGCACGCTCACATAGTTGCGATATTGCCGATTTGGAAACAGGTGGCGAAATGAGAGCAGGCATAGATGGATGTGCTGATGGTAAATGTACTGGAAGCATAGTTGGTTCCGTCCAGAAATAAAGACAGATACTCGGCATTTTTGCCGAGTATCTGCACACATGAATTTAATTTCATGGATCGTAATAATTCTCAGACGTGCTGTGGACGTGCTGGAGCACTGCTCTGCTGCTAACCGAAGTCTCAGAGGTGCCGTAGGCGTGCTGGAATGGAATCGGCACTGAGTTGATTTCATGCAGCCCTAGATTTGGACGCAATTTTATTGCGGAGCGCGAGTGGGAGAAGTTGTGCACCTGCTATTTGCGCAGCTGGATCGACTCGCAGATCATTTGCAACGAGCAGCGGGCGGCTAATCGCCTCACTGCGTTTCTTGGCTATGTGAAACGCACGCTGCACCATGCCGGGGACAGGAGCTTTGCCAGCAGCGCGGATGCTAGCAATTGTCGCAGCCAAATCAGTAGGTGCTATTGAGGCTGCCAGATGATCAGCAGCAGTAACGTCTGATGCATCCCAGCATTCGATGCCACTGGAATGCAAGATGAATTTTTTTCCAGTTTTAACCGCAGCATAATTTTCCGCGCGCGCGAGTGCTGCTGCTGTTGATGTTGCTGTTGCTGTTGCTGTTGCTGTTGGTAAGTAAGTGCTTGATTGTTTGATACAACCATTTTTTATGCGTTCAGACTGGATTTTTTCGATCCCGGCAAGAAGGATGCCTACTGATCGAGCCGTTTTAAATCGATGAAATCTGAACCAGTCACACACTTGGATTTCGTAGGTGCCCATATCTAAATCAAGCAACCCGGCTGAAACCAGGTTGCCGATCCCAGTTTCGGTCGCTTCAGCCGAGAGTCCCAAACTCGCAGCAAAAGGTCTCAGCGGCAGCATGCCTACGCCGGCACAACTGAGCCACGGTGCGGCCCAAATGGCGAGCAAAATTAATTTTTCTTCTGGCAAGCGCACTGCTACACGCGGCCAGTTAAGCAAGTTCGTCGGAACAAGTGATGACTCTCTCATTCCAAACCTTCTTCCATTCGCGGCATTTTTCTTGGCCGTCCCCGCCCGCGAGGCAAAGCAGTATGCGGGTGAGTGCATGGCATCCTCGGCGGTATTCCCGCAATCCAAATCTCGATATCGGCCCTTCGGTAGCGAACGCGACCTCCAACCTGGAGCGCGGCAGGGAAGTCTGCGGGTGGGGTATTTTGGCCATATACCCATTTTTTTACAGTAGCAGGCGCGAAGCCAATAATAGTCGCCACTTCAGCACAGGTGAGAAGATATTTTTCGTTCATTTTTTCCCCCGTTTATGACGGGGAGATATTCGGCAAAAAAGACGAAAAAATCTTGGTGATTCCCAGCAAATTTGCCACGAATCTCTATCGCTTTTTATTGCTGGCTGTGCTGTGCTGTGCTGGATGGTATCGGTGCGGGGTTGCGCCAAGTCACCTTTGCTCTACCTTCTTACCAAGGCAGCGCGCATGACTATTACAAACATGTCATAACCTCGATGGCTCCGTGAGGTGTATTGGTCACACGGCTAATATAATTGCAACATGGATTCTGCGCATAATTGCTTAGAATTCACCTGATTTTGTAGTGCTTATCAGGCGACAATTGTTGCATGGAAGACATTAGTGCACCTACTGAGAAATCTATGGCCCTGCGCATAGGCATGCAACAGACAAACAAGTTACTAGGTAAATCAGGATGATCGTGTTCAAGGCTAAATCATGGGGGCTGTAAAAAAATGATGCCGCTAATTACTCTGCAAAAACTTGCAGTCGAATCGGGTTATACTGAAGATGCTTTGCGCTCCAAGATTGCTCGTGGTGAATTTGCCAAGGGCATCCATTACATCAAATCACCCGATGGGCGCATTCACTTTATCGTTGAGGCATATCTAAAATGGGTGGAATCAAGCCACACGGCAAGGGTATCCAAGTCACGTTCTACTGGAACGGAGATCGGTTCAGGCCGACGCTCAAAATCTCGCCAACACCAGCAAACATCAAATATGCAACCCGCCTGAAAGGGGAGATTGAGCGCGCAATATCGCTGGGCAATTACACGCTCGACAATTACGCGGCCCACTTCCCAACATCACGCATCGCCAGAGCTGCACCAGAAAAACAGCAGCGCCAAACTTTCAGGCAAATAGCAGTCCTTTGGATGGCGGCATCTAGCCACCTGGCCAACGGTACGCGAATAAAATATCAGCAGGCTCTCGACTTCTGGCTAAACCGTATAGGTGATGAGCCGATAGAAAATATCCAGTATTCCACCATCGCCGCACTTGCCAACTCGCAGGGCTGGGGGGCGAAGAACAGAAACAATATGCTCATCCCGTTGCGCGGGGTTCTTGAAACAGCATTCCTTGATGGCGTGATTGATTCCAGCCCAGCAGATCGCATTAAGAATGCGAAGGTGCAGAAGGAGCCACCTGACCCATTGACGGCGGAAGAGGTCGATGCCGTGCTGAACCACATGCAGAAATACGATCCGCAGATTGTTAACGTGATCGAGTTTGCATTCTTCACTGGCATGAGGCCGAGCGAGATTATCGCGCTTCGCTGGGGTGACATTGACTACATCCGCAGACTTGCAAGGGTGCAGAGAGCCAGGACGTTTGGAATGGAGCACGCCACCAAAACATTCACAGTGCGCGATGTTGAATTGAACAGTCGTGCGCAGTCCGCTCTGGCAAGGCAAAAACAGCACACTTTTTTGAAAGATGGATATGTATTTGAGAATCCGGTAACAGGTGAAGCGTACAGCGAAGAAAGGCCGTTGCGAAGGGCATACTGGAACCCGACACTCAAGGCACTAGGAATGCGTGAGAGGAACTTTTACCAGACACGCCATACCTATGCCACGCTCAATTTGATGGCAGGCGCAAATCCGATGTGGGTAGCCACGCAACTCGGCCACGCGAACATGCAAATGCTACTCAAGGTTTATGCGAAATGGATTGATGGTGCAGACAAAAGCAACGAGCGCGGAAAAATCGACGAAATGTTCAGTATAGCCACAAAAACGCCACTAAAAGGCGCTTCAATTAAGTAACTGTCTGATTAAACTGGTCGGGGCGAGAGGATTCGAACCTCCGACCACTTCACCCCCAGCGAAGTGCGCTACCAGGCTGCGCTACGCCCCGAAGCCGAGGATTATAGCAGAGCAACAAAAGGCATGAAAAAAAGTTTAGGCCAAAAATTCGGGCCAAAAAAAGTTTGGACTAAAAATATAGATTTCATCGAGACAACCGATAAGCATGCGCATATACTTCGAACATGCCAATCTCGCTAGCAACAAATTTGCCGTTGACAGCAACGCACAGTTTCTCAATACTATCTACAAAGAAAGTTTGCAGTAGAGAGTGAATCATGACGAGCAGTAAAAAAAACATAACGCCGATACACGACCCGCAGGAACCAGAGGTTGATCAAACAGCTCTGGTTGGCGATGAGGCGTGCCTGATCGAGCGCCCTGATGGTTTCTACTGGCAGGACAAGCCCACCGGGAAATTCTACGGCCCATTCCCGAGCTCGACAGAGGCGCTACTGGATATGCAATACCAGGAAGACAGCGATTACGAGGAGGGTGAGACACTCCATGAAGCAGAAGAGGAAATTGGTATCACCGATTGGATTGATCCAGACACGGGCGAACTGGCGGAAGGTTCAACGCCACATCTTTGCGACGAATAATCTCCCCATTCCGGGAAGAGGAACAAACCCGATAGAGTCGCGGCCTCATTTTTTGTAATGATGGCGATATTACGGGTACTTCCGGCACATATACACAAAGCTAAAACGATATGACCAAGATAGCATTCCTGCTGCTTGTGGCGCTGATTTCCGGCTGTGCCAGCAGCAGCCCGCAAAGAATGTGGGATGCTGCATCGATAGCCAATTTCCCGCATCCTTATGTCGTATATAAAGACAAGCCGGACGGAAAAATCATCGCCGGTTTCAACACGACCGACATCAAAAATATAATAAACATCAAAGAGCGCGTGGAAAACGCTGCCGGCCCATTACGCACTGAACTCCTGATCGCCGAAGGCGATGAGCCCAATGGGTTTTCCTTTGCTTACCATAAGGTGTCAAAAATAGGCATCAATATTGGCATGATAAATCTCATTGGGGATGATGCAGATGCAATGGCTGCCTTGATAGGACACGAATTGGCGCATTTGTACCTTGAACACGGGAAGGTGCGGCAGAACCGGGAAGAGAACCGTATTGTGACTTCAACTGTCCTTAGTTTTGCGCTGGCCATGGTTGGTGTTCCAATTCCTGTAACCGCGACAGACGCTGCAACGACTACAGTCTCAAGAACATTCTCCAGGGATGAGGAGCGCGATGCAGACCAGCTCGGGGTGACATACATGGCCCAGGCGGGTTTTGACCCGTGGGGCGCCGTACGCCTGCAGGAAAAACTGGCGGCAATTTCCTCTGGCTCACTAATTCCTTTTCTAAGCACACACCCGGCAAGCACCGAGCGTGTTGAGAACATGAAACGCCTGCTGAAGGACACGCCGCCAAGTGTCGCGCCCGTGGTACCGGATAAACTAGCAGTTCCTTCAGATATTGCACCCGCACCGAATAAATCAGCAGCTCCTTAGCAGGGTGTTGGAAAACGCCGTGCGCGCATAGCCAATGACTTGGCTGTCGCATTTTGCGAGTTGGGCATAAAGCCGCCCACCCCTGCGACCCCCACTTGGCAGCCTGTAACCAACCACTTGGCAACCGTCTTTGGGTTGCCTAGCGGAATGGCTAGTTGTTTCATCAGTAATTTTTTAAACAGCTTTTTAGGTAATCACCGTGGGCTGCTCGCGTCCAGTACGCTGCTTCAATTCCGATATCTGCAATGCGATCCGGATCAGGTCGGCCAGCGCCACTTGCGCGTCGAGGTGGTGGCGTGACGTGTCAGCCTCATAGGCCTCCAGATAAACGCGCAGTGTTGCGCCTTCCGTGCCGGTGCCGGACAGGCGGAACACGATACGCGAACCGTCGGTAAAAATGATGCGCACGCCCTGGCCGCTGCTCACGCTGCCATCCACCGGATCGGTGTAGCTGAAATCGTCGCAGAACTTCACCGTGTATTTGCCGAACTGCGCTCCGGTCAGCTGCCCGAAATTGTTTTGCAGATGGCTCATCACACCCTGCGCGGCGGCGGTCGGCAACCCATCATAGTCGTAGCGCGAATAGAAGTTGCGGCCATATTTCGCCCAGTGCTCGCGCAAGATACTCTCCACCGATTGCCTGCGAACCGCGAGAATATTGAGCCAGAACAGCACTGCCCACAGGCCGTCCTTTTCGCGCACATGGTCTGAACTGGTGCCGAAACTTTCCTCGCCGCACATGGTGACCTTGCCTGCATCCATCAGGTTGCCGAAAAACTTCCAGCCGGTGGGCGTCTCGTAGCAGGGGATGTTCAGCGCTTGCGCCACGCGGTCTGCCGCCGCGCTGGTGGGCATAGAGCGCGCAATACCCGCCAAGCCTTTCTTGTAGCCCGGCACCAGCGTGGCGTTGGCCGCAATGACAGCAAGGCTGTCGGAAGGCGTGACAAAAAAACGCTGTCCTAAAATCATGTTGCGGTCACCGTCGCCGTCCGATGCCGCGCCGAAATCCGGCGCTTCAGCGCCGTACATGATCTCCACCAGATCATGCGCGTAAGTCAGGTTGGGGTCGGGATGTCCGCCGCCAAAATCCTCAAGCGGCACCGCGTTCATCACGCTGCCCACGGGCGCACCCAAGCGCCGCTCCAGAATTTCCTTTGCATAAGGCCCGTTCACCGCATGCATGGCATCGAACTTGATACGGAGGAAGCCGCCCGCAAGCAGGTTGCGGATAGCGGCAAAATTGAACAGCGATTCCATCAATTCGGCGTAGTCGCTCACCGGGTCGAACACCTGCACTTTCATATTGCCCAGCGAAGTTTCGCCGACAGCATCGAGCGCCACATCGGCTGCGTCGAGCATGCGGTATGCGCTGATGGTTTTGCTCTTGGTGTAAATTGCTTCGGTCACCTTCTCCGGCGCCGGGCCGCCGTTGCCGATATTGTATTTGATGCCGAAGTCGCCGTCCGGCCCGCCAGGATTATGGCTGGCGGAAAGGACGATGCCGCCGAAGGTTTTGTATTTGCGGATCACGCACGATGCGGCCGGGGTGGAAAGAATGCCGCCCTTGCCCACCATCACACGGCCGAAGCCATTGGCTGCCGCCATTTTCAGAATAACCTGAATCGCTTCGCGGTTGTAGTAGCGCCCGTCGCCGCCCAGCACCAGCGTGCACCCGGAAGGGGCCGCGGCGGCGTCGAAAATGGTTTCGAACACCGCCTGGACAAAGTTTTCCAGATAACGGGGTGACTGAAATACAACGACCTTCTTACGCAGGCCCGACGTGCCGGGCTTCTGGTCGTTGAACGGAGTGGTCGCTACAGTGTGAGTGTTCATGGCCACATCCTACTCAAGTCCTTGCTTTTCGCAATAAGCGCTATCCGGTTTGTGTGTGCGGTTCTGGTCTACTGCTTCGGCTGGAACGCCATCGAACGGGCCGAGATGGTGAAGGCATCGGAGAAGCACATGCCTTCTTCGGCCCCGTGAGTCTTCAGCGACGGAAAAATGGCCTCGACCATTTTTACCGAGCCGCAGGCGTATATCTCCTTGCCCCCGAGATCGGGGAAGTCTGCCAGGATGGCCTCGTGTACCAACCCCGTGCGACCGCTCCACTGGTCTTCGGGTGCAGCATCGGACAGCACCGTAATGAAGTGGAAGTTTTCGTGATCGCGCGCCCATCCCTGTGGCA
>CAITJF010000178.1 GCA_903892645.1 uncultured Nitrosomonadales bacterium | reverse complement strand
CCGAGTTGTTCGAGATGGCGAAAGCGGAAAACGACGACGAGAGTCTGCAAGGCACCGCCGCCGACATACAGGACATCGAAAAGCGCATTGCGGCGATGGACTTCCGCCGCATGTTCGCCCACCCGATGGATCCGAACAACTGCTTCGTCGATATTCAATCCGGTAGCGGCGGCACCGAAGCGCAGGACTGGGCCTCGATGCTGCTGCGCATGTACCTGCGCTACTGCGAACGAAAAGGTTTTCAGGTCGAAGTGCTGGAACAATCCGACGGCGAAGTCGCGGGCATCAAGGGTGCATCCCTCAAGGTGATCGGCGACTACGCCTACGGCCATTTGCGCACCGAAACCGGCGTACACCGCCTAGTGCGCAAATCGCCGTTCGACTCCGGAAACCGCCGCCACACCTCGTTCTCCAGCGTGTTCGTCTATCCCGAAGTGGACGACTCCATCGAAATTGAGATCAACCCCGCCGACCTGCGTGTAGACACCTACCGCGCCAGCGGCGCAGGCGGACAGCACATCAACAAGACCGACTCCGCGGTGCGTATCACGCACATTCCAACCAACATCGTGGTGCAATGCCAGAGCGACCGCTCGCAACACCGTAACCGTGCCGAGGCCATGGCGATGCTGAAATCGCGCCTGTATGAAGCCGAGCTGCGCAAGCGCAATGCCGAGAAACAAGCGATGGAAGACGGCAAGACCGACATCGGCTGGGGACACCAGATTCGTTCTTATGTCCTTGACCAATCACGCATCAAAGATCTGCGCACCAACATCGAAATCGGCAACACGCAGGGTGTGTTGGATGGTGACTTGGATGAATTCATCAGCGCGAGTTTGAAGCAGGGCGTGTAGTTACGTTAGAAAGTGGGGTCGGTGTTAAGCTGATCCTGTGGTGTGGAATTACATTCCATAAATAAGGAGTGAATTCATGAAGCAAGGCACTTACCGCATGCATATCCTGGCAGCAGTAGCTGCTGGGATTTTTCTTTCAGGTTTTACCGGTTTGGCGGTCGCCGCTTCTCCGGAAGAGAAGAGAAAAGAAATACGGAAGATGCGTAGCGAAACGCTGGCGAAACTGTACAAGGTGCACCCGCTCGCCAAGGGTGACCTTCAAAAAGCAGCTGGCTATGCCGTATTCAGCAACATCGGCATCAACCTGATTCTTTTCTCGGCGGCGGGCGGCTCCGGCGTGGCCCATGATAACCGGACTGGCAAGGATATCTATATGAAGATGGTTTCCGGCGGTGTTGGATTTGGGCTTGGGGTAAAGGATTTCCGGGGCATCTTCGTATTCTCGACAGCCAAAACTTTTCAGCAATTTATCGAGAGCGGATGGGCGGCTGATGCACAAGCGGATGCCGCCGCCAAGTCGGGTGAAAAAGGAGGGGCCGCAGCGGGTGCAATTACCGTCGCGCCCGGCGTGGATCTATATCAGATCACTGAAACAGGACTTGCATTGCAAGCCACGATTCAAGGCACCAAGTATTACAAAGATGATGAGTTAAACGGTAAATAAACCGTGACCAGATGGGACGTTGGAGGACATATTGGACACGTTGAAGCAATTGCCGAATTGGCAGAGTCCCTCGCCTAATATACCGAGCATAACCCGGTAGCAGCAAAGCGTATGCGAAACGTCATTAAATCAGCCGCACGAAGCCGCACAACTCACCTCCTAAAATTGCGCCTGACAGGGCATTCGTGACACAATCCCGCGCCTGTAAAAGCAACCCAACAATCTAACCTTAATTAATTAGCCAAGCACCATGACAACCGAACCTATCATTCCCCAATCCGAACAACTTTTGGCCGGGCACCCGCAAGACGACAACCAGATCATCGCCGAGCGCCGCGCCAAGCTAGGCGCGCTACGCAAAGAAGGCGTGGTTTTCCCCAATGACTTTGAGCGCAAAAATCTGGCTGGCGAGTTGCACGCAGAGTTGGGCGAGAAGACGCATGACGAGCTGGATGCCGCGCAAATTCACGTTGCGGTAGCCGGGCGCATGATGTTGAAGCGGGTGATGGGAAAGGCCAGCTTCGCCACGTTGCAGGATATGAGTGGGCGGATTCAGTTGTTCATAAGCAACAATGACACCGGCGAGAAAGTGCACAACGCGTTCAAGCATTATGACCTCGGCGACATTCTCGGCGCGGTCGGCATATTGTTCAAAACCAAGACCGGCGAGCTTTCTGTGCGGGTCACACAAGTGCGTTTGCTGACCAAGGCGCTGCGCCCGCTGCCGGAAAAATTCCACGGCCTGACCGACCAGGAGCAGAAATATCGCCAGCGTTATCTCGATCTGATCACCAACGATGACGCGCGCAAGGTGTTTTTGGCGCGCACCAAAATCATTCAGGCGATCCGCGAATTTTTCATGCGCCATGACTACCTGGAAGTGGAAACGCCGATGATGCATCCGATTCCCGGTGGCGCTTCGGCCAAGCCTTTCACCACCCATCACAACGCGCTGGATATGCAGATGTATCTGCGCATCGCGCCGGAGCTATATCTCAAGCGGCTGGTGGTGGGCGGTTTCGAGAAGGTGTTCGAGATCAACCGCAACTTCCGCAACGAAGGTCTTTCCACGCGGCACAATCCCGAATTTACCATGATCGAATTCTATGAAGCCTATCGGGATTACAAATACCTGATGGACTTCACCGAGAAGCTGTTTTGCGAAGTGGCGCACAAGGTGCTAGGCACCACGGTCATCACTTATCAGGGGCGCGAATTCGATCTGGGCAAGCCGTTTCACCGCCTGACCATTACCCAGGCCATCCAGAAATACCACCCGCAGTTTTCCGATGCGCAACTGAATGACCGCGACTTTCTCATCGGCGAACTGGAAGACATCAAGGCCAAATACAGAGCATCAGATGCTGTCGGCGGACTGCAACTGTCGCTGTTCGAGGAGTTGGCCGAGCACCAGTTGTTTGAGCCTACTTTCATCATTGACTACCCCGCCGAAGTCTCGCCTCTAGCACGCAGCAGCGACACCCATCCCGGCATTACCGAGCGCTTCGAGTTGTTCATCGTCGGACGCGAAATTGCCAACGGCTTTTCTGAGCTGAACGATCCAGAAGACCAGGAGGCGCGTTTCGACGCGCAGGTTGCGGCCAAGGAAGCGGGCGACGAGGAAGCCATGTTCAAGGATGGCGATTACATCCGCGCGCTGGAATACGGCCTGCCGCCCACTGCCGGGGAAGGTATCGGCATAGACCGGCTGGTGATGCTGCTCACTGACAGCCCCAGCATCCGCGATGTGATTTTGTTCCCGCACATGAGGCCAGAAGCATAACGACATGAAGAATCTTGGGATCGTCATTCCCGCGAAGGCGGAAATTCGGATTATACAAATGATTGGACTCCCGCCTTCGCGGGAGTGACGAAATTGGTGTTAAGCAACCATCTTTATGCTCGATAGCACCACAAAAATCCTGCTACTCCAGCTCTACCCCATGCTGCGGGAGCTACCCGCTTCCCAGCTTGAAAACTTGCTTGCCAACGCCTCGGCTATGCAACTGCCCGCCGGCACGGTGATGTTCGATGAAAACCAGCCATGCCAGGGCTTTCCGCTGCTGCTTTCCGGCAGCATCCGCGTCATCAAGGCGGCGGCCAGCGGGCGCGAGTTGCAGCTCTATCGTGTCAGCCCCGGCGAGAGCTGCATTCTCACCAGCAGCTGCCTGCTGGGGCACTCGAATTATCATGCACGCGGAGTGGTGGAACAGGATGTCGAAATCGTGGCGCTTCCGCCCGCGACATTCAGGATGCTGCTCTCCAAACATGAACCGTTCCGCGATTACATCTTCAGTCTGTTTTCTGAACGCCTCACCGACCTGATGCAACTAGTCTCCGCCGTTGCCTTCCAGAAGCTGGACCAACGCCTCGCCACCCTGCTCATTGTCAAACCCAACCCGATTCACACCACGCATCAGGCGCTGGCGGATGAACTCGGCAGCGTGCGCGAAATCGTTAGCCGCCTGCTGAAAAACTTTGCCGAACAGGGGTGGGTCAATCTGGGGCGCGAGCAAATCGAAATTGTTAATGCACCAGCGCTGAAAAAGTTTTCCGAGCTTTAGCAGAGTGTTGAAAAACTACTGATGAAACGCCTAGCCATCTGACTAGGCAGCAAAAAGACGACAGTCAGGTCATTGGTTATAACAGCGTTGCGCAAAGGCTCAAAATGCTCATTTACTAACTATAAACTCTGCTTTCTCGCCCTTGCGCGCCTTGTTCTGCCATCGCTCGCTACGTTTTTTAACACCCTGTTAGTAGCCTCTGTGATTTTTCTCACAGACAGCCGCCCTTGATTCTCCTATCATGCAAACCCCTGAATGGATTATATGGAGAAGATCATGAAAGTTAACGTAGGCGGTGTGGACCGCATTATGCGCATAGCAGTCGGATTGATCCTGATAGGTCTGACATTGGCAGGGCAGATCGGTGTATGGGGCTGGATCGGCGTAGCGCCCTTGCTCACCGGCGTCTTCAAGTTCTGCCCGGCCTATACGCTGTTTGGCATAAAAACCTGCCCGATGCAAAAGCAAAAGTAAGTTTCATACAAAAGCCGCACGACAAGCGCGCCCGATAGATAAGACTGCCTATCGGGCGTATTGTTATCAATATCACGACCACCTGACTAGAAAACCTGAAGATGAATAATTTCGATATTCCCCCGTCGCCGCAAGCATATTCCCAAGCTGATCTGGCGAAACTACAAATATTCGAAAAGGTATTAAAAGGCAATGTTGAGGCGATCGTCATCACCGACTCGCATGGGGATGTCGAATGGGTCAATAACACATCAAAGTTAGCCGGCTTTTAAAAACATCATGACCGAACCTGTCGAACATACTGATTTGCAAGTATCCGGCATGACCTGTGTCGCCTGCGCCGCGCGCATCGAAAAGGTGCTTAACCGCATGCCGGAAGTTTCTGCCACAGTTAATTTCGCCACCGAAAAAGCACGCGTAGATTTCAACCCTCGATCCGTGAATATCCCTGCCCTGATCACAGCCATCCAGCGTGCGGGCTATGACGCACATCCCGTGCGCGATTTTGCGGCGGAGAAAAAGGAGCGCGCGGAAGCCTATCGCCATGAACGTTCGCAATTCATCGTTTCATTGCTGCTCACCCTGCCGTTGTT
>CAITJF010000177.1 GCA_903892645.1 uncultured Nitrosomonadales bacterium | reverse complement strand
GCACACGCCACCGCCACCAGCGGCAGGGCAAGGAGATAGCGCACCGGCCGCCCGGCCAGCCGGTCCCATGCGCGGCTCAATGCATGGACGGCGAACAGGTTGAGAAACATCAGGGCATACAAGGCATACAACTCAATGCCGTCCCGATCCTTCATCTCGGGAAGCACCCAGGGCGTGATCTCCCTGGGATCGAACGGCACGTTCTGGCTCCAGATCCAGGGTGCCAGCTGGAAGTAGCCGAAATACAACAGGCCTGCAACAGAGCTGGCAAGCACGGCCAACTCCAGCAGGCTCTGCGTACTGTTTGATTTTATGTGCATCATGTTCTGGCTGGAACCATTTGCATTATTTACGAGCCGCTCCCTTGCTTTTTATGGGTGTGGCTATACACAGGGATAGCACTATGGCAAACAACACCATGAGCAGCGCCAGCGTGGCCTGCGTCACCGAGTTTGCGATTTGCTGCCAAGTCGAGAAGTTGAACGGATAAGGCTTGTAGCTCGCAAAGGCTTGTGCTGCCTCGCGTTGGGCAGTCGTAAAATGATCTCCTGGTGTGCAGTTGTTTTGCTCCGGGTAAAGGTAACAGGCGGGGTTCTTGATGTTAAGCAGGCCGTCCATTTCCTCCAGCACTGGCCCCTGATGTAGCGTCTTGATCGGGAAATGCTCCAGCCGGTAACCGAATATCGGGTTGTAGCAGGCAAGCTGCGACCTTCCGGTGGCGACCATGTCATTGCGGCTGTTCGGCATCAGTATCTGGTTGTTGTCATCGACGAAAGCATCGACGTATTGGATGCGCGGCAGGGTCGTTCCGGCGCGTGCGGCCTGCCAAGCATTAACGATAGTGTCCGGTCGATAGATTCTGGTGTGGTAGAACGTGCGGTCCTTGACCGCATTGATCAGAATCAGTGCCGCAAGCGCAGCCATGAGTATGCCATTCCTGCGGCTGGCCAGCGGTGAAACCCTATCCAGGAACAACGTGGCTATCAGGATTACGATGGGAATGTAAACCAGAAACCAGCGTAGCAGGTTGCTGCTTGATTTGATTAGCGGAACCTCCTTCAGGAATGCATTCCAATCCGGTGTATAAATGTTCAGCGCAAACGGCAACATGAGGATGAACCCCATAAGCGCGAACCACGCCCACTTGGCAGTACTCAGCTGTAATCGGGCATCCCTCATGCGGCCCAGCATGACCGCTGTTCCGGCTAGTATGATTAGCAGCGGGATCACAGTAATGCCATATTCCCACTCGTGGCGTTCGAGCGCCCATTTTACGCCTCTCAACAGCGGCCGTGCCTGTTCCGCAATATCATCCGGCGAAAAAAACAGTGCGCTGAACAGCAATTGTGCGGCGTCCCACAGGCTGGCGACGCCCGGCAGTGAATAATCGCTTCTAGGGAAGTTGTGCATGAAAGACAGTACTGCCGTCAATTTAGCTGCCGACAGACCTGCAGCCACCAGCGCAGCAACTAGCAAGCGTTGTACAAAACCTGAAGATTTGTGGCCAGCAAGCCCGTGTATGCAGACGATTGCAAGTACGGCGACCACACAAGGCAGTAGTAGAGAAACAAGGCCGGAGTAGGCGCCGTATGCAAGCAAGCAGCCAGCAACAGCGCCATTGAACAAGATGGCAAGCACACTTTTCCCCGTCGGCAAAAGCAGAAAGTAGGCAATCCATGGAACCAGCATCACACCGTGATAGGTTAAGTGCCCAATCATCATGCGGTGGATAAAAAAGCCGTTGAACATAAACAGCGCTCCACCGAGCACTGCCGTCTGGAGGCTAGTGCCGAAACAGGAACGCAGCAGCAAGTAAAAGCCCCAGAAACCCAGCGATGCAAACAGCAGCACCGTTGCGTAGACACTGGCAAGCGGATCAACAAAAAAGGCCAAGAACTGCGTGACAGAATAGAATGTAGATGCCATATCACCCAACACCGGCTGACCACCGCAAAAAGCTGGGGTAAACCAAAATGGCTCAAAAAGGCCATTGCTCCTGAACCAGAAATAGCCGTCCAGCAAATCCGGCAAAAAACGCGAATAGTCGTTACCCAGTGTGCCGTTTCTGGTGGGAAAGAACTGCCCAAAAATTAGGTGGTATGCGGTGAGCAAGAGCAGGAAGCTGACTAGCACAATCCATCGGTCTTGTGCCAAGATGGCAAATTTTCTCATGCGATGTATCCTTCGCCGACAGCGGCGCACATAATGGTGAATTATGCCGCAAGCTGTCGCCTTGTGCGTAAATACCGCACCAGCATACGCATTAATCGAAAGCTACCGCTATACGATCATTACTATCCCCCTGAAGGACGTGGCTTTTAGCACGTTCTGGTCAAGGAAAAGAATTTTTGGTTTTTCATGGCAGTGGCAGTGGTAAAATTCAGGCCGAAATCGTCATCTCGCTGCCATGCCAAAACCCTCATTTATTCACCTGCGCCTGCACAGCGAATACTCCATCGCCGATGGCATCGTGCGTATTCCGGAAGCGGTTGCCGCCGCAAAGCAGGATGCCATGCCTGCGCTTGCGCTCACCGATCTCAACAATGTATTCGGCCTAGTCAAATTTTATCAGGAGGCACGTAGTAGCGGCATCAAACCCATCATCGGCTGCGACGTATTCATCAGCAACGAAGCAGAGCGCGATAAACCACACCGGCTGCTGCTGCTGTGCCAGTCCAATGCGGGTTACCTGCGCCTGTGCGATCTGCTCACGCGCGCCTATCGGGAAAACCAGTATCGCGGACGCCCGGAGATGCGCAAGCAATGGCTGCGCGAGGGGACGGATGGGCTGATTGCCTTGTCCGGTGCGCATTTCGGCGAGGTCGGGGTGACGCTGCTGAACGGCAATCAGGCGACGGCGCGCCAACTCGCGCAGGAATACGCCGGATTGTTTCCGGGGCGTTATTATCTGGAGGTGCAGCGTAGCGGCTTTGCGCGCGAGGAGTCGCATCTGCGTGAAACATTACGGCTGGCTGCGGAGCTGGCGCTGCCGGCGGTTGCCACGCACCCGGTGCAGTTTCTCAGCGTGGATGATTACAAGGCGCACGAGGCGCGCGTGTGCATCGCCGAAGGTTACGTGCTCAACGATAAACGCCGGGTGCGCCAATTCACCGCGCAGCAGTATTTCAAGACCCAGGCCGAGATGGCGGTGCTGTTCGCCGATCTGCCGGAAGCGCTGCAGAACAGCGTGGAAATTGCCAAGCGCTGCAACCTTACCTTGAAGTTGGGCAAGCCGCATTTACCGGATTTCCCCACGCCCAACGGCGAGAGCCTGGATGATTTTCTGCGCACGGAATCCGAACGCGGTTTGCAGCAGCGCATGGTGCAATTGTTTCCGGATGAGGCCGCGCGCATAGCGAAGATGCAGGAATACAGCGAGCGTCTGGCATTCGAAATCGCGACCATCATCAAGATGGGGTTCCCCGGCTACTTTTTGATTGTGGCGGACTTTATCCGCTGGGCCAAGACCTACCGCTCCGCGGAATTTCCCTACGGCGTGCCGGTCGGCCCTGGACGCGGCTCCGGCGCTGGTTCGCTGGTGGCCTACAGCCTCGGCATCACCGACCTGGATCCGTTGCGCTATGGATTGCTGTTTGAGCGCTTCCTCAATCCAGAGCGCGTCTCCATGCCGGACTTCGACGTGGACTTTTGCCAGGACGGGCGCGAACTCGTCATCAATTATGTAAAAGAAAAATACGGTGCGCAGTGCGTGTCACAGATCGCCACCTTCGGCACCATGGCATCCAAGGCGGTGATCCGCGATGTCGGGCGCGTGCTGGATTTCCCTTACGGCCTGTGCGATCGCCTGTCCAAGCTGGTGCCGCTGGAAGGCGTGAAGCCGGTGTCGCTGAGAAAGGCGCGCGAACTGGAGCCGGAATTCAATGCCGTCATCAATAGCGAAGAAGGCGTGGAAGAGCTGATCGAGCTCGGCGAGCGGCTGGAGGATTTGACGCGCAATGTCGGTATGCATGCCGGCGGCGTGCTGATCGCACCGGGCAAGCTCACCGATTTTTGCCCACTGTATTGCGCCGAAGGCAGCGACAGCGTGGTGAGCCAATTCGACATGAAAGACGTGGAACTGGCCGGGCTGGTGAAGTTCGATTTTCTTGGCTTGCGCACGCTCACCATCATCGACTGGACCATGCGCCACATCGCGCGCATGAACGGTGGTGTAGCGCCATTCAAGCTGGAAGAAATTCCGCTGGATGACCAGCCCACTTATGATCTGCTCAAGGCAGCAAACACCACGGCGGTGTTCCAGCTGGAATCACGCGGCATGAAAGACATGTTGAAGCAGGCAAAGCCGGATTGCTTCGAGGATATCGTTGCACTGGTCGCGCTCTACCGCCCCGGCCCGATGGATTTGATCCCGGACTTCGTGCGGCGCAAGCATGGCGAGAAATTCGACTACCCTCACATCGCCACGGAGTCCATCTTGAAGGAGACCTACGGCATCATGGTCTATCAGGAGCAGGTGATGCAGATGGCGCAGGTGGTGGGAGGCTACAGCCTGGGCGAGGCGGATTTGCTGCGCCGTGCAATGGGCAAAAAGCAGAAGGAAGAAATGGCGCTGCACCGCGAAACTTTCGTCAACGGCGCGCTCAAAAACGGCACATCGAAGGATCGGGCAGGAGATTTGTTCGACCTGATGGAAAAGTTTGCCGGCTATGGCTTCAACAAGTCGCATGCCGCCGCCTATGCGTTGGTGGCTTATCAAACCGCCTACCTCAAGGTGCACTACCCTGCGGCATTCATGGCGGCCACCTTGTCATCGGATATGGACAACACCGACAAAGTGCATGCTTTCTACCTGGACACGCTGGTGCAAGGCGTAAGTATTTTGCCGCCGGACATTAATTCGTCCGAATACCGTTTTGCGCCAGTGGGCGGCATGATACGGAGTTGCGAAGCATCCGGAGCGGGAATGCCGCCCCCCCGCCTCCTCCCGCAGTCGGCTGGCTTCGCCATAACCAGCGACTTGGCGAGCGTTGTTGGCTCGCCTAGTCGAATGGCTAGTAGTTCCACCAGTAACGTGTCGGAGGCGGACGGGAAGGTCATTGCATACGGCCTCGGTGCGATCAAAGGCACGGGTGAGGCGGCCATCAACAACATCGCCAAGGCGCGCGAAGAGAAGCCATTTCGCGACCTGTTCGATTTCTGCCGCCGCGTGGACAAGCGCGTGGTGAACCGCCGCGCCATCGAAGCGCTGATCCGCGGCGGAGCGTTTGATTCGATATCCGACCATCGCCACCAACTGCTGGCCTCGGTTGACGCCGCGCTGGGCAGCGCCGAACAGCAGGCGCGCGCGGCCAACCAGAACAGCTTGTTCGGCGATGACGAAGGCGCGGCCATGCCGGTGCAGCTTCCCAGCGTTCCGCGCTGGCCGGTGCGCGAGCAATTGCAGAACGAAAAACTCAGTTTGGGTTTTTATCTCAGCGGCCATCCTTATCAGGAGTACGAGGCGGAGCTGTCGCACTTTATCAGGCTGAAACTCACTGACGTGACGCCGCAACTCGACGGGCAGAGCAACAACAATGGCAATGGCAGGCGCAACAGCGGAGTGCAGGTAGTGCTGGCAGGCATCGTGTCAGGCGTGCGCATCCAGCAAACTCGGCGCGGACGCATGGGAGTGGTCACGCTGGACGATGGCAGCGCGCAGATCGAGGTGACTGTGTTCAACGAAATCTTCGAAGCCAGCCGCCCGTGGATACGCGAGGACGAACTGCTGGTGGTGCGCGGCAAGGCCAGCCTGGATGGATACTCCGACAATATGCGCGTCACTGCGGACGAACTGCTCGATTTTGCCTCGGCGCGTTCCACTTTCGCCAAAAGCTTGGAATTAACTGTTTCTGCGGATAAGTGCATCAGCGTGGCGCGGTTGAAGGAGTTGCTTACACCCTACCGTGACGGAAAATGTCCGATAATGATGCGCTACCGCAATATTTCAGGCAGCGCCCAGTTGAAGCTGAACGAGAAGTGGTGTGTCACACTGCACAACGATCTAATGGATGGATTAAGCAAACTGCTGGGCGAGCAAAACGTGAACATCAACTACACTGCTTAAGGGTAAGTAGACTTGATTTCGATAGACGGTGTCCGACCAAGTTTGTTTTAATTCGTTTATAAATGCCTGAGAACGACCATGGTCGGATGTTTCATGGCATATGGGTTGGTACTCAGCGCAGGGGTGGTTATGTTTATGGATATTTTCGGATGAATGCCAGTGAGTAATGAAGTCATACTGATATCCGGCTTTGGGTCGGCGCTGAATGCGGCGTTGCGGGCACTGGAGTGCGATGTGCTGTGGCAGAATGATGGCGGGGCTGATGCCACACCATCATTGCCGGAACTGAATTTATTTCTCGCACCGCTGGGCTTGCAGGTGCTGCATGCGACGGCGCCGCTGGAGCAGGTGCTGGAAACACCCGCAGCGGCGATACTGGTAAAGATGGCAGATGGTTACGCGGCGCTGGCATTTCCGGGCGGTGGGCGCAATGCAGTTTTCCTGCGTTCGGACGGACAGCCGAGCGATGCGCCTCCAGCCGAAATTGCTGCACGTTATGCCGGAGAAGCGTTGGTGTTACACCCACTGGCTTCCAGCAACAAGCAAAGGCGTGCCGAGCCGTCCTATTTTATTCCACTGCGTGCTTACTGGCCGCAGTATGTGGAAATCCTGCTGGCGGGCGTTGCCATCAATTTTATCGCGCTGTTGTCGCCAGTGTTTTCCATGCTGGTATACGACCGGATCGTCGGCAACCGCATTTCGGAAACGCTTTGGGCGCTGGCGCTGGGCATGGGGCTGGCTGCGCTGCTCGATTTCAGCCTGCGCGCAATTCGTGCCTGGTATATCGAACATATCGCCGGCAATTCCGATGTCATGCTCGACCGTGCGCTGCTGCGCCGCCTGTTGCACCACGACGCCGCCGTACTGCCACCGGTGGGTACGGTGTTAAACAAATACAAGGAACTGGCGGCAGCGCGTGATTTCATTACCTCCGGCTATCTTTTGTCGGTAGCCGACCTGCCTTTTTATCTGTTGTTTATGCTGGCATTATGGATTATCGGCGGTGCCGTGGTGCTGGTTCCCTTGGTGACGGGAATTTTGATGGTAGCTTCGCATGTTGTTTGCTCCATGCCTGCCCGTGATTACGGCAGCCAATCCCGCAAAGCTGCCGGTGCAAAAGTGGCGCTGCTGGCGGAAATTTTGTCGGAGGGAGAGTTGCTCAAAACCAGCTTGCTGCGTGTGCCTGTGGCGCGCCGCTGGCAAGGGGAAAGCGAGGCAACGGCGATGGCGGGTGCGCGAGGCCGTTTCTGGACTGCACTGGGCGCGGCAAGCGGCAATTTCTGGATGATGGTGACGACCGTTGGCACGCTGGTGGCAGGGGTCTATCAGATTGAGGCGCGCGCGTTGACCACCGGCGGACTGATTGCCTGCACCATGCTGGCCAGCCGCAGCATGATGTCACTGGCATCGGTGACAGTGCTGTTCACGCGCTTTCGTGAAATGCGCCGCTCCGGCAAAGAGCTGGATGACCTGCTGGGTGATGGCGGTGAAACGCCGGCGGCGGCGCAAAGCGTTGCACCACGCCCACTTGAGGGGCGAATAACGGTGCGGCGCCTGGGTTACCGCTTCAAAACAGACGGCCCCTTGGCGCTGGACGGGCTGACCTTCAACATCGAGCCAGGCGAGCGGGTCGGGCTGCTGGGCCGTCCGGGTTCCGGCAAGACTACCTTGATGCGCTGTTTGGCTGGCGTAGTGCGGCCGTCAACGGGCGATGTGCTGGTAGATGGTGTGGCAGTGCGCCAGCACGATGCCTATTCGCGCGCCCGCTGGCTGGCCTACAAGCCGCAGGAACCGATCTTGTTCGAAGGCACGCTGGAGGAAAATATCCTGGCCGGTGCGGAATTCATGGAACGCGAAGCGCTGGCACGCGCACTGGAAGTGGCTGGCCTGCAGGAATATATTCGCCGTGGCGAATTGAATCTGGGGATGGCGATTGAACCGCGCGGTGTGAATCTCTCCGGCGGGCAGCGGCAGGCGGTTGCGCTGGCGCGTTCGCTGGTGGCTTCACCCAGCATTCTATTGCTGGATGAACCGACAGCCGGGCTGGATGTTGCTGGCGAGAAGGCAATTGCGGCGCGCCTGCGCGAATTTTCCCAAGGGCGGACATTGATAGTGGCGACCCACAGCCATATCATGCTGGCGATGCTGGATCGGCTGATTGTAGTGGAAGGTGGCCGTATTGTTGCAGATGGGCCACGCGAGAAGGTGCTGATAGGGTAAATATCTAGCGCTAGAGTGAGCAGCGGAAGTTCTCCAGTTTGGGTGACGGAAAAGAAGGGTCGTGGGTGTCGAAACGAAATCAGGATTCGGATCAGAAAGCTGACGAGATTGCCCGTTGCCTCGCGGCGGGAGATCAGAAACGTCTGGCCAATGCTTGTCTGGCAGTGCTTGAAGCCGACCCGGAGGATGTGCGCACCTTGTGCTTGTTGGGCAACTTGATGCGGCAGCAGGGTAAATTTCCGCAAGCGGCTAAGCTGCTGGATCGGGCCGCGATGTTGGCACCGGATGATATTACGCCGCAAGTGACTCTGGGTGAGGTGCTGCTGGATGCTCACATGCTGGAGGCGGCGCTGGCTGTGTTGCGCCGGGTAGCCATCATGGCCCCGGATAATGTGGCTGTTTGCCGCCATACCGGCCGGGTGTTGCACCGTCTGGCGCGTTACAAAGAGGCGCTTGCCGTTACCGAACGCGGGCTGATGAAGTCGCCGCGCGATGCCAGCCTGTTATTGCTGGCCGGACAAATCCTGATTGGTTTGCAGCGGCTGAACGAGGCAAAGCAACGGCTGGAAAGAGCGTTGGAGATTGCGCCGGAAGACCCTTGGCCGCATCTCGGCATCGCGCAGATACATATGCTGCAAGGTGAATTGCTGGAAGGCTTTGCCGCATACCGCTGGCGGCAGCGCCTGCCGGAATGCCAGCCACGCAAGTTTATCCAACCCTGCTGGTGGGGCGGCGATGCGGTGGGCAAGACCATCTTGGTGTATGCCGAGCAGGGCTTGGGTGATGTGCTGCACTTTGCACGCTATTTGCCGCTGCTGGTGAATAAGGGCGCACACGTTCTGCTGGCATGCGCACCGACCCTGCACCCCTTGCTGCGCGGAATGGATGGCGTGACACTGGCGCAACCGAATGTGCGGCCCGAATTTGATTGCCACGTTTCTCTGCTCGATTTGCCGGATTTATTTGGCACCAAGCTGGATAGCATTCCTGCAGCAGTACCCTATCTTCATGCGCCGCAACAACGCTTATTGCCGCCGCCTCTGCCCGGCTGCCGGTTGCGCGTCGGCATCGTCTGGGCCGGCAATCCGAAGCACAATAACAGCCGCAACCGTGACTGCGCGGTGGAGCAGTTTCTGCCGCTGGCCGGTCGCCGTGGCGTGGAGATGTTCAGTTTGCAGGTGGGCGAGTTCGGCGCAGCCCTGGCAGCATGCGGTGGAGATGTACTGATTGTGCCGTTAGGTTCGCATCTGCGTGATATGGGTGTGACTGCCTCGGTCATGGCAGAGCTCGACCTGATAATCACGGTGGATACTGCGGCTGCGCATCTGGCAGGTGCGCTTGGCCGTCCGGCGTGGGTGTTGCTGCCTTATGCGCCAGACTGGCGCTGGATGCTGGATCGAAATAATACGCCCTGGTATCCCGCTATGCGTTTATTCCGCCAACCGCAGCCCAATGATTGGGACAGTGTATTCGCGGCGGTAGGCCAAGCATTGGATGCGCTGCTACAAAACAGGCCGGGCCAAGGTTCTGTCGCACCTGAAGCGGTGGAGCAGGCGCGGCAGGTACGTGACCGTGCCACAGGCCGCTTCAATAGCGGCAATGTGCAGGGCGCCAAAGCATTGCTGCGTAGCGCCATGCAACTCAACCCGCTTGATCCGTCAATCTGGAACAATATGGGCATTTTCCTGCGCGAATCCAGGCATACCCGAGCGGCAGAGGCGTGTTACCGGCGCGCGCTGGACTGCGGCGGGGAAGCCGATGCCGGCTTGCGCACCAACCTGGGTAATGCGCTTAATGACCTTGATCGCTGCGAGGAAGCAGTGGCTTGCCATGAATTGGCGCTTGCCATGGATGGGGATTCCTCGCTCATCCTGCAGAACCTCGGTGTTTCTTTGCGCGGTGCGGGTCGCCACGAAGAGGCGGTGGCGATATATGACCGTCTGTTGGAAAAGTCGCCAGACCATCACGATGCACGCTGGGATCGTTCGCAATCCTTGTTGAGCTTGGGGCGCCTGGCGGAAGGCTGGCGCGATTATGAATGCCGCTGGAAGCTGAAAGAGGCCGGTGCCTATCCGCGCAAGGGGCCACGCTGGGCCGGCAAGTCTTTCAAGCGCAAGACACTGTTGCTGGTCGCGGAGCAGGGGTTTGGCGACACGCTGCTGGCCGCGCGCTTCCTGCCGCAAGTGAAAGCGTTGGGTGGGCGTATGCTGTTGGAATGCCAGCCGGAGGTGATGCGCTTGCTCGGAAAGAATGGCTGGGTGGACGGGTTGTTCGCCAAGGGAACGCAACCGCCGGAACCCTACGATTTTCAGTTGCCTATGATGAGCCTGCCCGGCCTGCTTGTGCCGAACGCCGCCGCCATTCCGCAGCAACCCTATCTGGCGGCTGATCCCGCCGGCCATGCGATGTTCGCCAACTTGCTGAAGAAGAAACCGGGTCAGCTTAATGTCGGCATCGTGTGGTCGGGGAGCATCACGTTCAAGGGCAATGCTTACCGCGCGGCGGGGTTGGAGCATTTTTTGCGTTTCGCTGCCGTGCCCGGCGTGCGCTTGTTCAGCCTGCAAAAGGGGCCTCCGCACGAGGAATTGAAACGGCTCGGATTGCAGTCGATGGTGACCGATCTTTCCCCCTTGTTGCTGGATTTCGAGTGCACGGCAGCGGCGCTGGAAATGCTGGATCTGGTCATTATGACCGACAGCGCAACGGCCCATCTTGCCGGGGCGCTCGGCCGCCCGGTGTGGGTGCTGCTCGGAAGCCGCCCCTATTGGCTGTGGAGCAGCGAAAACACCACACCTTGGTATCCGAGCATACGGTTGTACAGGCAGCGCAAGGTGGGCGACTGGGAGGAATTGTTTGAACGCGTAGAAGGGAATTTACGGGCATTGGCCGAAGAAGTTGGCTAAGCAGCTACCCCGAACACAGTGCCGGGGGTGTTTAATGTTTTAAGCGAATTTCCAGGTGGTGCATGGTCGTAGCGACAGGTATACCATTTCTTTCCAGACGGTACTCAGCGCGATAGGCTCCCGCCGCCCATCCTTGCGGCGGACGAGGTTTGCCCGCATACCCAAGCCAGATGGCCTTGTTGCTTGGGATAACCGTTTTACTGGTCAATAGTCGCTCACCTTGTGGGCCGAACATTTCGAATGTTTGCCGGTCGCCTGCCTGCACTCCAAATACTTCAACCCAGAACACAAGTGCGGCAGCATCATTGCCAGGGGTGGGATATTCGCCATTGCGCGCTTTGTTCCAGTCGGGCGTTTCATTGGCCCATCCAGCCAGCAGAATGCCGGTGGGAATATAACGCAAGGTATCCAACACCTCTGGTTTCCATAAAGAATCGGCACTGGCCGCACAATTGCTCTCGCCTGAAGGTGCGAACGGATCGACCGCATGGCCGCGGTACCTGACGGTGAAATCCACATGCGGAAATGCCGTATTACCGGAAAGGCCCACCATCCCCAGTTGATCACCGGCGCGTACCTGTTGGCCCACGTAAACGACTACCGAGCCTTTTCGCATGTGGCTGTACTGGGTTTCCCATCCATCGCCGTGGTCAATACGCACCGCGTTGCCTGCTGCGTGCTTGCCGGAATCCGGCTCACCGGGGCGTATCATCACCGGGATATCCGGCTCGCCGTCACGCAGCCCGGCGACCACGCCACTTGCCACAGCAACCACGGCCACCCCCTGATGCATCGCCTCCATTCCCAATAGCCGGAAGTCGGTGCCGGTATGCCCGTCATAGGAGAGATGGCCGCATGCGTAATCGACCCCACCGGAACCTGGACCGTGATCGAAATAATTCTGGATAAAACAATCCTGCCCCGGTAAGCAGCGAACCGGCAATTCAAGTGCGGGAGGGGCTGCAAAAGCTGGCTGACAACACAGCAGAGCAATAAAGAGAAGTTGCCATAAAATTTGGCACCTCCCTCTTTCCTGAAGTGGGTGTGGTTCAGTTTTTAAGTGCCTCATAACCGCACAATTTTACCTCTAATTCCATTTCTAATTCATTAATGTAATAATATCACTCCATCAACTCGATGGAGAAAGTTATGTCACGTCCAGCCAGTGGAAATGATGAGATCTTGATTCATGCCCGCGAGGCAATAGCCTCAGCCCAGACCGTAGAGCAGTTGCGCCAAGCACAGGCGGTTGTTTTGC
>CAITJF010000176.1 GCA_903892645.1 uncultured Nitrosomonadales bacterium | reverse complement strand
TCACCGCTTGAAAAACACTGGCCTCATAGAACGCTCTACAATCGACGAACGCCTTTCGATTGATGGTTTGATGACCCCCAAAATTTCGCCAAGAAGGGGTTCAAAATAGTTTTTCAACACAATATGCCAGAAGGAGACCTTCACGTCCGCCTTCCAAATTGTTTAAGCAGCCGATCTCATCGCACCACACACATTGTCAGGCAAACACTGACAGAAAACTTTCCACTTCCCTTACGACATAATCAGACAGATGCCGATGCGCTTTTCGCGTGCGATGAAATATCATTTTATCGGCTTCGCAAATTGAAGCCTGAGTAAGTACCATCTTAACAACGCCCCCCTGCTGTTAGGATTTTTTGCCCTTGACCATCCTTGGTTCAGGGGCGTTTTTTTGGCGCTTTTAAACAGCCAGAAATTCAAGGGGGTTGGGGGTTAATTGACGGCGCACAAAATTTATAAGGTGCTGAGCGATATACTATCAATCTGGCACAGGGAAGTATTAAGCCCATTCACCTTTCGACAAGATCAGGGCGAGGGAGATCACCATGCGAACCGACCGATTGTCATTCCTGCGCAATGCCCTGCAGCGCCCCATGCTGCTGGCTGCGGCATTGCTGCTGGCGGGGTGTACCGGCATTCCAGAGGGCGTCACGCCGGTCAGCGGTTTCAAGGTCGATCGCTATCTGGGTACCTGGTACGAAATCGCGCGTCTCGATCACAGCTTCGAGCGTGGCCTGGTCGATGTCTCGGCCAACTATCAGGCCAAGCCGGATGGCGGCATCAATGTGCTCAACCGTGGCTACGACCCGGCCAAAAAAGCCTGGCGCGAAGCAAAAGGCATCGCCTATCTCCTCGGCTCCCCGGATACCGCCAGTCTGAAGGTTAGCTTCTTCGGCCCATTCTACGGCGGGTATCACGTGATGGCGCTCGATTCGGATTATCGCTGGGCCATGGTGGCTGGGCCATCGCATAAATATTTCTGGATACTGGCGCGCGCGCCCGAGTTGCCAGACGATGTGCTGAACAACCTGTTGCAGATCGCGCGCAATGCCGGCTTTGACCTGAATGGATTGATTCGCGTCAGCCATGGCAGCACGGCGGCCACAGGCAAATGAGCGCCACGCCGACGATCCTGATCCTGGATGACCGCAGCAGCAACACGCTGACCGCGACTAATGGCGCGAGTTGGAGAATGATCTCCGATACGGTGATGGGCGGCGTATCCCCCGGAAGCCTCATGCCGACAGTGATTGAAGGCCGTGCCTGCCTGCGCCTGACCGGCGAAGTGAGCCTGAAAAACAACGGCGGTTTCGTTCAGGCCAGCCTGGACTTGAGTGCGTCCGGCTTGCTCGATGCCGGCGACCATGCAGGTGTCGAGGTCGAAGTGTTCGGCAACGGCGAAACCTACAACCTGCATCTGCGCACCGACGACACCCGTATCGTCTGGCAATCATACCGGGCGAGTTTTCAGGCCCATCCAAGCTGGCAAACTCTGAGGCTGCCCTTCGAAAGCTTCCTGCCACACCGCATCGACCAACCTCTTGATAAACACAGGTTGCGCCGGCTGGGTGTGGTCGCCATCGGCAGGAAAATGCAGGTGGATATCTGCATCGCCCGATTGTCCCTGTACAAATATTGATCCGGCACGCAAAGTCTAAACCCGTTCGGGCTGAAGGATAGAAATTTCAAACGCACCTATTGAAGTATCCATGACCGCCACACCTCGGTCAATGACCGCTTCGTGTCGGGAACTGCCGGTCAAGGCTTAAGGAAGCGGACGCTCGCAGCAAACGAAATAAGATAACCTGGCACAGTCCGGTATGGCCGAGGAGCAGCCTCTCACCGCAAGTGCGCTGACCATCTCCAAAGTGTCGATTGTGTGAGTTCGCCAATGTCCGCTGTCGGACTGTTAAATTTGTAGCGCATTAGAAAAATTTCATTGCTCTGAAGCAGGCGTTCGCCAATCGTCACTTTCGACACAAAGCGGTGTATCAGTCTTGATTACATATGTAGTCTGACCATCATCAAATTATGTAAGTGTTGCATAATGTTTTACTGAAATTTGGCGATTGACTGTGACCACAAAACAAGTGGATACTCATAGTGGGTGTAATTGAATTTCCTATCCTTATGAAAACGCCTCTTTCCCTGGGAGAAGTTAATGACTATTCAACTTGATTTTTCAACTCTTAATTTACAGGATGCACTCGATATGGCCGTGCTGATCGAAAAGGAAGCGGAAGATCGCTACCTTTTGTTGGCAGACCAAATCGGGCACCGGTATCCCGGTGATGCGGCGAATTTCTTTACCATGATGGCTCGAAACGAGCAGCGTCACGGGGTTGAAATTTCAGAACAAAGGCGCTTGCTTTTTGGCGATACGCCTTCGCGCGTCACGACGAATATGATTGAGAACGATATCGAAGCCCCGGATCCTGGAAAAGCAATACGCTACATGTCCCCACGACACGCCTTGGAAGTCGCAATGGAGTCTGAAATTAAAGCTTACGAGTTTTATAACAGCATCTTGCAGTTCATTCAGGATGACACAGTTCGAGAACTGATCAAGAGCCTTAGAGACGAAGAAGTAGAGCATCAGAAACTCTTGAACGAGCAGAAGGCGAGGTATGCCGATACGTTGGAATCAGATTTTGACCCGGAGATCGACGAACCCCACTTTTTTCGTATACCAGAAAGTTGAGGTATTTCTGTAACTCAGATGGTGGACAAGGCCTTCTATCAGCTGTGCCTGCATATGGAACCTGATTATCACCAGTTGGAGTCTGACCTGCGGGCTTATCTCACCTATCTCGATGCGGCTGGGCTGCCGCTCTGGGCGGCGATTAAGGTTATGCCATTGAACGAGTAGTGCCGCTGGTTTATTCCTCACCCTTCAAGGGGGAGGCTAGGAGGGGGATGGGTTAATAAACACGAATGCTGCACCGCCACTTCTACCCATCCCCACCCCTGCCCTCCCCTTAAAGTGGAGGGAGTCTGTGATTGAGGTTCTCAAATCAATCCTCCAGCGCGCGCACTTTCACCGTCTTGCCCTTTACCTTGCCTGCGGACAATTTGCGCACGGCCTCAACAGCGATGTCGCGCGCAACGGCAACATAGGCGGATTGCTCGGTCACGGTGATCTTGCCGACTTGCTCGCGCGTGAATCCCGCTTCGCCGGTGAGTGCGCCCAGCACATCGCCGGGGCGGATTTTCTCCTTGCGCCCGCCGAGTATTTGCAGCGTCACCATGGGCGGCACCAGCGGCGCGTCATCACCGTTTTGCAGCGCGTTCAGGCCATGCCACTCCGGTTCGCTGCACATCATCTGTGCGATGCTGGCGACACGGCGCTTGTCGGCCGTGCTGCACAGGCTCAGCGCCCAGCCGTCTTCATCGGCGCGGCCGGTGCGGCCTATGCGGTGAATGTGTATTTCCGGATCGGGCGTGACATCGACATTGATGACCGCTTCGAGTTGCGCGATGTCCAACCCCCGCGCGGCCACATCGGTTGCCACCAGCACCGAGCAGCTGCGATTGGCGAACTGGATCAGTACCTGGTCGCGTTCGCGTTGTTCCAGATCGCCGTTCAATGTCAGCGCATGAAAGCCCTCGGCATGCAGCACTTCCAGCAGGTCGCGGCATTGCTGCTTGGTATTGCAGAACGCCAGTGTGCTGACCGGGCGATAGTGCTTGAGCAGGATGCCGACGGCATGCAAACGCTCTTCGTGTTTTACCTCGTAGAAGCGCTGGCGTATCTTGCTGCCTTCATGCTGTTCCAGCAGCTTCACTTCCTGCGGATTGCGCAGGAACTGGCGCGCCAGCCGCGCGATTCCTTCCGGGTAGGTCGCCGAGAACAACAGGGTCTGGCGCTCTGCCGGACAGCGCTTCGCAACAAAGGTGATGTCGTCGTAAAAACCCATGTCCAGCATGCAGTCGGCCTCATCGAACACCAGCGTGTTGAGCGCATCGAGTTTGAGACTTTCGCGATCGAGGTGATCGATGATGCGCCCCGGTGTGCCGACGACGATGTGCGCGCCGTGCTCCAGGCTGGTCATCTGCGGGCGCATGGTGGTACCGCCGCACAGCGCGAGTATCTTGATGTTATCCTCGAAACGCGCCAGACGGCGGATTTCCTGCGTCACCTGCTCGGCCAGCTCGCGTGTCGGGCACAGCACCAAGGCTTGCACCGCAAAGCGGCGCGGGTTCAGCCGGGTGAGCAAGGCCAGTGCGAACGCAGCCGTCTTGCCGCTGCCGGTCTTCGCTTGCGCGATCAGGTCGTGCCCTGCCAGCGCAAGCGGCAGGCTGGCCGCCTGTATGGGTGTCATATTCAGGTAGCCGAGCTGCTGCAAGGTCGCCTGTATACCGGGCGGCAGCGGCAGTTCGTTGAAAGAGCGCCCGGTAGCGCTTGCTGCGGGCGGGGAGGAAGGCGGAATAGTATTGGTCATGCGCAATTATCCCCGCCTGCGGCGCGGTGTGCCGGTAAATATTTGAATCGCCCCATTCCAGTGGCACAAATATAAACTACCTATTCGGTGGAAAAGCCGCCATTCAAGATTGATGCAAACCGGCACTTGAGGCAAGATGCGCGTTTGGGAATTTCCCAAAAAACCTTGTAAACACCAAGAGAACAAGAGAGTAGATATGGGCGCTCAGTGGAAAGCCAGACACAAAGAAATTGCAGCAAACGCAAAGGGCCGCATTTTCGGCAAGCTGTCCAAGGAAATCATGGTAGCAGCGCGCGCTGGCGCCGATCCGGACATGAATCCGCGTTTGCGGCTGGTGGTTGAGCAAGCCAAAAAAGCATCTATGCCCCGCGAAACGTTGGAGCGCGCCATCAATAAGGGCGCGGGCCTGCTCGCCGAAGGAACGAGCCTGGAACGGCTTGTCTATGAGGGGTTTGCGCCGCATCGGGTGCCCGTGATCGTCGAGTGTTTGTCGGATAACATTAACCGCACGCTCTCCAGCATGCGAGTGCTGTTTCGCAAGGGACAGCTCGGCGCCTCTGGCTCGGTATCATGGGATTTCAACTATCAGGGCATGATCGAGGCGACGCCTAATTCCGCAGGTGCTGACGCGGAGCTGGCGGCCATCGAGGCCGGCGCCCAGGATTTCGAACTCGCCGAAAACGGCGCAACGCTATTTCTCACCGATGCAACCGATCTGGATGCGGTATGC
>CAITJF010000175.1 GCA_903892645.1 uncultured Nitrosomonadales bacterium | reverse complement strand
CCATCCAGGACAACTTGTCCGTTTGTTTTTGCTGATTCGCACAGCTTACGCGGTACACCACGGCGGAACCTGCGGAGTAGGTGCGCGCCTCGACCACTTCGAACCCTGCGCGTTGCGTGAGCCGCTGCAACGATTCCACCGAGAACAGGTGCAGATGCCGTGGTGCTTCCCAGCCGCGCCAGAACGCACCGAACTCACCGGTGCCGAGGCTCTTCACATTGGGGGTGGTCATCACCAGCAATCCGCCCGGTTTCAGGATGCGCAGGCTTTCGCGCAGTGCCGCGTCCGGGTCGTACAGATGTTCGATGGTCTGGCTCATGGTGATTACATCGAAACTGTTTGCGGGCAGGGCGCATTGCGCTAGATCGCCGGCGTGTGTTTTGACGCCATAACGTGCAGTGACTTTGTTGGTTGCCTGTACATCGAAATCAATGCCCTCGACCTGCCAGCCGCGTTTTTTCATCCGGTTGAGGAAGCGCCCCCCGCCGCAGCCGACATCCAGCAACTTGCCTGCAGGTTCATGCGCCAGCGTCATGAAGCGCAGGTAGTCCGCTTCGCGTTTCAGTCCATTGATTATCCACAGTGGCAGCAGGTAAAGCTTGATGAGGCGATGCGCCAAGCTGAGCGCGGCTTTGGCGAGGCGATCGCCGGATTTGCGCGTATGCGTATGGTAGGTGGCATAGGCCTTCCAGAGTTCATGCGGCAGCGGTGCGGGGTCCAGCCAATACACGCCGCACGCAGGGTTGGCGCAGCGCCGAAAACCCCATGTTCCGCTGAGATTGCCGTCCGGGTCTGGGATACCACACTGGGCGAGATTGCCTGCCGAGCCGCATAGGCCGCATAAAGGCCGAGGTTCGCTTGTTATACTATCCATGTTTAGTCGATCGAATGGGGCAACGCGCGCATTCTATAACGACGCCCCATCATTTCAGAGGCAGGATGAAAATAATTCACATCGTGAGGCGCTACGGCCCAGCCGGCGGGATGGAACGCTACGTCTGGGAGGTCACGCGCGAACTCGCAAAACTCGGACACGAAGTTCAGGTGTTATGCGAACGTTGCGTTACTGAAAAACCGCAAGGGATAGCGGTACATGAGCTCGGCACGATGGCTTATCGCCCGCGCTGGTTATATTACTGGCGCTTCGGGCGCCGTGTGGAAAAATGGCTGCGCGCGCATCCGCAACCCGGTTGGTTGATCCATAGCCACGAGCGGGTCGATGTGCACCAGGTTACCACCTTTCATGGCCCGCCGTTCGCTTCGGTGCGCGACAAACCCTGGTGGAAAAGGATCTCGCTGCGCGTGGCGATGCAGCTCTACATGGAACGGCGGGAATTGCGCGTGGCGCATCGCATCGTGCCGAATTCCGAGATCATTTCGCGCCAGTTGGCTCATTATTATCCGGAATATGCGCACAAACTTACCCAACCCGTTGTGCCGGGGGTATTGCCGGGCGTTGTCCGAACCCCGCGTAGCGTGTCGGCTGGTGGTGGCATCATCGGCTTCGTCGGCAGAGAGTGGCAGCGCAAGGGATTGCCATTGGCGGTAGAGATCGCAGCGCAACTGCGCCGTGAACGTCCGCAACTTGAGCTGTGGGTGATCGGGCCGGACGAGCGGGAGGTGCGGCACCTGTTTGCCGACTGGCAGGGTGGCTATCGGCTGCTAGGCTGGCGCAGTGATGTTGAGCACCTACGCGAGATCGATGTGCTGCTGCATCCAGCGAAAGCAGAGCCTTACGGCATGGTGATCAGCGAAGCAATGGCTGCGCAGGTTCCGGTGGTGGTTTCGGATGCCTGCGGCGCAGCGGCGCAAGTAACTGCCGAATCAGGGGCGGTGCTGCCGCTGGGCGCTGACACGACTATTTGGGTGGAAGCGGTGGACACCCAGCTCAGGCGCCCCTCCGCGCCACCACTATTCGTGCGCAGCTGGCGCGAGGTAGCGCAGGAATATGAGACAATTTACCAATTGAGCATGAGCGGTGAAATGAAATGAGCAGAAAAGTGTGGCCTTATTTGATCCGCACGACGCGCTGCTGAATCCGCTTGCGGCCATGCTGGAAAGACAGCGACACAGGGCGCAGGTAAACATTATTCGGACTCAGGCATGAAGTTATGTTTCGCATGTAACAAGCTGTACGATAGCCCTGTCTGGACCTGCCCAGCCTGTGGCAATACGCCAGTCGAGCGGAATGGTTTCTTGGCTTTCGCACCGGAACTTGCCGAACAAAACGACGGTTTTAATCCGGAATTTTTCCAGCTAATGGCGGCGGTCGAACCAAAACACTTCTGGTTTGTTATGCGCAACCGCATCCTGATGGACGTGATGCGTAAATATTTTCCGGATCCAAGCATGGTGTTGGAAATGGGTTGCGGCACAGGCTTTGTATTGTCCGGTTTGTGCACCACCTTTCCGCAAGCACGCTTGAGCGGCAGCGACATCTTCACCGAGGGTTTGGTCTTTACTGCCCGGCGGGTGCCCAGTGCCTTCCTGTTTCAGATGGATGCGCGCCGCATCCCATTT